>NZ_JBGGKT010000006.1:0-299447 GCF_041287115.1 Mycobacterium sp. pV006 | reverse complement strand
ACCGCCCTCAGACGGCGATCAGCAAGCCGGAACGGAGGTCGCCTGAAACACGCCGATCCACAGGTATTGACAATTCCTCGGCTGCGGTCGCGCCGGCTCAGTCCGTCGCGCCCCCACAGCCGCGCGAACACGTTGTCGATACCGAGCTCGAGCAGTTCGTCGCCGAAGCCGCCGCTGCGCACCGGGTCGTCGTCGGGCAGCACGCCGGGCAGCAGCTCCCGGAAGATGCGGTATCCCTCTTCACGTGTGTCGGTCCTCGGTCCAGCGTCGCACGTGATCAGCGCGGGGCGAGGAACCCCACCGGCCCGGCGGCGACACACACCGACAGCGCGGCGGTGGAGGCCCGCACCGTGATGGCATCCCCGGCGCCGGGCACCCGCACGTACACGCGGTTGAGTCCCGGCCGCACCGGCACCTTCACCTCGTCGCCCTCGTTCAGTGCCAGCATCATCGAGCCGTCACTGTTGGCCAGATAGTTGATCTCGACCGTCCAGTCCGCAGGCAGCAGGGGACCGTCCAACGGCAGGACGGCCGGGAAGTCGGGTTGCACCAGATACCCACACCGCGGGTCGGGGCCGGGCCGGATGGCCCGCACCCACGTCACCAGCGCGTCCACGACGCGGCCCTGCGAATCGAACATGCGTAGATCCGTTGTCGCCGAGGTGAACTCCGGACGTTCACGCACCAGCGCGAACATGTGCGAGGCCAGGTTCTCCGGCCAGGCCACCCGCTGCAGTACCAGCGGATCGACTTCCTGGTCGAGCATCGGCGCGTCGGAGGATCGGTGCGCGTCGGCCAGTCCGGCCTGCGCGTTCTGCAGGTAGGTCCGGGTCGGGTTGTCGCGCCAGCTGGTCAGGAACGTCGCCGTCGAGTAGAGGCTGCTGGCCACGAATGCCGTTGCGACGCAGACCACGAGCACCGTCCGGCGCGTCGAGCAGTCCAGCCGCTCGGTGCCCGGCCGGTTGGGTGCGCACAGCGCGACGGCACCCAACAACGCGAGCATCACCACCAGGTCGGGTAGGTAGCGCAGCGTCTGCGCCAGCTCCAGCGCGGTGAACCGCGACGACCGCATCAGATAGATCGGGACCTGGCAGGCCACCACATACCCGACGGCTGCCAGCAACACCGGTGCGATGCGCTGCTTGCGTACCAGCGCCAGCACGAGCACCGCACCGAGGACGGCCCAGCCGAGTGCCATCACCGGCACCCCGGGAGTGCCCCACGGTGACGCCGGCGCCCACCGCTGCCAGTCCCAGGGGCCGCCGACCAGCCCGGGCACGATGCCGTGGGTCACCGAGCGCGCCAACAGATCCCACGTCATCGCCAGATCGAAACTCCACCGCTGCTGGTCGACCACCAGGAGATAGACGCCGATCCACGCCAGGGTGAGCGCGGCACACGCCGCCCACAGGCGCACGCCGCGCCGCCACACCTCACGTACCGTCGCGGTGCCGGTGACATGGAAGTACAGCGCAGCCACGGTGAACGCCGCGAACGGGATGATCCCCGACTTCTCGAAGAACAGCAACGCACCTAGATACACCAGCCCACCCGACACCGCGTAGCGCGCCTGCCGGGTGCGCACCAGCAGGATTGCGTCGGCGCACACCCACGCCAGCGCCGCGACCATCGGCAGTGCGTTCAGCGCGGCGGCCCACCACGCGAACGACGGCACCGCCAACGGGGTGAACAACGCAAAAGTCAAGGGCAGCAACAGCACCGGCCGCCAACCCAGGATCACCCACAACGCCCGCAGCAGCGCGAGCGCGGCGAGCAACGCGAGAACCACCAGGCTTGTCGCAGGCCCCACCCAGTCCAGCGGCGCAAGGTGGGTGATGGCCCCGGCGACCAGGAACGCGCCGGGCATCACGTGCCCGTCGTGGTCGTCGAACAGGAAACCCGGCGACAGCAGCGGCTGCGTGCCGGCGCGCCCGACCAGGATCAGGTCGTCCCAGTAGAAGTAGCCGCCGAACGCCAGCACCGCCCGGACCACCAGGTGCAGCGCGATGAGCGCGAATGCGGTGCGGGCGACCCAGTTACGCGCGCCCGTCAGGGGGCCGTCCTCGCGGTCGGATACGACGCCCCAGCGGCCTGCCGTGCCGACCACGCCGAGGCGACCATGTCGGTCAGCGAGTGACGCATCTGCCAGTCCAGGTCACGGGCGGCGAGGTCGCCGTTGGCGACGATGCGGGCCGGGTCGCCGGGACGGCGCGGCGCCACCTCCGGTTCGAAATCGACGCCGGTGACGTCCCGCATGGTGGTCATGATCTCGCGCACCGAGGTGCCCGACCCGCTGCCCAGGTTGTAGAGGGGTTCGATGGGCCGGCCTTCGTCGAGTCGGCGGGCCGCGGCGACGTGCGCGGCGGCGATGTCGGAGACGTGGACGTAGTCACGCACGCAGGTGCCGTCCGGGGTCGGATAGTCGTCGCCGTTGATGCGAGGGTTCTGCCCCCGCAGGAGCATGTCGAACACCAGCGGAAACAGGTTGAAGGGGCTGACGTCGAACACGTCGTCGGACCCGGACCCGACGACGTTGAAGTACCGCAGGCTGGTGTGCCGCAGCCCGGTGGCGGCGCCGACGTCGCGCAGCAGCCATTCGCCGATCAGCTTGCTCTCCCCGTACGGCGACTCCGGGCGGGTGGCGGTACGTTCGTCGACGTCCTCGGTGGCGGGGGTGCCGTAAGTGGCCGCGCTCGAGGAGAACACGAACCGGTCGATGCCGGCCGCCGTGGTGGCGTTGAGCAGCGTGACCATCGCCGAGACGTTCTGCTCGTAGGTGTGCAACGGCCGCTGCACGGATTCGCCGGCGTACTTGTAGCCGGCGATGTGAATGACCCCGGTGACGTCGTAGGTGTCCAGGGTGGCGCGCACGACCTCACCGTCGAGGAGGTTGGCCTGCACGAACGGCACGCCGTCGGGGAGGAACCGCACCAGGCCGGTCGACAGGTCGTCGATCACCACAGTGGGCAGCCCCGCGCCCCGCAGCGCCCGCACCACATGCGCGCCGATGTATCCGGCACCGCCGGTCACCAACCAGGTCACGGTGTCTCCTTCGTCGTCGAGGTCGTCAGGGCGTGGGGTTCGCAGAGCGTCGGTATGTCACCGTAACGAGTGCCCCCAGATGCACGACGATGCCCAGCAGCGGACCGCACAGGAGCGCCACGACCGTGCGGACCTCCAGACCCGTCGGCAGCAGCAGGAGCAGCGCAGCGACCACTGTCGCGATCACCCAGCCGGCCGCGTAGGCACGGTGCAGCGCCGCTGCCACGGTGGCCGCGCCGGTGACCGTGAGCAGCGCGATGGCCACCGCCGCGGCGGTCAGCCACGCCAGCAGCGCACCGTCGGCCTGATACTGCGCGCCGAACGCCGTGCGCAGCAGCCACGGCCCGAACGTCCCGGCCAGCACCACGCCCGTCGAGCCCACCACGACGACCAGCGCGGCCGGGGCGACCAGGGCCCGCAACCGGTGCGCGCGCCGGTCCACGAAATGCGCGATCAGGTTGCCCTGCATGGCGGTCAACGGCACCAGCAGCGGCGCGCGGGTCAGGGTCACCGCCAGGATCACCACGCCGCCCGCGGCGCCCAACTCCTCGGAGGTCGCCTGCAACAGCACCGGGAAGCCCATCACCAGTACCGCCGACGCCCCCGACGCCGCGATCGAGTGTCCGGTGCCGCGCAAGAATGCGCGGGTCCCGCCGGGGGTGCGCAGGACGGCGGCCGCCCGCGCGGTCGGCGACACCGCGAGCATCAGCAGCCAGGCCCACGCACCGGCCACGCTCGCCCACAGGTAACCGCCCAGGCCCCAGCCCATCGCGAAGCCCGCCGCGGCCACCACCACCCGCAGGCCGGCGTCGGCGACCATCAGCGCGCCGTAGTGCGACCACCGGTCCAGCCCGGCCAGCAACCCCAGCACCGTGGTGTGCAGGCAGAAACCCGCCAGACCGAAGCACAGCAGCGCGATGCTGAGCCCCTGCTCTGAGACGAACACCCGCCCGGCCCACAACGGGGCCGTCGCAGCGACCGCGACGGCCGCTGCCACAGCGACCCCGGCGGCCACCCCGATGGGGCGGGTGCGTTCTGCGGCGGCCGGCGCGTAGGGCGCCGAACGCACCTCCCGGGTGGTCTCCTGCAGCAGCCCGAAGGCGGCGCCGCTGACCAGCCCGAACGCGCCCCAGAACACCCCGAACACCGAGAACCCGGCCGGCTCGAGATCGCGCGCGGCCAGATACAGCACCGCATACCCGCACAGCGCCGACAACGCCGTGGCGGCCCCGACGCGGACCACGCTGCCGCGGGTGACCGCGCCGGTGGGCCCGGCGGTGGCGTCGGTCACGCCCACTCGTCCAGTGGCGGCAACTGTTCGGAGTACAGCCAGGCCTGCCACAGCGCCCGCAGCGACGAGTCCGAGTACTGCGCGGCCAGCCCGGTGAAGTCGTCGGTGACGGCGGTGGAATGCCGGTAGCGGGTGGTCCAATCACGCAGCAGCGCAAAGAAATTTGTGTCTCCGAGGTGTTTACGCAGTGCGTGCAACGTCAATGCGCCGCGCTTGTAGACGCGGTCGTCGAACATGTCTTTCGGGCCCGGGTCGGCCAGCACCAGGTCTTGCGGCGAGGCGGCCAGCTTGTCGTAGTAGTGACGGGCGAGTTCGTCGGCGCTGCGGGCCCCGCTGTGCTGCGACCACAACCACTCCGCGTAACACGCGAAGCCCTCGTGCAACCAGATGTGGCGCCAACGCTGCGCGGTGACCGAGTTGCCGAACCACTGGTGGGCCAATTCGTGGGCGATCAGCCGCTGCGCCGAGCCCTTCCCGTCGCAATGGTTGGCGCCGAAGATCGAAATTCCCTGCGCTTCAAGGGGAATCTCGAGTTCGTCGTCGGTGACCACCACGGTGTAGCCGCTCGACAGCGGATACGGGCCGAACAACTCGACGAACAACTTCATCATCTTCGGTTGTTGGGCGAAATCGTGATCGAACGCCGCGCGCAGTCGCTCGGGCAGCACCGCGGCCATCTCCACACCGTTCTTGGTCATCCGGTGGCGGCGGTAGGGCCCGATCTGCAGCGTGACCAGATACGTCGAGGTCGGTTCGGACTGTTCGTAGACCCACGTCGTCATCCCGGCCCGGGCCCGTCGGCTGACCAACATGCCGTTGGCCAGCGCGAAGTACGGGCTCTCGGTAGCGATGCGGATCCCGACGCTGGCCTTCGCGGCTGGGTGGTCGTCGCACGGAAACCACGACGACGCCCCGTTCGGTTGCCCGGCGACCAACGCCCCTTCGGTCAGTTCCTCGAATCCCACAGCGCCCCACATGGTTCGGACGGGACGCGGGTTGCCGCCGTAACGCACCACGACGGTCATCGCCGCACCGGCGGGCAGTTCGGCGGCCAGCGTGATGTGCAGCTTGTTCGCCGCGGTGCGGAACTGCGCGGGTTTGGCGCCGTTGACCGTCACCTTCGACACGGTCAGCACCCCCGACAGATCGAGGGTGAACGACTTCAGCTCGGCGAGGGTGATCGCCGTGATCGTCGCGGTGGCGCCGAGCCGGTTGCTGGCCACCTTGTAGTCGAGGTCGAGGTCATAGCGCGACACCCGGTACCCGAAATTGCCGACGCCGGGCAGATAGGGGTCGATGACCGGCGCCGAACTCTTGGCGCCCCGGCGCACCTTCACGCCCCCGAACGTTTCTTGGATTTGCCGCCGTTGCCGGTGTCCTTCTTGCGGCGCGGGGTCCACGGTGCGATCGGGTTGCCCTGCCAGCGGGTCGATGTCGGGACCTCGTCGCCACGCATCACCAACGAGGCCGGGCCCACCGTGGCGCCCGCGCCGATGCGGGCGGCCGGCAGCGCGATGCAGTGCGGGCCGAGGGTGGCGCCGTCCTCGACGGTGACGGTGTCCATCCGCATGATCCTGTCGTGGAACAGGTGGGTCTGCACGACGCAGCCGCGGTTCACCGTGGATCCGTCGCCCAGGGTGACCAGATCGGCCTCGGGCAGCCAGTAGGTCTCACACCAGACTCCCCGGCCGATTCTCGCCCCGAGGGCGCGCAGCCAGATGTTCATCACCGGGGTTCCGGCCGCCGCCCGCGCGAACCACGGGGCCGCGACGGTCTCGACGAACGTGTCGGCGACCTCGTTGCGCCACACGAACGACGACCACAGCGGATGTTCACCGGCCCGGATCGGCCCCACCACAAGCCATTTGGCGACCACCGCCACCGCGCCGGCCACCGCGCCGGCGGCCGGCAGCACCACACCGGTGGCCGCGACGGTCCACCACCAGCCGAGGTGCCCGGCAATGGCCTGGAGCGTGCCGAGCACCGCCACTCCGAGGGCGAACGTCACGATCACCGGCACCACCCGGCAGGTCTCGACCGTCGCGCGCAGAGTCTTCAACCGGGTCGGCGGGGAGAAGGTGCGCAGCGCGTCGGCCGCGGTGGGCCTGCGCCGCAACCGCACCGGCGGGCTGCCCAGCCAGGACGAACCGGTCTTGGCCTTGGTGGGCGTCGCCGAGAGCACCGCGACCAGACCGTCGTCGGGCACCCGCCGGCCGGGCTGGGTGATCCCCGAGTTGCCCAGGAAGGCGCGCTTGCCGACCGTGGCCCGTGCCACGTGCATCCAGCCGCCGCCGAGTTCGTAGGACGCCACCATGGTGTCGTCGGCCAGGAACGCACCGTCCTCGACGACGGTGAACTTCGGGATCAACAGCACGGTCGAGATCTCGGTGCCGCGACCGACTTTCGCGCCGAGCACGCGCAGCCACACCGGGGTCAGCAGGCTCGCATAGATCGGGAACAGGTAGTTGCGGGCCGCGTCCATCAGGCGTTCGGTGGCCCACAGTTGCCAGCCGCAGCGGCTGCGCACGGGGTGATAGCCCTCGGTCAGACCGACCGCGAGCGCCCGCACCCCGAGCACGGTCAGCGTTGCGTAGACGACCAGCGTGGCCAGCGTCGCCGGCGCCAGCCACAGCAGCGCCGGTGTCACCGCGGCGGTCAGCGTCTCGGTGCCGCGCACCGCCCACCCGAGCACTGCCAGACCCGACGCCAGCGCAATCAACGGCAGCGCGGCCAGCAGCATCGACGTCACGCCGTAGACCAGCGCCCACTGCGCGGCCCGCGGTGGACGATGGTCCGGCCACGGGTGCCGGGCCTTGCCGGACTTCACCGCCGGCGACCCTTTCCAGTACTGGGCGTTCTTGACCTTGCCGACCACCGCCGATCCGGGCGCCACCGCGGCGTTCTTGCCGACGACCGCACCCGGCAGCAACGTGGTGCGCGCACCGACGGCGGCGTCGTTGCCCACGGTGATCGGCCCGACGTGGAACGAGTCGCCGTCGATCCAGTACCCCGACAGGTCGACCTCGGGTTCGATCGAGCAGCGGTGTCCGAGCGTCAACATCCCGGTGACCGGTGGGGCGGAATGCAGGTCCACCCCTTGGCCGACCGAATTGCCCAGCGCGCGAGCGTAATACACCAACCACGGGGCGCCGGCCAGGTTCTCCGCGCCACTGGCCGCGGCCAGCCGTTCGGCCAGCCACACCCGAAGATGCTCCCAACCGCCGCGCCGGTAGGTGCCCGGGGCCAGGCTGCCCACCAGGATCCGCGCGCCGAACGCCGCGATACCCATGCGGCCCAGCGGTGTGACGAACACCAGGAAGCCGGCCAGCACCCACCACCAGCTGACCGGGCGAGCCCAGCCCACCAGATCCAGTGCGGCGGCGACGTTGTTGGCCAACAGCAGCCAGACCACCCACTGCGCGCCCGAGAGCACGGCCAACGGCAGCGACGCGAGCACCTGCACCGCCTGCGACCAGCGGGGCACCGGGGCCACCGTCCGCGGCGTCACCTCCGGCGCCGGGGCCATCTCGTCGAGGTAGGCCGCCAGCGAGCCCAGCCGCGGGTGGTCGTAGAGGTCGGCGACGGTCACGTGCGGATAGCGCCCCCGCAGTGCGGCGGTCAGCTGCGCCGCGGCCAGGGATCCGCCGCCGAGGGCGAAGAAATCGGCCTGGGGCCCGTCCACCGGCGCTCCGAGCACGTCACGCCACAGACCGGCCAGCCAGCCCGCGGTCCCGGCCAGATCGGCGGAGTCGGGGTCGCGGTCGTCGCCGACCGGCCAGGGCAGCGCGTCGCGGTCGACCTTGCCCGACGTGCGGGTGGGGAGTTCGTCGACGAGGACCAGGCGCGGCACCAACGCGGCGGGCAGGCGGTCGGCCAGCGCCGCGCGCGCCGCGGCGACGTCGAAGTCGGCCGGATCGGCAGCCACGACATAGCCGACCAGGACCGGTGTGCCGCCACGGGTGCGGCGCACCGCCGCCGCGCCGCCGGAGACACCGGGCAGGTTGAGCAGCGCGGTGTCCACCTCGCCGAGCTCGATGCGTCGGCCACCGACCTTGACCTGGTCGTCGGCGCGGCCGAGGAAGTACAGTCCGTCGTCCTCGAGACGCACCAGGTCGCCGCTGCGGTAGGCGCGGCTCCACGCGAGCGACGGCATCGGGGCGAACTTCTCGGCGTCCTTGTCGGGGTCGAGGTAGCGGGCCAGACCGACCCCACCGATGACCAGTTCGCCGGATTCCCCGATGCCGACCGGTTCACCGGTGGCGTCGACGACCGCGAGATCCCAGCCCGGCAGCGGCAACCCGATGCTGACCGCACCGTCACCCGTCAGGCGGGCCGCGCACGACACCACCGTGGCCTCGGTCGGCCCGTAGGTGTTCCACACCTCGCGGCCGGCGCCGTCCGTGCCGCCGGCCAGCCGCTCGGCCAGCTCCGGCGGGCACGCCTCGCCGCCGAAGATCAGCAGCCGCACCGATTCCAGCGCCTCCGGCGGCCACAGCGCGGCCAGCGTCGGCACCGTCGACACCACGGTGATGTCCCGGGCCACCAGCCACGGCCCCAGATCCATGCCGCTGCGCACCAGCGACCGCGGCGCGGGCACCAGGCAGGCGCCGTGCCGCCAGGCCAGCCACATCTCCTCACACGACGCGTCGAACCCGACCGACAGGCCGGCCAGCACCCGGTCGCCGGGACCCAGCGGCGCGTCCCGGCAGAACAGGGTGGCTTCGGCGTCGACGAACGCCGCGGCGCTGCGGTGGGTCACCGCGACACCCTTCGGGGTGCCCGTGGACCCGGAGGTGAAGATGATCCACGCGTCGTCGCGGCTCAGCGGGGACGCAGCGCGCCACCCCCGCGAGGCGCCGGGCCCGCGGATCAAGCCGCGCTCGGTGATCACGGCGACGACGTCGGCCTCGGTGAACACCAGCTCGGCGCGCTCCGGCGGGTCGTCGGCGTCGACCGGGACGTAGGCGGCGCCGGCGGCCATCGTGGCCAGGATCGCGACGTAGAGCGCGTAGCTGCCCGACGGCATGCGGATCCCGATCCGGTCGCCGCGCCCGATTCCGCGGGCGGCCAGCCAGGCCACACTCTCCTCGATGTCGGCCAGCATCTCGGCGTAGGTCAACTGCACCTCGCCGTCGTCGAGGGCCGGCGCCTCGGGGAAACGGCGCGCGGTGTCGTACAGGATGTCGATGAGGGTGCGCGACGGGGGCGCCTGCCCAGACAGGAGGAACTGCGCCGGAATCTGCGGCGTGAAATCCGCTGCTGTCACGGGTACAGACCCTAGGCGTCTCCGGCGGGTTGTTGTGCCCGGGCGGTCCGAAGTGAGCGTGTCGGGCAGTCCTGGCAGAATGTCCCGATTGGAGGGGAGTATTCCTTCGCCGCGGTGTCGTCATCACGTCGTCCGTCGTCGGACGACCGGTATCGCGGGCCGCCCGACTCGGGCGGTGGAAGAGACCTCCGGCGTTGAGACGGCGACCGGAGGTTGAATTTGAACGTCAGCGGGCTCGAGTGGGCGATCACGCTCACAGTGACGATCGCGATCCTGCTCTTCGATGTGATCGTGATCGGCCGGCGGCCGCACGAACCGTCGCGGCGTGAGACCACGGTCGCGCTGAGCTTCTATGTGGGGCTGGCCATCGCGTTCGGTCTGTGGACCTGGTTCTTCCACGGCAGCCAGTACGGGCTGGAGTTCTTCGCCGGCTGGCTGACCGAGTACAGCCTGTCGGTGGACAACCTGTTCATCTTCTTGATCATCATGGCCAGCTTCAAGGTGCCGCGGATCTACCAGCAGCAGGCGCTGCTGGTCGGCATCATCCTGGCGTTGATCTTCCGCGGCATCTTCATCGCGCTGGGTGCGGTGGCCATCAACCAGTTCTCGTGGGTGTTCTACCTGTTCGGCGCGTTCCTGATCTACACCGCGATCCAGCTGGTCCGCGACACCGACCACGACGACGACGCCGAGAACGCGGTGGTGCGGTTCGCGCGGAAGCGGCTGAAGTTCACCGACACCTGGGACGGGCTGAAGCTGTGGGTGAGGGAGAACGGCTCGCGGGTGATGACGCCGATGTTCCTGGTGATCGTGGCGCTCGGCACCACCGACCTGCTGTTCGCGCTGGACTCCATCCCGGCCATCTACGGTCTGACCCAGGAGCCGTACCTGGTGTTCACCGCCAACGTGTTCGCGCTGATGGGTCTGCGGCAGCTGTACTTCCTGCTCGGTGACCTGCTCAAGCGGCTGGTCTACCTGTCGCAGGGGCTCGCGTTCATCCTGGGCTTCATCGGGATCAAGCTGCTGCTGCACGCGTTGCACGAGAACGAGCTGCCGTTCATCAACGGCGGCGAGCACGTCCCGGTACCGGAGATCCCGACCCTGGCCTCGCTGGGCGTCATCATCGTCACGCTGCTGATCACCACGGCGGCCAGCCTCTACAAGACCCGGGTCCACGATGTGCGCAACGGCGGCAAGCCGAAACCGGAGCCCGAGCCGACACCGGATTCGGGTTCGCCGCGCTGATTCGGTTCGCGGTGATCCCAACCGTGGCTGGTGCCCGGCCGCCTGCCTAACGTGACCGCGTGCGCCTCTTCGTTCTCGACGACACCGGTTTCAGCGAGCTGACCGACGGCGACGATCAGAGGATCGTCCGGGTCAGCGCGAGCGACTTGCAGCAGGCCCGGCGCGCGTGCCGCCGCGTCCGCGATCAGGTCGGCGGCCCTGCGGCGGTGCTCGACGTCGCGGTGGCCGTCGCCGACGATTACCGGGCGGCGCGCCGCGCGATCGGCGCCGCGGCGCCCGGCACCGTGCAGTACGCGGGCACGGTCGACGGGTTGGTCGGACTGATCGCCGACATCGATTCGGCAGGGGTGGCCGACGGGGTCACGCTGATCGCGGCGACGCCGCAGCAGGACGTCGTGGCGCTGAGCCGCCAAGTGCTGGACCGGTTGCCGCTGCGCTCACCCGCTCGGTGAGTCACCAGTTGTCGTAGCCGCCCTCGGGCCCCAGCATGCGTTCCAGGCGCGTGCGGTTGATGCGCGCGAGCTCGTTGCGCACCACCTTGCGTTCGGTGTCGCGGTCGTTGTGCAGGCGGTCGCGCATCGCGGCCAGCACGCCGTCGACGCCGTAACCGTTGACGAACATCACGAAGCCGAAGCCGAAATGTTCGAGGTAGGCCTTCGAGGCGGCGGCCAGCTCGGCTTTGACGGTGAGGCAGTCGTGGGTGATGGCACACTGCTCGGCCGCGGACTTCTCGCTGCCGGGGCGCCGGCCGACGTCCGGGTAGGCCTGCAGGATCGAGTCGATCGACTCCTCACTCAGGCCGAACAGCAGTTCGTCGGCGCATCGGAACAGGTCCTCGTGGCTCTCGAACGGCCGGGCCCGCGCCAGGTCGGCGGCCAGCGGCACGCTGTAGCAGCACTCGAAGACGCAGTGCACGGCCCGGCGCAACGGCAGGGCGTTGAACGCATCGAGTCCGATCCCCTGATGCAGCAGCACCCCGTAATGATCGGAACCGCAGAGCACGGCGGCGTTACGCCGTGTTACGGGCACGCAAATTTGTCGCTTGAGGGCCGCTGCCCGTCACTTCTGTCACAGATATCGACGCTTTTCGGCGGCCCTCTCGCACTTCCGCTGCAAAAAGTCGCGATCTGTGATGTCTGTGGTCAGAAAGCTCAGTGACCGGAGGTCTTGAACCGTTCGATCGACCGGTTGACCTCGGCCTCGGCCTCTTCGCGGCCCACCCAGTCGGCGGCCTTGACGTACTTGCCCGGCTCGAGGTCCTTGTAGTGCACGAAGAAGTGCTTGATGGCGTCGAGTTCGTGCTGGTTGACGTCGCCGATGTCCTGGATGTGGTCCCAGCGCGGGTCTGCCAGCACGCAGAGCACCTTGTCGTCGCCGCCGGCCTCGTCGGTCATGCGGAACATGCCGACCGGACGCGCCTCGACGATGCAGCCCGGGAACACCGGCTCGGGCAGCAGCACCAGCGCGTCCAGCGGATCGCCGTCCTCACCGAGGGTGTCCTCGATGTAGCCGTAATCCGTCGGGTAGCCGAACGAGGTGAACAGGTAGCGGTCCAACTTCACCTTGCCGGTGTCGTGGTCCACCTCGTACTTGTTGCGTGACCCCTTCTGGATCTCGATGAGGACGTCGAACTGCACCGCCGCAACTCCTAGGTGTGGTTTGTGCTCTGCAATGTCAAGGGGCCGTCTGTCGACGGCGCGGGTTAACAGTAGACGAGCGATACCCTGCACTACATGCGGCCCACTCGGTGGCGACGATCCACCTACGTCATCCTCGGCGTGGTAGCCGTGCTGTTGGTGACCGTCGTTGCCGCCGCCGCCGTCGTCGCGGCCCGGCAGCCTGGGAACCAGGTCGCCGCGCCGCCCGCTCCGGCGCCGGCGTCCGCGCAGCCCGGCGTGGTCCCGGTGACCGACTCGGCCGCCAAGCCGACACAACGCGGTCTGGCCGCGGCGCTGGCGCCCGTGCTCGCCAATCCCGACCTGGGGAAGTTCACCGGCCGCGTGTCCGACGCGATGAGCGGCGAGGTGCTGTGGGAACAGGATGCGCGCGTCCCGATGCAGCCGGCGTCGACGAACAAGACGATGACCGCCGCGGCCGCGCTGCTGGCACTGGACCGGCAGGACCGGCTCACCACCCGGGTGGTGACGCCCTCGCCCGGCGTCGTGGTCCTCGTGGGCGGCGGTGACCAGACGTTGTCGGCCGCCCCGCACGGCGAGGACACCTGGTACCGCGACGCCGCGCGCATCGTCGACCTGGCCGATCAGATCCGCCGCAGCGGCGTCGAGGTCGACACCGTGCAGGTCGACATCAGTGCCTACCGCGGGCCCGCGATGGCCGTGGGTTGGGATCCGCTCGACATCGACGGCGGCGACATCGCGCCGATCGAGTCGGTGATGCTCGACGCCGGTCGCACCCAGCCGGTCAGCGTCGAGTCACGACGTTCCAAGACCCCGGCACTGGACGCCGGCCGCGCGCTGGCCGCCGCGCTGCGGGTGGATCCCGCCACGGTCACGGTGCTGCCGTCGGCCGCCCGGGGTCGCGAGATTGCCGCCGTGCAGTCGCCGCCGCTGATGCAGCGGCTGCGCGACATGATGAACTTCTCCGACAACGTGATGGCCGAGTCGATCGGCCGCGAGGTGGCCGCCGCGCTGGGCAAACCGCAGAGCTTCGACGGCGCCGCCGAGGCCGTCCTGGAGACCCTGGACGACGCCGGGATCGACACCGCCGGAGCCCGGCTGTTCGACGCCAGTGGACTCTCGGTCGACGACCGGTTGACCGCGGCCACCCTCGACGAGGTGATGACCGCCGCCACGGGCTCCGAGAAGGCCGAGTTGCGGCCGCTGGTCGACCTGCTGGCCATCGCCGGGGGTAGCGGCACGCTGTCCTACCGGTACCTGGACACCGACGCCGCGGGCTACCTGCGGGCCAAGACCGGTTCGCTGACCGGGACGAACACATTGGCCGGCATCGTCACCGACGCCGACGACCGGGTCCTGACGTTCGCGTTGCTGTCCAACGACGCCGGACCCACCGGACGCACCGCGCTGGACGCATTCGCAGCCACGCTGCGCGGATGCGGGTGTCGCACGTGAATCGGTCGGCGAAGACGTCGTTCAGTGTCGGCCGGGCCGTCGACTGGGAACTGGCCGCCACGCTCGGGGCGCGGTTGGCGCGCCCGCAACCGCCGGCCACCGACTACACCCGGCGTCAGGCGGTCGAACAGCTCGCAGAGTCGGCGCGCGCCGCGGAGATGCCGGTGCGCGAGGTCACCGGGCTGATCGAGGGCGATCAGATCCCGGATGCCCGGATCGTCGACCGACCGCAGTGGATTCGTGCGGCGACCCAGTCGATGAAGGTGATGACCGGCGGCGCCGACGAGAACGGCAAGCCCGGTGCGATCAGCGGTCGCATCGCGGGCGCGCAGACCGCCGCGGTGCTGGCGTTCGTGTCGTCGGGCATCTTGGGGCAGTACGACCCGTTCGCGTCCGGCGGAGGCGAGTTGCTGTTGGTGTACCCGAACGTCATCGCCGTGGAGCGCCAACTACGGCTGGTGCCCGCGGATTTCCGGATGTGGGTCTGTCTGCACGAGGTCACCCACCGGGTGCAGTTCCGCGCGAATCCCTGGCTGGCCGACCATATGTCGAGCTCGTTGGCGGTGCTGACCGAGGACGCGGCCGACGATCTCACCCAGGTGGTGTCGCGGCTGGCCGAGTATGTACGTCAACGCAGATCCGCTGCCCCCGAACCGGATTCGGCCGGGGTGCTCGGACTGTTGCGAGCCGTGCAGTCCGAACCGCAGCGCGCGGCGCTGGACCGGTTACTGGTGCTCGGCACCTTGCTGGAGGGCCACGCCGAGCACGTGATGGACGCCGTCGGACCCGCGGTGGTGCCGACCGTGGCGACCATCCGTGCGCGTTTCGACCAGCGGCGGCAACGCAAACAGTCTCCGCTGCAACGGATCATGCGGGCACTGCTGGGCGTCGACGCGAAGATGAGCCAGTACACCCGCGGCAAGGCGTTCGTCGACGAGGTGGTCGGCAAGGTCGGCATGGCACGTTTCAACGCCGTGTGGTCCGAGGCCGACACCCTGCCGCGCCCCACCGAGATCGATGTGCCGCAGCGGTGGATCGACAGGGTGCTGTAGCGCAGGTGCGCGCCGCGGTCGCGCAGTTCGCGCGTGACCACGAAGCCGATGCCGGTCCCTGGTGCGTCGCGCTGTCCGGGGGTGCCGACTCGCTGGCGTTGACCGTCGCCGCGGCCGCACTGCGCCCGACCGTGGCGCTGATCGTCGACCATGGTCTGCAGCCCGGATCCGACACCGTCGCCGCCACCGCGCGCGATCAGGCGTTGTCCGTGGGTTGCGTTGCCGCCCAGATTCTTTCGGTACAGGTGGGGACGTACGGCGGACCGGAGGCTGCGGCCCGCATCGCGCGTTACGACGCTTTGGCCGGTGCCCGCGACGGTCGCCCCGTGCTGCTGGGCCACACCCTCGACGACCAGGCCGAGACCGTGCTGCTCGGGCTGGGCCGTGGTTCGGGCGCCCGATCGATCGCCGGGATGCGCCCCCACGACCCGCCGTGGGGTCGCCCACTGCTCGGGGTACGTCGCGCGGTGACGGCCGCCGCGTGCGCCGAGGCCGGGTTGACCGCATGGCAGGACCCGCACAACGCCGACCCCCGCTACACGCGGGTCCGGCTACGCACCGAGGTGCTGCCGCTGCTCGAGGACGTCCTGGCCGGCGGGGTGGCCGAGGCGCTGGCTCGTACCGCCACCGCGCTGCGCGAGGACAGCGACACTCTCGACGAGATCGCCGACGCCGCCCGGGCAGGTCTCGACGAGCAGCCCGACGTCGCCGCCCTGGCGTCCCTGCCCGGACCGATCCGGCGCCGCGTGCTGCGCGGCTGGCTGCTCGCCAACGGCGCCTCCGGGTTGACCGAGCTGCACATCCGGGCCGTCGACGCGCTGGTCACGGCGTGGCGCGGCCAGGGCGCGGTGGCGGTGCCCAGCGACGCCCCCCGGCAGCGGCTGTTCGCCGGCCGCCGGGACGCCAGACTGCACCTGTACCGCGAACCCGTGTGACCGACACCCGGGCGGGTGACGCCATCGGACCCGGCTACGCTGGGGGCCGTGACTGCGCAGGCCGGTGAAATGTATTCCGGGGACATCAAATCGGTGTTGCTGTCCGAGGACCAGATCCGGTCCAAGACCGCCGAACTCGCCGCGCAGATCGCCGACGAATACCGCGACGCGCTCACCCAGCCGGGCGCCCAGGACCTGCTGCTGATCACCGTGCTGAAGGGTGCGGTCATGTTCGTCACCGATCTGGCCCGCGCCATCCCGCTGCCGACGCAGCTGGAGTTCATGGCGGTCAGCTCCTACGGTTCGTCGACGTCCTCGTCGGGTGTGGTGCGCATCCTCAAAGACCTCGACCGCGACATCAACGACCGCGACGTGCTGATCGTCGAGGACATCGTCGACTCCGGTCTGACGCTGTCGTGGCTGCTGCGCAACCTCGCCACCCGCAACCCGCGTTCGCTGCGGGTCTGCACGCTGCTGCGCAAACCGGAGGCCGTGCGCGCCGACGTGGACATCACCTACGTGGGCTTCGACATCCCCAACGAGTTCGTCGTCGGCTATGGCCTCGACTACGCCGAGCGGTACCGCGACCTGCCGTACATCGGAACACTGGAACCGAAGGTGTACGAAGGGCACGCATGAGCGCACAATGCGGGCATGGCCGACACCGCGCTGAGGATCTGCCCGTTCTGTGAGGCCACCTGCGGGCTCACGCTGACCATCGACACCGACCGTGTCACCGCCGCGCGCGGCGACCGCGACGATGTGTTCAGCGCCGGGTTCATCTGCCCCAAAGGGGCGAGCTTCGGTGAACTCGACAACGACCCCGACCGGCTGAACCGACCGCTGATCCGCCGGGACGGCGTGCTCACCGAGGCCGGGTGGGACGAGGCGTTCGCCGCCGTGGCCGCCGGGCTCGGCGACGTCATCGCCACCCACGGAGGGACCTCGGTCGGTGTCTATCTCGGAAACCCCAACGCGCACACCGTCGCCGGGGCGCTGTACCCGCCGCTGATCATCCGGGCGCTGGGCACCCGGCAGGTGTTCTCGGCCAGCACGCTCGACCAGATGCCCAAGCACGTCGCCCTCGGGCTGATGTTCGGCAACCCGGTCGCGTTCACGGTGCCCGACCTGGACCGCACCGACCACCTGGTGATCATCGGGGCCAACCCGTTGGTGTCCAACGGCAGCCTGGCCACCGCCCCGGATTTCGGCGGCCGGTTGCGCGCGCTGCGTCGACGCGGCGGCCGTCTGGTCGTGATCGACCCGGTGCGCACCCGCACCGCCGAACTGGCCGACGTGCACATCGCGCCGCGCCCGGGCACCGACGCCGCACTGCTGTTCGCCGTGGTGCACGTGCTGTTCGACGAGAACCTCACCGACCTGCGCCACCTGTCAGACGAGGTGGCCGGCCTCGACGAGCTGCGCGACCTGGCGCGCGACTTCGCACCCGACGCGGTCGCGTCGCACTGCGGCGTCGACGCCGAGGCCATCCGCCATCTCGCCCGCGAACTGGCCGCCGCACCGACCGCCGCCGTCTACGGCCGCATGGGCACCTCCACCGTCGAGTTCGGCACGCTGGGCAACTGGCTGGTCGACGTGATCAACGTGCTGACCGGCAACCTGGACCGGGCCGGTGGCGCGATGTTCCCGCTCTCGCCCACCGCGCCGGCGCCGCGCCCGCAGCGCGGCGGTCGTGGATGGCGCACCGGTCGCTGGCACAGCCGGGTGTCGGGCTATCCCGAGGTGCTCTCCGAGCTGCCGGTGGCCGCTCTCTCCGAAGAGATCGAGACGCCCGGCGACGGGCAGATCAAGGCGATGATCACCATCGCCGGCAACCCGGTGCTCTCGGCTCCGGACGGCGACCGCCTGGACCGCGCGCTGGCCGGCGTCGACTTCATGGTGAGCGTCGACCCGTACCTCAACGAGACCACCCGCCACGCCGACGTGGTGCTCCCGCCTCCGGCCCCGTCACGCAGCCCGCACTTCGACTTCGCGCTCAATGGGTTGGCGATCCGCAACAACGCGCGCTACTCGCCGCCCGCGCTGCCGCTGCGCGACCGCCCCGACGAGGCCGAGATCCTGTCGCGAATCACCATGGCGCTCTACGGAATCGGGCAGGACGCCGACCCCGCGTTGGTCGACGAGCAGGTCATCGCCACCACGCTGGCCAAGGAGACCGCCGACCCCGCCTCGCCGGTCGCGGGGCGGCCGGTCGACGAGCTCGTCGCGCAGCTGCCACCGGGCCGCGGCTACGAGCGCCGCCTGGACATGATGCTGCGGCTGGGCGCCTACGGCGAGGCATTCGGCGCGCGCGCCGACGGGCTGACCCTGGCCCGGCTGCTCGCCGCCCCGCACGGTATCGACCTCGGCCCTCTGCAGCCGCGCTTGCGCGAGGTCCTGCGCACCGAGTCGGACCGCATCGAACTGGCCCCGCCGGCGCTGGTCGCCGATACCGAACGACTGCGGACGGTCCTGGCCTCCACCCCGGCCGGCATGGTGCTGATCGGGCGGCGGCACCTGCGGTCGAACAACAGCTGGATGCACAACCTGCCCGCGCTGGCCGGTGGCACCAACCGGTGCACGCTGCGTCTGCATCCGGCCGACGCCGCCGAACTCGGTGTCTCCGACACCGCCCGGGTGAAGGGGCCCGGTGGCGAACTCGTGGTGCCGGTCGAACTCGACGACGGCATCCGCCGCGGCGTGGTGTCGCTGCCGCACGGCTGGGGCCACGACCGCGCCGGCACCGGGCAGCGGGTCGCCGCACGAACCCCGGGTGTCAACGTCAATCAGCTCAACGACGGCGCGACGCTGGATCCGCTATCGGGCACCGCGGTGCTCAACGGCATCCCGGTGCTCGTCGAACCGGCCGGCTGAGTCGCCGAACGCACGCTTTCTGACAGGAATCGGCGAAAATCCGTCAGAAACCGTTCATTCGGCGGCCGACGCCGTCAGACCAGTTCCCAGATCACCGTCACCGAGAACCCGACGCTCTGCTGACCGGGCTCCAGCGGAACGGCGGCCTCCATCGCGCGCGGTGCGTCGGGCATCATCGTCATCGGTACCGGCGGGGTCGGTCCGCCGGCCTCGTTGATCGAGATGACCTTGCCCAGCGTCAGTCCCGACAGCTGCGCGTACTGCCGCGCGCGGTCCTCGGCATCTTCGAAGGCGCGGGCGCGCGCGTCGCGGACCAGTTGGGATTCGTCGTCGATCGAGTAGCTGATCGAGTTGACCCGCGCCGCGTCACCGCCGGTGCTGACCACCAGCCCGATCGCGTCGGACGCCTTGGCCAGGTCGCGGATCTTGATGTTCAGCGAATTGGTGGCCCGGTAGGCGGTGATCGTGGTGTTGTCGGCGCCGCCGAACTGCGGCTGCAGGCTCGCTTCGGTGGTCGCCAGGTCGGCGCGGTCGATGCCGAGGTCGACCAGGGCGTCGATGATGGCCTGACCCCGCGTGTTGGTCTCCTCCATCGCGGTGGTGGCATCCGCGGCCAGTGTCTCCGTCGACGCGTTCACCGTCAGGGTGTCCGGAGTGCCTTGCACCTGCCCTTCCCCGACGACGGTGACCTGCCGGCTGTCCGAACTCGGCGACGGGGTCGGCCCGGCCTGGGCGTCACACGCGGTCAGCGCGGCGATCAGCAGTACGGCGGCGGCGAGGCCCCTGGCTCGGCGGACCGGAGACGAGATCGGCATGCACGGCAGAGTAGTCAGGCGCGGTGTACGTCCGAGAGGAACTCGATCAGCAGGCGTGTCACGTCGTCCGGCCTTTCCTCGGGCAGCCAGTGCCCGGCACCGTCGATCATCGCCTCGCGGTAGTCACCGGTCACGACCTCGCGGACGCGATGGCGCGGCGTGTAGGCCAGCGTGGGGTCGGCGGATCCCCCGATGAACAACGCCGGGACGTCGACCGTGGGTGCGGGGGTGCGGGCGGTCAGCTCCCAGTTGCGGTCGAAGCAGCGGTACCAGTTCAGTGGTGCGGTGAAGCCACCGCGGGTGAACTCGTCGACGTAGACGTCGAACTCCTCCTGCGACAGCCAGTCGGGAAGACCGCCGGGTTCGGGGAGGCGGTCGAGGAAACCCTCGGGCTCGGCGGCGACCTCGCCGCCGCCGGTTCCCATCCCGAACAGCCGGCGAAACGTCGTCGCCGGGTCGCGCGCCAGCTCGGCATCGGCCGGGCCGGTCTCCTGGAAGTAGAGGATGTAGAAGAACTCGTCGCCGAAGATGCGGCGGAAGGCCTCGGTGGTCGGCACCGTCGGGCGGGGCACCGGCGGCAGGCTCAGACCCGCGACCGCGCGGATTCGGTCCGGAGCGAACAACGGCGCCGCCCACGCGACCACTGCACCGAAGTCGTGCCCGACGAGCACGGCCTGCTCGGCCTCGGCGTCGTCGAGCAGCCCGACCACGTCGGCGGTCAGCTGGTCCACGGAGTACGCCGGGACGTCCAGCGGTTTGTCCGAACCGCCGTATCCGCGCTGGTCAGGCGCCAGAACGTGGTAGCCCGCGGCCGCGAGCGCGGGGATCTGGTGGCGCCAGGTGAACGCCAGCTCGGGGAATCCGTGGCAGAGCACCACCACCGGATCACCGCGCCGGCCGGCCTCGAGCACGCGCAGCGAGACGCCGTTGGTGCGCACCATGCGCGACTGCACAGCCACCTCCCTTTCCCTCCGGGAACTGCCAATCGTTGGTCTAGCGGTAGCCTTGACTATTCCAGCTGCGCATATTGGAAGGATTTGTTGGCGGGCCCGTCCCGCCGGCTGTACACATCGATGAACCGCACCCCCTCATGAACCGCAAGAATGTGATCCGCACGCTCACGGTGATCGCCGTGGTGCTGTTGCTCGGTTGGTCGTTCTTCTACTTCAGCGACGACACCCGCGGATTCCACCCCGTGGACACCTCGGTCGCGATGGCGCAGATCAGCGGCGACAACGTCGAGAGCGCCCAGATCGACGACCGCGAACAGCAGCTGCGTCTCGAACTGAAGAACGGCAACGACGAGACCGAGAACAACACCCAGATCATCACGAAGTACCCCACCGGGTACGGCGTGCCGCTGTTCGAGGCGTTGCAGGACAAGAACGTCACGATCAAGACGGTCGTCAACCAGTCCAGCATGCTCGGCACGCTGCTGATCTACATGCTGCCGCTGCTGCTGCTCGTCGGCCTGTTCGTGATGTTCTCCCGCATGCAGACCGGCGGCCGCATGGGCTTCGGGTTCGGCAAGTCCAAGGCCAAGATGCTGTCCAAGGACATGCCCAAGACCACGTTCGCCGACGTCGCCGGCGTCGACGAGGCGGTTGAAGAGCTCTACGAGATCAAGGACTTCCTGCAGAACCCCAGCCGCTATCAGGCGCTCGGGGCCAAGATCCCGCGCGGCGTTCTGCTCTACGGCCCGCCCGGCACCGGCAAGACGCTGCTCGCGCGCGCCGTCGCCGGCGAGGCCGGGGTGCCGTTCTTCACGATCTCGGGTTCGGACTTCGTCGAGATGTTCGTCGGTGTCGGCGCCTCCCGCGTGCGCGACCTGTTCGAGCAGGCCAAACAGAACAGCCCGTGCATCATCTTCGTCGACGAGATCGACGCCGTCGGCCGCCAGCGCGGCGCCGGCCTCGGCGGCGGCCACGACGAGCGCGAGCAGACGCTCAACCAGCTGCTCGTCGAGATGGACGGCTTCGGCGACCGGCAGGGCGTCATCCTGATCGCGGCCACCAACCGGCCCGACATCCTCGACCCGGCGCTGCTGCGGCCCGGCCGCTTCGACCGCCAGATCCCGGTGTCCAGCCCCGACCTTGCCGGCCGCCGCGCGGTGCTGCGGGTGCACGCCCAGGGCAAGCCGATCGCACCCGACGCCGACCTCGACGGGCTGGCCAAGCGCACCGTCGGCATGTCCGGTGCGGACCTGTCCAACGTGATCAACGAGGCCGCGCTGCTGACGGCCCGCGAGAACGGCACCGTGATCACCGGCGCTGCCCTCGAAGAGGCCGTCGACCGCGTCGTCGGCGGGCCGCGCCGCAAGAGCCGCATCATCAGCGAGCAGGAAAAGAAGATCACCGCCTACCACGAGGGCGGTCACACGCTGGCCGCGTGGGCGATGCCCGACATCGAACCGATCTACAAGGTCACGATCCTCGCCCGCGGCCGCACCGGCGGCCACGCCGTCGCCGTCCCGGAGGACGACAAGGGCCTGATGACCCGGTCGGAGATGATCGCCCGGCTCGTGTTCGCGATGGGCGGCCGCGCCGCCGAGGAACTCGTGTTCCGTGAGCCCACCACCGGTGCGGTGTCCGACATCGAACAGGCCACCAAGATCGCCCGCGCCATGGTCACCGAGTACGGCATGAGCTCCAAGCTGGGCGCGGTGCGTTACGGCACCGAGCACGGTGACCCGTTCCTGGGCCGCACCATGGGCACCCAGGCCGACTACAGCCATGAGGTGGCCCGCGACATCGACGACGAGATCCGCAAGCTCATCGAGGCCGCGCACACCGAGGCGTGGGAGATCCTCACCGAGTACCGCGACGTGCTCGACACGCTGGCCGGACAGCTGCTCGAGAAGGAGACGCTGCACCGCAACGAGCTCGAGAAGATCTTCGCCGACGTCAAGAAGCGGCCGCGGCTGACGATGTTCGACGACTTCGGCGGCCGGATCCCGTCGGACAAGCCGCCGATCAAGACGCCCGGCGAACTGGCGATCGAACGCGGCGAGCCGTGGCCCAAACCGGTGCCCGAGCCGGCGTTCAAGACCGCGATCGCGCAGGCATCCAGGGAAGCCGCCGAGGCGGCCGCGAAGAACGGTGGCACCAACGGCGCCCCCGCCGGACCCACTCAGCCCGACTACGGCGCACCCGCCGGTTGGCACGCGCCGGGCTGGCCGCCGTCCCCGCAGCATCCGCAACAGCAGCCGCCGCCACAGCACCGACCGCAGCCGCAGCCGCACGGCGCCCCGCCGCACCAGCAGCAGGGGTACTGGTACCCGCCGTCGGGATGGGGTCAGGCCGCACCGCAGCCGCCCTACCCGCCGTACCAACCGCAGCCGTACCCGGGCCAGACTGAGCCTGGTCACGACACGGGCAGGGATTCCGGGCGCAACGACGCACCGCGCCGGGACTAGCCCTGCCGACAACTGAATGGAGGCTTCGATGACGCGGTCGCACAACAACTCGTCCTCGGTGAGTTTCGCGGAGTTCGACCAGGCGCGCGCCGAGGCCGCCGTCCGCGAACTGCTGATCGCCGTGGGTGAGGACCCCGACCGGGAAGGGCTCGTCGACACCCCGGCTCGCGTGGCCCGTTCCTACCGCGAGATCTTCGCCGGGCTCTACACCGATCCCGACGACGTGCTCACCACGATGTTCGACGAGCAGCACGACGAACTCGTCCTGGTCAAGGACATCCCGATGTACTCCACCTGCGAGCACCATCTGGTGTCGTTCCACGGTGTGGCGCACGTCGGCTACATCCCCGGTGAGGACGGTCGCGTCACCGGCCTGTCGAAGCTGGCCCGCGTCGTGGACCTGTACGCCAAGCGTCCGCAGGTCCAGGAACGGCTCACCGCGCAGGTCGCCGACGCGCTGATGCGCCGGTTGGATCCGCGGGGCGTCATCGTGGTGATGGAGGCCGAGCACCTGTGCATGGCGATGCGCGGCATCCGCAAACCCGGTGCGGTCACCACCACCTCCGCGGTGCGCGGACAATTCAAGACCGACAAGGCATCTCGCGCCGAAGCTCTGGAACTGATCCTGCGAAAGTGAACCTCGCCGACATACCGCCGTCTGCGCCGCCGCGCGTGACCGTGATGGGCGTGGTCAACGTCACCGACGACTCGTTCTCCGACGGCGGTTTGTTCCTCGACCGCGACCGCGCGATCGAGCACGGTGCGGCCCTGGTGGCCCAGGGCGCCGGGATCGTCGACGTCGGTGGCGAATCCACCCGCCCCGGCGCGGTGCGCATCGACGCCGACGTCGAGACCGCGCGGGTGCTGCCGGTCGTCAAAGAGCTTGCCCAGCAAGCGATCACCATCAGCATCGACACCATGCACGCCAAGGTCGCCGAAGCGGCCGTGGCCAACGGAGCGGCGATCGTCAACGACGTGTCCGGGGGCCGCGCCGATCCCGACATGGTGCGGGTGGTCGCCGAGACCGGGGTGCCGTGGGTGCTGATGCACTGGCGCTCGGTCGGCCGGGAACGGCCGCACGCCGTACCCGACTACCGCGACGTGGTCGCCGAGGTGCGCGACGAACTGCTGGCCGCGGTCGACGAGGCGGTGCGGGCCGGGGTGGATCCGGCCAAGCTGATCATCGACCCCGGCCTGGGTTTCGCCAAGACCGCACAACACAATTGGGCGCTGCTGGCCGCGCTGCCCGAGTTCGTCGCCACCGGCATCCCGGTGTTGGTCGGGGCGTCACGCAAGCGGTTCCTGGGCACGCTGCTGGCCGGCCCCGACGGCACGCCGCGCCCGCCGGACGGACGGGAGACCGCCACCGCGGTGATCTCCGCGCTGGCCGGATGGCACGGCGCCTGGGGGGTTCGGGTGCACGACGTGCGCGCCTCCGTCGACGCGTTGGCCGTCACCGCCGCCTGGCAGGAGGCAGGAGAGCACGCATGACCGACCGCATCGAGCTGCGCGGGCTGCGGGTACGCGGCTTCCACGGCGTGTTCGACCACGAACGCCGCAACGGCCAGGACTTCGTCGTCGACATCACGGTGTGGATGGACCTGCGTCCGGCTGCTGCGAGCGACGACCTCGCCGACACCCTGGACTACGGCGCGCTGGCCCAGCAGGCCGCCGCCGTGATCGCCGGGCAGCCCCGCCAACTCATCGAGACCGTCGCCGCCGAGATCGCCGACGGTGTCCTGGCCGACGAGCGCGTCAACGCCGTGGAGGTCACGGTGCACAAGCCGTCGGCGCCGATCCCGCTGGACTTCGCCGACGTGGCGGTGGTCGCCCGCCGCGAACGAGGCGCGCCGTGACCTCCACCGTGCTCTCGATCGGGTCGAACCTCGGGGACCGACTGGCCCATCTGCAGTCGGTCGTCGACGCCCTGGGCGCCGCGGCGCGTGCGGTGTCCCCGGTGTACGAGACCGACGCCTGGGGTGGTGTCGAACAGGGACCGTTCCTCAACGCGGTGGTGCTGGCAGAGGACCCCGGCCGCGACGCGCACGGCTGGCTGCGGCTGGCACACGACATCGAGGACGCCGCGCAACGCACCCGCACCCAGCACTGGGGGCCGCGGACGCTCGACGTCGACCTCGTCACGGTCCGTGCCGACGGGATCGAGGTCACCGTCGCCGACGACGTCCTGACGTTGCCCCACCCGTACGCCCACCAGCGGGCGTTCGTGCTGGTGCCGTGGCTGGCGGTGGAGCCCGACGCCTCGCTCACCCACGACGGCGGGCACGCCGACGTGGCGACGCTGCTGGCCGCGCTGGACCCGGCCGAGCGCGCGGGTGTACGACGGACCGATTTCACGCTGGTGATCCGCTGATGGGTCCGACCAAGGCCCGCGACCTGGCCGCGGCGGTCGCCGCGGTGGCCGTCGTCGCCTACCTGGTGGTGCGCATCCTCTACCGGTGGTTCCCGCCGATCACGTTGTGGACGGGGATGTCCCTGCTCGGGGTCGCCGTCGCCGTGGCCGGCTGGGGCTTCTACGTCCGAGCCCGCATCCGTGACGGCGACATCGGGGTCGGGGTGAATCGGCTGCATCCGCTCGCGGTGGCGCGGTCGGTGGTGATCGCCAAGGCGTCGGCGTGGATGGGCAGTGTGGTGCTGGGCTGGTGGGTCGGCGTGGCGGTCTATCTGCTGCCGCGCCGCGCGACGTTGCGGGTGGCCGCCGAGGACACGCCGGGGGTCGTGGTGGCCGCCCTGTGCGCGCTGGTGCTGGTGATCGCCGCGTTGTGGCTGCAGCATTGCTGCAAATCGCCCGACGACGCCCCGAGCGACGCCGACGCCGCGCACAACTGAATCGGTGCCGGTCGAATCGCCGTGACGGTCGACACGCCAGACGACCAGTGGCAGGTACAGTCGGCCCATGATCGATCCGACCCGCGGCGCCCGGCTTCGGCGCAGCGGTCGAAGGCCGGGTTGGATCTTGATGACGGTGTTGCTGGTGCTGGCCATCGCGGCCAGCTCGGCGCTCGTGTTCACCAACCGCGTGGAACTGCTCAAGCTGGCCGTGATCCTCGCGCTGTGGGCCGCGGTCGTGGCCGCGTTCGTGTCGGTGATCTACCGCCGGCAGTCCGACAGCGACCAGGCCAAGGTGCGCGACCTCAAGCTCGTCTACGACCTGCAGCTCGAACGTGAGATCTCCGCGCGCCGCGAATATGAACTGACCGTCGAGTCTCACCTGCGCCGGGAACTGGCCGCCGAACTGCGCGAGCAGTCCGCCGACGAGGTGGCCGCGCTGCGCGCCGAACTGGCGGCGCTGCGCGCCAATCTCGAGTACCTGTTCGACACCGATCTCTCGCACCACCGCGCCATCGGCGGCGAGCGCGGCGGTGCCCCGGCGCTGGAGGAGTGGACGCCGAGCGCCGACACCACCGGGCGGGTCAGCAGCAGCCGGGTCGACACCGCCGAACCCGCACCCGACCTCGACCCCGGCCCGCCCGACACGGTGGAGAGCCCGATCATCGACGTGTCCGCGGTCCCGCAGCCTCCCGAGGAGGAGCCGGCACCCGCCGAGGAGCCGCGCCGTCGTCGCCGGTACCGTGACGAGTCCGAGCCGCCGCCGCGGTGGGCGCCGCCCCCGCCGCCGCCGGCCCCCGAAACTCACATGCCGTGGCTGCCGCCCACCCCGCCACCCGCGCCCCCCGCCCCGCCGCCCCCACCACCGCCACCGAAGTGGGAGCCGGCGCCCGAACCGCCGTCCGAGTACGTCGGGCGGCGTCGCCGTGACGATGCCGCCCCGGCGGCCGGCCGCCACTACGTCGCACCGGACGTCGCGCCCGAACCTCCTGCCGAACCGGCACCGGAGCCCGAGGACGACGGCGGCGGAGCGCACACCGGGGGACAGTCGGTGGCCGAGCTGTTGGCGCGGCTGCAGGCCTCGCCGTCGCCGGGCGGGCGCCGCAGGCGTCGCGAGGAGTGAGTTAGGCTCGTCAGCGACCGTCCGGTACCCGCGCTCGGGACCGGAACGAACGAATCAGAATCTGCGAGGTCGTCTGCGATGGTGCAGTCACCGGCCGGCGCCGACGCTCCGCATGACGGGCTGCGTCCCGCCCGCCTCACGATCGGAGTGATATCCGCCGGCCGCGTCGGCACCGCACTGGGCGCGGCGCTGGAACGCTCCGACCACGTCGTGGCCGCGTGCAGCGCGGTCTCGGCCGAGTCGCGCCGCCGCGCGCAGCGATGGCTGCCCGACACCGCGGTGCTGCCGGTCGACGAGGTGCCGAGTCGCGCGGAACTGCTGCTGCTGGCGGTGCCCGACGCCGAACTCGCCGCGCTGGTCCAAGGTCTGGCCGCCACCGGTGCGGTGCGGCCCAACACGATCGTCGCCCACACCTCCGGTGCGAACGGCGTCGCGGTGCTCGCCCCGCTGACCGAGCAGGGCTGCCTGCCGCTGGCGATCCACCCCGCGATGACCTTCGCCGGTACCGACGAGGACGTCGACCGCCTGCGCGGCACCTGCTTCGGCATCACCGCGGCCGACGAGATCGGTTACGCCATCGCACAATCGCTGGTCCTGGAGATCGGCGGCGAACCGTTCCGGGTCCGCGAGGACGCCCGCACCCTCTATCACGCCGCACTGGCCCACTCGGCCAACCATCTGGTCACCGTGGTGCTCGACGCGGTCGAGGCGCTGCGCGTGGCGCTGTGGGGCCAGGAACTGTTGGGACAGCAGCTGATCGACGACAATCCCGGTGGGGTTGCCGAGCGGATCATCGGCCCGCTGGCGCGCGCCTCCCTGGACAATGCGCTGCAGCGCGGACAGGCCGCGCTGACCGGGCCGGTCGCCCGGGGCGACGCCGCGGCGGTGGCCCGGCACCTGCAGGCCCTCACCGAGGCCGATCCCGAAGTGGCGCAGGCCTACCGGGCCAACGCACTGCGCACCGCCAGGCGGGCGCACGCACCCCAGGAAGTTCTCGACGTGCTCGCGGAAGCAGGACAGTGATGATGCCCGGGAAAACCCCGAAGTTCGTGCCCGACCAACTCAACGTGTACTCGCGGCCCGTCGACGTGGCGGCGGTGACGCGGGCGCTGCGCACCACCGGCCGGCGGATCGTGCTGGTGCCCACGATGGGTGCGCTGCACGACGGCCACCTGAGCCTGATCCGCGCCGCCAAACGTGTGCCCGGCGCGGTGGTGGTGGTGTCGATCTTCGTCAACCCGTTGCAGTTCGCCGCCGGCGAGGATCTCGACGCGTATCCGCGCACACTCGACGACGACCTGGCCGCGCTGCGCGGCGAAGGTGTGCAGATCGCGTTCACCCCGACCGAGAACGACATGTACCCCGACGGCAAACGCACCGCCGTGCTGCCCGGCCCGCTCGCCGACGAGCTCGAAGGTGCGGTGCGCCCAACACATTTCGCGGGTGTGCTGACGGTGGTGCTCAAGTTGTTCAACGTGGTGCGCCCAGACCGCGCGTACTTCGGTGAGAAGGACTATCAGCAGCTGACGCTGATCCGCCAGATGGTCACCGACCTCGATCTGGGAATCCAGGTGGTGGGGGTGCCGACGGTGCGCGAACCCGATGGTCTGGCGATGTCGTCGCGCAACCGCTACCTCGACACCGCACAGCGCGAGCAGGCCGGTGCGCTGTCGGCGGCGCTGCTGGCCGGGGTGTACGCCGCCGGCGGCGGGGCGGCCGCGGCGCTGGACGCGGCGCGCGCCGTCCTCGACGAGGTGCCCGAACTGGAACTCGACTATCTGGAGGTGCGTGATCCCGGGCTGGGACCCGCACCCGAACGCGGCGCGGCCCGCATGCTCGTCGCCGCGCGGCTGGGTCGCACCCGGTTGCTCGACAACGTCGCTATCGACATCGGTGCCAGCGCGGGCATCGATGGTCACCCCAATACCGCCGACGATCAATTGCCCTGGAGGAACTGATGTTTCGGACCATGCTGAAGTCCAAGATCCACCGCGCCACGGTGACGCAGGCCGACCTGCACTACGTCGGCTCGGTGACTGTCGACGCCGACCTGATGGACGCCGCCGACCTCATCGAGGGCGAGCAGGTCACCATCGTCGACATCGACAACGGCGCCCGCCTGGTGACCTACGTGATCACCGGTGAACGCGGTAGCGGTGTCATCGGGATCAACGGTGCCGCAGCACATCTCGTACATCCTGGCGACCTGGTGATCCTGATCGCCTACGGCGTGATGGATGACGCGGAGGCGCGCAGCTACCGGCCCCGGGTGGTCTTCGTCGACAGCGAGAACCGGCAGGTCGACCTCGGCGACGACCCGGCAGCCGTGCCGGCCGACGCCGCCGGTCTGCTGGCGCCCAGGTGAGCTTGTGCTGCTCGCGATAGACGTTCGCAACACCCACACCGTGGTCGGGCTGGTCTCCGGGATCGGCCAGCACGCGAAAGTGCTGCACCACTGGCGGATCCGCACCGAACCGGAGGTCACCGCCGACGAACTGGCGCTGACCATCGACGGGCTCATCGGTGACGACTCCGAGCGGCTCACCGGTGCGTGCGGCCTGTCCACGGTGCCCTCGGTGCTACACGAGGTGCGGGTCATGCTCGAGCAGTACTGGCCGGCCGTCCCGCACGTGCTGATCGAACCCGGCGTGCGCACCGGCATCCCGCTGCTGGTCGACAACCCGAAGGAAGTCGGCGCCGACCGGATCGTGAACTGCCTTGCCGCCTACCAGAAGTTCGGCGGGGCAGCCATCGTCGTCGACTTCGGCTCGTCGATCTGCGTGGACGTGGTCTCGGCCAAGGGAGAGTTCCTCGGTGGTGCCATCGCACCCGGCGTCCAGGTCTCCTCGGACGCGGCCGCGGCCCGCTCGGCCGCGTTGCGGCGCGTCGAACTGACCCGTCCGCGCTCGGTGATCGGCAAGAACACCGTGGAGTGCATGCAGGCCGGCGCGGTGTTCGGTTTCGCCGGTCTGGTCGACGGCCTCGTCAGCCGGGTGCGCGACGACGTCGATGGTTTCGGCGGGGACAACGTCGCGGTGGTCGCGACCGGGCACAGCGCCCCGCTGGTCCTGCCGGACCTGCGCACCGTCGAGCACTACGACCGTCATCTGACGCTCGACGGTCTGCGGCTGGTGTTCGAACGCAATCAGCGTGCCAAGAACAAGGTTTCGCGCTGAGGGGCTAGAAGAACGTCCGGATGAGGTCGACCACCCGTCCGTCGGAATCGACCTCGCAGAGCACCCGCCACTTGTCGAACACGGTGCACGGATGCGAGATCCCGAACCGCAACCACCGGCCCACCGTCACCTGTTCTGCCGGACCCGTCTGCAGGTAGGCGTGCTGGTCGTTGAGCTTGACCACCGAGCTGCCCGGCAGGTCCAGCGCGACGGGCAGATCCTGGTCGAACGCCACATCGCGGCGGCCCATCGTCAGGATCGCCCGACCCGGCTCCGGACAGGACACCACCTGCGCGTGCACCGACAACGCGGGCCGCAGCAGATCGGGCAGCGGCGAGGTCCGCGCGTACAGGCCGTGATCGTGGGTCAGGTAGCAGCCGCTGCGCAGGACGGTGCGCACCGACAGCGCGCCGGGCCAGTCGGTGAGCATGTCGGCGACCGCGTCGAAATACGTGCTGCCGCCCGCGGAGACCACCACCCGCCCGGTCTCGAACAGCGGCGCCAACCGCAGCACTGCCGCCCGCACCTGCGCCAGATGATCACGCACCACCGCCAGCGCGTCGCCGCCGCGGCCGTGGCCGAGCGCGGCCTCATAGCCCGCGACACCGACCAGGCGCAGCCGCGGCGATGCGGCCGCTGCGCGCGCGACGGCGTCGATGTCGCCGTCGCTTCGGCAGCCGGTCCGTCCACCGGGCAGACCGACCTCGACGCACACGTCCACGGGTCGCCGGGCGCCGGCCAACCCCGCGGTCATCAGCTCCACCCCGGCCACCGAGTCCACCCAGCACAGCACCTGCAGAGCCGGGTCGGCGTCCATCGCGGCGCCCAGCCAGCGCAACCCGGCCGCGTCCACCAGCTCGTTGGCCAGGATCAGCCGGCGCACCCCGAACGCGTGGTAGGTCGCGGCCTGACCGATGGTGGCCACGGTGACCGCGCATGCCCCGGCCGCGAGCTGTCGGGCCGCCAGTTGGGGCGCCATGTGGGTCTTGCCGTGCGGAGCCAGCTCGACGCCGCGGTCGGTGCACCAGCGCGCCATCACCGCGAGGTTGTGGGCCAGTGCGTCGGCATCGAGAATGCACACCGGGCCGAACACGCCCTCCTCGAACAGGCGCGGGTCGGCGGCGAGCACCTCGGCGGGACTGCGGCCCCACCAGTACGGCGGCACACCCTTGGTGCCCGGCTCCAGCGGTTGCCGGGCCAGCGCGCGCAGTGGCGCCGGGTCGATCAGCGCGTTGCCGGTGTCGGTCACCTGTTCATTTAAGCTGGCACGTCGTGACCTCCTCTGATTCTGACTCCGACCCGCGTGAGGACCTCCCGGAACAGTTCCGTATCCGGCAGGCCAAACGTGAGCGCCTGCTCGCCGAGGGACGCGACCCGTATCCGGTCGAGGTGGACCGCACCCACACACTGGCCGAGCTGCGCGCGGCCTACCCGGACCTCGCGGCGGACACCAAGACCGGGCAGCAGGTCGGGGTCGCCGGACGGGTGATCTTCGCGCGCAACTCCGGCAAGCTGTGCTTCGCCACCCTGCAAGAAGGTGACGGCACCCAGATGCAGGCGATGATCAGCCTCGACCAAGTCGGTCAGGAAGCCCTGGACGCGTGGAAGGCCGACGTCGACCTCGGCGACATCGTGTTCGTGGCCGGCGAGGTGATCAGCTCACGCCGCGGCGAACTGTCGGTGCTCGCCGACTCGTGGCAGATGGCGTCGAAGTCGCTGCGGCCGCTGCCGGTGGCCCACAAGGAGATGAGCGAGGAATCCCGCGTCCGGCAGCGCTACGTCGACCTGATCGTGCGCCCGGAGGCCCGCACCGTCGCCCGCCAGCGCATCGCCGTGATGCGGGCCCTGCGCTCGGCGCTGGAGCGGCGCGGTTTCCTCGAGGTCGAGACCCCGATGCTGCAGACACTGGCCGGCGGCGCGGCGGCGCGGCCGTTCGTGACGCACTCCAACGCTCTGGACTCCGACCTGTATCTGCGCATCGCGCCCGAACTGTTCCTCAAGCGCTGCGTGGTCGGCGGATTCGACCGGGTATTCGAGTTGAATCGGGTGTTCCGAAACGAAGGTGCGGATTCCACGCATTCCCCGGAATTCGCGATGCTCGAGACTTATCAGGCCTACGGCACCTACGACGATTCCGCGATCACCACCCGCGAAATTATTCAGGAAGTCGCAGACGAGGCCATCGGTACGCGACAGGTCACTTTGCCCGACGGCTCGATCTATGATCTCGACGGCGAATGGGACTCCATTCAAATGTATCCGTCTTTGTCCGAAGCGCTCGGCGAAGAGATCACCCCGCAGACCACCGCCGAACATCTCTGGCAGATCGCCGACCGGCTCGGTGTCGAGATTCCGCGCGACCGCGGCTACGGTCACGGAAAATTGGTCGAGGAACTGTGGGAGTTCACCGTCGGCGACAAACTGTGGGCGCCCACGTTCGTCCGCGATTTCCCCGTCGAGACCACCCCGCTGACCCGGTCGCACCGCAGCATCGACGGTGTCACGGAGAAATGGGACCTCTACGTGCGGCACATCGAATTGGCCACGGGCTATTCGGAGTTGATCGACCCCGTCATCCAGCGGGAACGCTTCGAGGCGCAGGCCCGGGCCGCCGCTGCCGGTGACGACGAGGCGATGGCGCTGGACGAGGATTTCCTGGCCGCTCTCGAACACGGCATGCCGCCGACCACGGGCACCGGAATGGGTGTCGACAGGTTGTTGATGGCGCTGACCGGACTGTCGATTAGGGACACGGTTTTGTTCCCTATTGTTCGCCGACACGGCAACTGAACCGCAGATTCTCGCGTTGTTTGAAATGGGTCCCGCCTTTATGGCACATTGGTGCGGGGTGTGGGACCGATAGCGAAGAAGGGCTGTGGGGCAATGGCGAAAAAAGTCACCGTCACTCTGGTTGATGATTTCGACGGTGAAGGCGCCGCCGACGAGACAGTCGAATTCGGCCTCGACGGCGTGACTTATGAGATCGATCTCTCCGCCAAGAATGCCGCGAAGCTCCGCAACGATTTGAAGCAATGGGTCGAGGCCGGCCGTCGCGTCGGTGGTCGCCGGCGCGGGCGTGCGGTGGGCACCGGCCGGGGCCGCGCGGCCATCGACCGGGAACAGAGCGCCGCGATCCGCGAATGGGCGCGCCGCAACGGCCACAACGTGTCCACCCGTGGCCGCATCCCGGCCGACGTGATCGACGCATTCCACGCCGCCACGTAAGCGGTCACCTGACCTCGCTTCCGGTTCGCTATCGGCGAATGCCATCCGCCCGCGCGCGGGAAACGAATCCCTGACGTCCTGCGTTGTCCTGACAGCACCGTTGCGGGATCGGATTACAGAACTCTGTCGTCCCTTCAACGGACCGGCAGGCGGGACGCTCAGCGCTGCCGCCCACTACAGTGGACGGCAGGTGCGAAGTGCTCCGCGAAGCGCTGCACTACCTATGCGATGGAAGCAGGTAACCACGGATGTTCGAACGATTCACCGACCGAGCACGTCGGGTTGTCGTCCTGGCTCAAGAAGAAGCCCGGATGCTCAACCACAACTACATCGGCACCGAGCACATCCTGCTGGGCCTCATCCATGAAGGTGAGGGCGTAGCCGCCAAGTCACTCGAGTCGCTGGGCATCTCGTTGGAGGGTGTGCGCAGCCAGGTCGAGGAGATCATCGGCCAGGGCCAGCAGGCGCCGTCCGGGCACATCCCCTTCACGCCGCGAGCCAAGAAGGTCCTCGAGCTGAGCCTGCGCGAGGCGCTGCAGCTCGGCCACAACTACATCGGCACCGAGCACATCCTGCTCGGACTCATCCGCGAGGGTGAGGGTGTGGCGGCCCAGGTGCTCGTCAAGCTCGGCGCCGAGCTCACCCGGGTGCGCCAGCAGGTCATCCAGCTGCTGAGCGGCTACCAGGGCAAGGAGACCGCCGAGGCCGGCACCGGCGGCCGCGGCGGCGAGGCGGGCAACCCGTCCACCTCGCTGGTGCTCGACCAGTTCGGCCGCAACCTGACCGCCGCGGCGATGGAGGGCAAGCTCGACCCGGTCATCGGCCGCGAGAAGGAAATCGAGCGGGTCATGCAGGTGCTGAGCCGCCGCACCAAGAACAACCCGGTGCTCATCGGCGAGCCCGGCGTCGGCAAGACCGCCGTCGTCGAGGGCCTGGCGCAGGCCATCGTCGCCGGCGAGGTGCCCGAGACGCTGAAGGACAAGCAGCTCTACACGCTGGACCTGGGTTCACTGGTCGCGGGCAGCCGCTACCGCGGTGACTTCGAGGAACGCCTGAAGAAGGTGCTCAAGGAGATCAACACCCGCGGCGACATCATCCTGTTCATCGACGAGCTGCACACCCTCGTCGGTGCCGGTGCCGCCGAGGGCGCGATCGACGCCGCGAGCATCCTCAAGCCGAAGCTGGCCCGTGGTGAGCTGCAGACCATCGGCGCCACCACCCTCGACGAGTACCGCAAGTACATCGAGAAGGACGCCGCGCTGGAGCGCCGGTTCCAGCCCGTCCAGGTGGGCGAGCCGACGGTCGAGCACACGATCGAGATCCTCAAGGGTCTGCGCGACCGCTACGAGGCACACCACCGCGTGTCGATCACCGACAGCGCGTTGGTGGCCGCCGCGACGCTGGCCGACCGCTACATCAACGACCGGTTCCTGCCGGACAAGGCGATCGACCTGATCGACGAGGCCGGCGCCCGGATGCGGATCCGCCGGATGACCGCGCCGCCGGACCTTCGTGAGTTCGACGAGAAGATCGCCGACGCGCGCCGGGAGAAGGAGTCCGCGATCGATGCGCAGGACTTCGAGAAGGCCGCGCGGTTGCGTGACCAGGAGAAGCAGCTGGTCGCTCAGCGCGCCGAGCGGGAGAAGCAGTGGCGCTCCGGTGATCTCGACGTGGTCGCCGAGGTCGACGACGAGCAGATCGCCGAGGTGCTGGGCAACTGGACCGGCATCCCGGTGTTCAAGCTGACCGAGGAGGAGACCACCCGGCTGCTGCGCATGGAGGAGGAGCTGCACAAGCGGATCATCGGCCAGGAGGACGCCGTCAAGGCCGTCTCGAAGGCGATCCGCCGTACCCGTGCGGGTCTGAAGGATCCGAAGCGCCCGTCCGGTTCGTTCATCTTCGCCGGCCCGTCCGGTGTGGGTAAGACCGAGCTGTCCAAGGCGCTGGCCAACTTCCTGTTCGGCGAGGACGACGCGCTCATCCAGATCGACATGGGCGAGTTCCACGACCGTTTCACCGCGTCGCGGCTGTTCGGTGCCCCTCCGGGGTACGTCGGTTACGAAGAGGGCGGGCAGCTCACCGAGAAGGTGCGCCGCAAGCCGTTCAGCGTGGTGCTGTTCGACGAGATCGAGAAGGCCCACCAGGAGATCTACAACAGCCTCCTGCAGGTGCTCGAGGACGGCCGTCTGACCGACGGTCAGGGCCGCACGGTCGACTTCAAGAACACGGTGCTGATCTTCACCTCGAACCTCGGTACGAGCGACATCAGCAAGGCGGTTGGTCTGGGCTTCACCCAGGGCGGCGGCGAGAACAACTACGAGCGGATGAAGCAGAAGGTTCACGACGAACTGAAGAAGCACTTCCGTCCGGAGTTCCTCAACCGTATCGACGACATCATCGTGTTCCACCAGCTGACGCAGGACGAGATCATCAAGATGGTCGACCTGATGATCGGCCGAGTCGCCAACCAGCTCAAGGCCAAGGACATGGCCATCGAGCTGACCGACAAGGCCAAGGCACTGCTGGCCAAGCGCGGCTTCGATCCGGTGCTCGGGGCGCGGCCGCTGCGCCGCACCATCCAGCGCGAGATCGAGGACCAGCTGTCGGAGAAGATCCTCTTCGAGGAGATCGGACCCGGTCAGCTCGTCACGGTCGACGTCGAAGGCTGGGACGGCGAGAGCGCGGGCGAGGACGCCAAGTTCACGTTCTCGAGCAGCCGCAAGCAGGCGGCGGCCGCCGAGCCGGATCTGGCGCAGGCCGGAGCGGCCGGCGCGCCCAGCGCGGCGGAGTAGACGTCAGACGTCCCCGGGGCGCAGCACGAGCCGGTTGAGCCGGCGCGACACCGCTGCGCCCCAGGGCGTCACCAGGCGTGCCTCGGCGAGCAGCGCGTCGTCGGTCAACACCTCGTGGGTCTTGCCGCGGCGCAGCATCGCGTCGTGCAGCACCAACGACTCCTGCGACCAGGCCCAGGCGACGTCGACGTCGTGGGTGGCCAAGACCACGGCCGTCCCGGTGTCGGACAGCGTGGTCAGCGTCTGCAACAGATCGTCCACAGCGCGCGGATCCAGACCGGCGGTGGCCTCGTCGAGCAGCAGCACGCCGGGTCGCATCGCCACCGCTCCGGCAATCGCCACCCGTTTGCGCTGCCCGAACGACAGATGGGTGGGCGTGTGGTCGGCGAGGTCGGCCACTCCCAGTGCGGTCATCGCGGTGTCGACGCGCTCGAGCACCTCGGCTCTGTCCAGGCCCATGTTCATCGGCCCGAACGACACGTCGGCGCGCACGGTGGCACCGACGATCTGGTCGTCGGGTTCCTGCAGCACCATCTGCATCCGGCTGCGTAGACGCGTGCGCGCGGCCCGCGACCCGTCGACCGCGGTGCCGTCCAGCATCACCGAACCGGTCGTCGGCCTGAGCAGACCCACCAGGATGCGCAGCAGGGTGGTCTTGCCCGATCCGTTGGCGCCCAGCAGCGCGATCCGCTGACCGGGCCGCAGCGCCAGGTCGACCCCGTCGAGGATCCGCGGGCCCCGCGGGTACCCGAAACCGACGTCGCGCAACTCCAGTGCGCCGGACCGGTCGTCACCCACCGGTCCACATCCTCGAGCTCAGGACCGCGGTCGCGGCGAGACCGCCGAGCATTGCCGCGATCACGGCGAGACGCACCCGACGCACCGGGTGGTCCGCGGTGAGCACCGCGGTCATCCCCGGTTCGGCGCGCAGTGACATCGCCTCGGACATCGCGCGGGCGCGGTCGGTGCCGCGGACGAAGATCAGCGCGAACTGGGCGCCGATGACCGCGATCGCATCGCGCGGCCGGCGCAGCCCCAGACGCAGCGCCACCGCGTCGCGCGCCATCCGGGCGGAGCGCAGCAGGATTCCCACCTGCCGGTAGGTCAGGTCGATGACATGACACAGCGCCGCCGGGACCCCGGCGCGGCGCGCCAGATCCAGCAGATCGGCCATCAACGTCGTCATCGCCAGACCGATGGTGGCCGCCGACGCGGCGATCGCACGCAGCGCTGTGTCGATCGCGAGATCGACACCGCCGGGCTCCAGGTGCGGTCCGCCGCGCAGGCTGACCGCGATCGGCACGGAGCCCAGCGCGATGAACACCATGGGCCCGGCCAGCGCGAGTGTGAAGGTGCGGACCGGAACCCGCGCCAGCGCGAGCGTGGCCACCGCGACCGCGACGAGGATCAACGGTGCCCCGGTCCGCGGCGGCAGCAGCATCGCGCACAGCAGCAGCCCGCCGTAGAGGAACAACTTCTCGGCAGCCGGGTGCCCCGACCAGCGGTTGCGGGCCGCGCTGAGATCGAGCGGGTTCACCCCCCGCTCTGCGCCTCGCTGCGGCCACGGCGACGACCGGCGTACCAGCCGATCGCGCTGCCCAGGACGATGCCGCCGACCCCGGCCTGCAACGCGAACAACCCGGACTCGACCTCGCCGGGCAGCTCTCCGACCAGCGGGGAGAACCAGGGTTCGTAGTCCTCCTGGATGACCGTGATCACCTCTTCGGCCTGCCCGTCGGCGCCGCCGAACTCGGCTTCGGCGTCGCGGGAGTAGCCGTAGAACAGTGAGCCGACCGCGACGGCGGCTGCGAGGAACAGCAGCACGGCGGTCAGGACCAGGATCGACCCGCTGCGCGCGGACCTGTCGGTGCGGGCGCTCATTTGCCGACCTCCGTGCGGTCGGTCGGTTCGGCGCCGGCCGGAACCTCGGCGCCCTTCAGAAAGCCGAGGTTCAGCAGTTCAGAGGACGCCACCTGCATCAACACACGCACCACCACCACGGTGATCAGCCCCTCGACGATCGCGAGCGGCACCTGGGTCAACGCGAAGACGCCGAGGAACTCCACCAGGCTCTCCCCGACACCGCCCTCGGCGGCCGGGAACGCCAGTGCCAGCTGGATGCTGGTGACGAGGTAGGTGACCAGGTCGGCGACGAATGCCAGCGCGAACACCGCGGGCAGCACACCCACCCCGGCGCGGCGCAGCGCGAAGAACACCGCGAACCCGGCCCACGGCCCTGCGATCGCCATCGAGAACGCGTTCGCGCCGAGCGTGGTGATGCCGCCGTGGGCCAGCAGCAGAGCCTGGAAGAGCAGGACGATCGTGCCGAGGAACGCCATCACCGGGGGCCGGAAGATCGCGGTGCCCAGGCCGGTGCCGGTCGGGTGCGAACTCGATCCGGTCACCGACGGCAGCTTGATCGCCGACATGACGAACGAGAACGCGCCGACCGCCGCGAGCAGCGGACCCGAGGACGGATGGCGTTTGACGGTGACGACGACCTGCCTGGCTCCGTAGACGACGAACGGTGCCGCCGCCACGGTCCAGGCCAGCGCGTGCGCCGGCGGAAGAAAGCCTTCTGCGATGTGCATTGTTACTGCTGCGCCTTTCTGCCCAGCACCTCGTGGGCATCGTGTGTCGGTGCCGCGGCCGGTCTCCTGGCTCACGGATCCACCGGCACACCCGAGGTGGGCCGAAACGCCGGTACCCGCCTTCCCACCCACGCGAGACGCGCGGGCAGTGGCATGGAGGGCACCGACTTCCCGTTCACAGTGGCGAGGGCCGCCCCGGATTCACACCGGGTTCCCGTACACCGCAGCAGGTGGAGCGTACCCCCGGGTCGGGGGTCAGGGGGCGACGAGACCGAACATCTGCTCGGCCATCGACAACAGCCACGCCGCCGCGGTCTGGCTGCGGTACTTCGGCCAGTTCGATTGCATGCTGAGCACCCAGGGCTGCCCGGTGCGGTCCACGGCGTACCAGCTGAAGGTCAGGTCGCCCGGCAGATTGCCGGCCTTGGCACCGATGTAGGGCCAGGTCTGGCGGTCCAGGTCGATGCCGGGGATCGCGGAGAGGATGTCGCGGACCGGAGCGGCCTCGCCGACCGCGGATTCCTGCAGGGCGGCGTGTAACCGGCAGATGTCGGCGGCGCTGCCGTACCACTCGGCGCCGATGGCCGACGCCGGCTCGTGTGCGCGTTCGGGGTCGGGTTCGTACGGCCGCGACTTGACCTGCTGCAGCAACTGGGCGCGTTTCTGCGGAGACGCCTCTTTCCACTGTTCGCGCACGTCCGGGCGTCCCCAGCCGACGGAGAACAGCTCGTGCATCGTCGGGAACGGCGTCATGCTGGCCGGGTCGTGGTGCCCCGCGGTGACCAGGGCGCGCTCGACCGCGCCGGGTCCGAGGCGCTCGATCAGCAGGTCGGTGGCCATGTTGTCGCTGGCCGAGATCATCTGCTGGGCGGCGTCGCGTACCGAGACCGTCGCGCCCGGGGGCAGCTTGTCGAAGCCGGAGGAACCCACGGCCTTGGCCTGTGCGGTGATCGTCAGGGTGTCGTCCCACCGCACGGTCCCGCTCTCGACGGCCTCGGCGACCGCGAGCAGCACGTAGAGCTTGAAGATCGATGCCAGCGGCAGCGACAACTCGGTGTTGGTGCCGGCGACCTTCTCGCAGCGCCCGTCGACGACCTTGGCCACCTGGTAGGAGTAGCGCGCTCCGGAAGAGGTGAGCGCGGCGTCGACGTCGGAGAACTGCCGGATCTCCGGCTCGACCAGCGTCACCGCGAATCGGTCGACCATCGACGCGTCGTCGGTGCGGAGCTCGATGACCTGGCCGACCCCGTAGGACGTGGTGACGTGCAGGGTGGCGTTTCCGGCGCCGACGTCGACGTCGGTGACGGTGAACGGGCGGTCCCACCACATGCGGTCCAGCGTGACCCCGACGTGCTCGACGAGCTCCGGGGCGGCCAGCGTCCGGATGCCGTTCTCGCCGATGGGCCAGTCGCTGTTGAGCATGTCCATCGTCTGCTTGGCGCGCAGTCCCTGCGGGGTGTTGATCGCGATGGGGACGCCGTAGGCCGCTTCGGCCGGCGCGGGACGGGTGGCGGCGCAACCGCCGACGAGGGCCGCGACGAGCGACAGCGCGACCGTCACCACGGCCGCGCGGCGCCGCGCCCCTGCGTCAGGACGCGGTGTCGGTCCTGGCAACGTCGAGCACGACCTCGAACTCCAGGAGGGAGGCACCGGTGGCCACGGGGTTCTTGCGCTCGCCGGCGTGGGCTTCGACGGCGGGCCCGTTGGCCCAGGCCTGGAAGGCCTCGTCGGACTCCCACTGCGTCACCACGAAGTAGCGGTTCTCACCCTTGACGGGCCGCAGCAACTGGAAGCCCAGAAAGCCCGGCTGGTTGTCGACGGCATGGGCTCGGTTGGCGAAGCGCTTCTCCAGTTCGGGGCCGGCGTTGGGCGGGACCTCGATTGCATTGATCTTGACCACAGCCATGTCGTTCAGGCTACCGCGTGCCGCGGACGCGATCGTCGGCATGATGACCCTATGGATCTGCTGACCGCGCGCGGCGGTGCGGGCCGGCCGCTGGTGCTGGTGCACGGGCTGATGGGGCGCGGCTCCACCTGGTCGCGCCAGCTGCCGTGGCTGACCCGACTGGGACGGGTGTTCACCTACGACGCCCCGTGGCATCGCGGCCGGGAGGTCCACGACCCGTACCCCATCAGCACCGAACGTTTCGTCGAGGACCTGCGCGACGCCGTGGCGCCGCTGGGGGAGCCGGCGGTCATGGTCGGTCACTCGATGGGGGCGCTGCACTCGTGGTGTCTGGCCGCGGCGCATCCGGAGCTGGTCGCCGCGCTGGTCGTCGAGGACATGGCGCCGGACTTCCGTGGCCGCACCACCGGGCCGTGGGAACCCTGGCTGCACGCGCTGCCGGTCGAGTTCGCTTCAGCCGATGAGGTTTTCGCCGAGTTCGGCCCGGTCGCCGGCCAGTACTTCCTGGAGGCGTTCGACCGCACTCCGACGGGCTGGCGGCTGCACGGGGAACCGGACAGGTGGATCGAGATCGCCGCACAGTGGGGCGAGCGCGACTACTGGACGCAGTGGCAGGCGGTGCGCGCGCCGGCGTTGCTGCTGGAAGCGGCCAACACCGTCGCACCGCCGGACCAGATGCGGGCGATGGCCGAGCAGTCTGCCGGCCGGGCCACCTACCTGCGGATCGCCAACGCCGGACACCTGATCCACGACGACGCGCCGGACCGATATCGGGAGGCGGTCGAGGCCTTCCTCGCGACCGCGTAAATCGATTGGCCGCACCGGGCATCCCGAATAAAATTCGGCCATGACACTGCGATCGGTCTCGGCCCTGGTGCTCGACGACGTTGCGATGTTCGAGTTCGGGGTCATCTGCGAGGTGTTCGGCATCGACCGGTCCGCCGACGACGTCCCGAACTTCGACTTCAAGGTGTGTGGCCCGCAGGCCGGTGTCCCGGTGCGCACGAGTGTCGGCGCGACGCTGACCCCCGAATGCGGACTCGACGGTCTTGCCGGAGTGGATCTGGTCGCGATACCGGCGATCGGTTCCGCCGAATACCTGCCCGCCGCGCTCGAGGCGGTCCGCCAGGCGGCGGCGTCGGGTTCGATCATCCTGACGGTGTGCTCCGGGGCGTTCGTGGCCGGCGCCGCGGGGTTGCTCGACGGCCGGCCCTGCACCACGCACTGGATGCACGCCGAGGAGCTGCAGCGGCGCTACCCGACCGCGGTGGTGGACCGCAACGTGCTGTTCGTCGACGACGGCAACCTGATCACCAGCGCCGGCACGGCCGCAGGCATCGACGCGTGCCTGCATCTGGTGCGCCGCGAACTGGGCAGCGCGGTCACCAACAAGATCGCCCGCCGCATGGTGGTGCCGCCGCAGCGCGACGGCGGTCAGCGCCAGTACATCGACCAACCCATCCCGGTGCGCGGTTCGGATCGCTTCGCCCCGCACCTGGACTGGATCCTGGCCAACCTCGACAAGCCGCACACGGTGAACACGCTGGCCCGCCGCGCCCACATGTCGGGGCGGACCTTCGCGCGCCGCTTCGTCGAGGAGACCGGCCGCACACCGATGCAGTGGGTCACCGATCAGCGCGTGCTGTTCGCGCGCCGTCTGCTCGAGGAGACGACGCTGGACATCGACCGCATCGCCGACCAGAGCGGATTCGGCAGCGCCACGCTGCTGCGCCACCACTTCCGGCGCATCGTCGGCGTCACGCCGTCGGACTATCGCAGGCGCTTCACCGCGGTCACCGCCGAAGCCGAGTGCGCCGAATCGGCGTGAGCCTCGCCCTCCCCGCACAGGGCGAACAGTCCGGCCGGGGTCTGTTCCACGAGGCCGTCGACCAGTAGCGAGTCCAACGCGCGGTCCCGCTGCGCGGTGTCGACGGTCCAGGCCACGTCCAACTGGGCGCGGGTGACCGGGGAGGTGCTGGCGCGCAGCACGTCGAGCAGTCGCCCCCGGGCCTGCCGGTCGGTGCCCGCGTACCGCTGCACGCGTTTGGCAGGTCCGGTCGACGCCGGGAAACCCGCTGCGCGCCAAGAGCATTCACTCAGCGGGCACACGCCGCAGCGAGGCGAACGTGCGGTGCACACCGTCGCGCCCAACTCCATCAGCGCCACCGAGAACACCGGTGCCGTCGCGTCGTCGGGCAGCAGCGCCTCGACGTCGTCGAGGTCGCGCACCGAGGCCGCCGCCGCGTCGGCCCGCCCGTGCACCACGCGGGCCACGACCCGCCGCACGTTGGTGTCGACCACCGGAACCCGTTGCCGGTAGGCGAAGCACGCCACCGCGCGTGCGGTGTAGGTCCCGATGCCCGGCAATGCCAGCAGGGTGTCGACGTCGGCGGGGACCACGTCGGCGTGCTCGGTGGCGATCACCGTGGCGCACTCATGCAGCCGCTTGGCCCGCCGCGGGTAGCCGAGCTTCCCCCAGGCCCGCAGCACCTCGGCCGGACCGGCGGACGCGGTCGCCGACGGGGTGGGCCAGCGCGCCACCCAGTCCCGCCAGATCGGCTCGACGCGGGCCACCGGCGTCTGCTGCAGCATGAACTCGCTGACCAGGATCTGCCACGCCGACACCCCCGGCTGCCGCCACGGCAGGTCCCGTTGTTCGCGGTCGTACCAGGCAAGCAGCTCAATGGGATCGATCATCGGCGTTTCCTGGTGCACAATGACGGCCATGCCGAACACCAGCCCATTGACCGCCTGGAAAGCACTCAAAGAGGGTAACGAGCGCTTCGTCGCGGGCAAGGCCATGCACCCCAGCCAGAGCGTCGAGCACCGGGCCAGCCTGGCCGCCTCGCAGAAGCCGACGGCGGTCGTATTCGGCTGCGGCGACAGCCGCGTGGCCGCAGAACTGCTCTTCGACCAGGGCCTCGGCGACATGTTCGTGGTGCGCACGGCCGGCCACGTGATCGACTCCGCGGTGCTGGGCTCGATCGAGTACGCCGTGGCGATCCTCGAGGTGCCACTGATCGTGGTGCTCGGCCACGACAGCTGCGGCGCGGTCAAGGCCGCGCTGGCGGCGCTGGACGAGGGCGAGGTGCCCGGCGGCTATGTGCGTGACGTCGTCGAGCGGGTCATGCCCTCGATCCTGCTGGGCCGCCGCGACGGTCTCGCCCGCGTCGACGAGTTCGAGGCGCGCCACGTCATCGAGACCGGCCAGCAGCTGCTGAACCGGTCGACCACGATCGACGACGCGGTCAAGGCCGGCACCCTGGCCATCGCCGGGGTCACCTACCACCTGTCCGACGGGCAGATCGCACTGCGCGATCACATCGGCGACATCGGCGAGAGCTGACCTCGGCGGCGACACGCCGACACGCCTCGACCGACACGGGATGACCTGGGCTTACCGTGGTTACGTGCTGGATCTAGAACCGCAGGGCCCGCTGCCCACCCAGATCTACTGGCGACGCCGGGCGCTGGCGCTCGGCATCGCGGTGCTGGTCATCGCGATCATCGCCGCCGTGATCGCGGTCGTGGTGTCCAACAGCACCAGCGACGAGCAACCCACCGCCAACGAGTCGTCCGCCGAGACGGTCGCCGACGCGCCACCGCCTCTGCCCGGTCAGGACCCCGAGGTCAAGTCGCCGATCCAGCCGCCGGCCCAGGACGCCCCGCCGCCCACCCCGACTCCGACCGCCGCCGTCGTCCCCCCGCCGATCCTGCGGGAGGGTGACGACTGCCCGGATTCGACGCTGGCGGTCAAGGGCATCACCAACGAACCGCAGTACGTCGTCGGCGACCAGCCCAAGTTCACGATGGTCGTCACCAACATCGGTCTGGTCGCCTGCCAGCGCGACGTCGGCGCCGCGGTGCTCGCCGCCTACGTGTACTCGCTGGACAACCAGCGCCTGTGGAGCAACCTGGACTGCGCACCGTCCAACGAGACACTGATCAAGACGTTCCAGCCCGGCGAACAGGTCACCACCGAGGTGACGTGGACGGGCATGGGTTCGGCGCCCAACTGCCCGCTGCCGCGGCAACCGATCGGTCCGGGCACCTACAACCTCGTCGTCCAGCTGGGCAATCTGAGATCGGCCACGGTGCCGTTCATCCTCGCCCCGACCGCACAGGTGCCGCCGCCGCCCGCCGAGGGCGTGCCGCACCTGCCGGCGCCGCCGCCGGCGGGTTAAGCCAGCCGATCGGCGATCGTCGACTCGGCCAGCTGCGACAGGCCCTCCCGGATGTGGCGCGCCCACATCGAGCCGATGCCGTCGACGGACTGCAGGTCCGACGCGCTGGCCGCCAGCAGACCCTGCAGTGAGCCGAAGTTGCGCACCAGCAGGTCGACGTGGGCGAACTGCAGCCGCGGGATGCCGGCCATGGCGCGGTAGCCGCGCGAGCTCATCGCCGAATCCTGCGCCTCCGCCGTCGACGGATACCCGAAAACCCTTGCCAGCGCGGTGAAGTCGAGCAGCTCGTTGTCCGACAGCGTGTCGAGCTCCTCCAGGGTGGTGGAGACCTGCGCGGCGGTCGGCGGGTCCGGGTTGGCGTGGTAGTCCCGCACGATCAGTTCGCGGGCGGTGTCGTTGTCGCCCACCAGTTCGTCGAGTTGCAGCTTGAGCTGACGGCCGTCGGTGCCCAGCTCCACCACGTGGGCGTCGATCTCGAGGCTGATCCGGCGCACCATCTCCAGGCGCTGCACCACGGTCATCACGTCGCGCAGCGTCACGAAGTCCTCGATCTCGGCCGTGGAGAGCTGCCGGCTGACCTCGTCGAGGCGCATCTTGTAGCGCTCCAGTGTGGCGATGGTCTGGTTGGCGCGCGACAGGATGGTTGCGGAGTCCGGCACCACGTGGCGCTCACCGGCGACGTAGACGGTCACGATGCTCATCGAGTGGCTCACCGAGATCACCGGATAGCCGGTCTGGATCGCGGTGCGCTCTGCCGAGCGGTGCCGGGTACCGGACTCCTCGGTGGGTATCGACGGGTCGGGCACCAGTTGCACGTTGGCCCGCAGGATCCGGCTGCCGTCGCTGCTGAGCACGACCGCGCCGTCCATCTTGGACAGCTCCCGCAACCGGGTGGGGGCGTAGCGCACGTCGAGTTCGAATCCGCCGTCGCAGATGGCCTCGACGCTGTCGTCGTAGCCGATCACGATCAGCGCGCCCGTACGGCCCCGCAGGATGCGTTCCAGCCCGTCGCGCAGCGCGGTGCCCGGGGCCAGCCGGGCGATGGTCTCGCGCAGGGTGGGCCGGGTCATCGGCACGACCGTGCGCGCGTTGCGACTGGTCGACGACTTCACGGCCATGTTCACCCCCTCAGGTCGCGCCATTGTCGCCGATCCGGCGCAGTACCTGCAATGCCGAGACGATGTCGTCGGCGCAGATCACGCGCAGGCCGGCCGGTGCGTCGACCACCCCGGCCGGCACGATCGCGGTGGTGAAGCCCAGCCGCGCGGCCTCGGCCAGCCGACGGTCCATGCCAGTGACGCGGCGCAGGTCCCCGGCCAGGCCGACCTCGCCGATCGCGATCGCGGTGGCCGGCAGCGGCAGGTCGATGTAGGCCGAGGCGATCGACAACGCCACCGCGAGGTCCGACGACGAGTCGGTCAGCCGCATCCCGCCGACCGTGGACAGGTAGATGTCGTTGCTGCCCACCGGCAACCGGGCGCGCTTCTCGAGCACCGCGGTGATCATCGCCGCGCGCGAGGAGTCGATACCGCTGACCGCGCGGCGCGGGGTGCCGGTCGCGGGCGCCCCGATCAGGGCCTGCACCTCGCCGATCATCGGGCGCTTACCGTCGAGGGTGACGGTCACCGCGGTACCCGACACCGCTTTGGGACGCTGGTCCAGGAACAGTCCCGACGGATCCGACACACACTCGATACCGTTGTCGTGCAACAGGAAACAGCCCACTTCGTCGGCGGCGCCGAATCGGTTCTTGACGCCGCGCACCATCCGCAGCGCCGACGCGCGGTCACCCTCGAAGTGCAGCACCACGTCGACGAGATGTTCCAGCGAGCGCGGCCCGGCGATCGCACCGTCCTTGGTGACGTGGCCGACCAGCAGCATCGCCACGCCGGTGGTCTTGGCGGTCATCGTCAGCGCCGTGGTGACCGCCCGAACCTGGGTGACCCCTCCGGTGACGCCGTCGGCCTCGGTGGTCGACAGCGTCTGCACCGAGTCGACCACCACCAGCGACGGCCGCACGGCGTCGATGTGGCCGAGTGCGGTCTGCAGGTCAGCCTCCGCGGCCAGGAACACCTCGTCGTGAGTGCAGCCGGTGCGTTCGGCGCGCAACCGGATCTGGCCCGCGGACTCCTCACCCGAGAGGTACAGCGCACGCCGGCCCGACGACGCCCAGCGATGGGCGACCTCGAGCAGCAAAGTCGACTTGCCGACGCCGGGGTCGCCGGCCAGCAGCGTCACCGAACCCGGCACCACGCCGCCGCCGAGCACCCGGTCGAGCTCGCTGATGCCGGTGGGGAAGTGGCGTGTGCGGCCCGGGTCGATGGAGCTGATCGGCACCGCAGGCGAGGTCGGTGCGACCGCGCGGCGAGTCGCCGAGCCCCCGACCGCGATCAGCGCGACTTCGTCGACCGTGCCCCAGGTGCCGCATTCGGAGCACCGGCCCACCCACTTGGGCGTGACGTGGTGACACTCGGAACAGCGATATTGGGAACGAACTTTCGAATTGGCCCTGACCACCTGCTGACCGTAACCGCCGGCACCGACAGAACGCCGAAGGCGCGGGCCTTTGCTCAGTGACCGCCGGAGTGGCTGCCGCCGCCGGAGTCACCCAGGGAGTCCCGGCGCGGGGCCTCACCGGCCGAGACCGGCACCGACAGCTTGGCCTCGCCCGCACGCTCGAACTCGAAGACGAAGTCGTAGGTCAGCCCGTTGGCGATGGGCTTGCTGAGCGAGACGGTCGCGTCGGCGCTGTCGGCGGGTTCCACCGCCTCCAGCGGGGTGGGCTGACCGTCGGGGGTGCCGACCACCAGGCTGCCGCCGATCGGGATGTCCCGGCTGCCGGTCAGCTGCACGCGGCCGACGTCGGAGGTGACCGACACCAGCTTGTCGGGGGTGTCGGCGGACTGGTTGGTCACGACGAAGACGAGATCCACGTCGCGGCCGGGCTGGATCTGCGCGCCGCTCTGGGTGGCGAAGATGTGCACGTTGCGCAGGGCCAGATCGCCCAGGTTGCCGTTGACTCCGTTGATCGCCGGTTCCTGGGTCGCGGTCTGCGAGACCTGTCCGGCGCTGCAGCCGGTCAGCGCGGCCGTCAGCGCCACACCCGACGCCGCCAACGCAGCGATGGACCGGCCGGCGAAACGGGTGCGGCGTGTCATCTGGATCACTGTCGAAAGGCCTCCTGCTCGGCCGGCTAGGCGACTCTCGTGCCGGTTGCTGTGGTTCGACTATGCAGAGTAGTAGGTGACGATCCGGCGCGGTAGCGCAGGGCCGAAGCAGTGCCCGCATTGCACGATTAACGCGGTGTGTCAACCCCCATTGTCGGCCCACTGTGCCCCTGACCTGCATCGTTGATCCGCGCCCGGTTCCCGCGCATGTTAAGATCGTGGGGTGAAAGGGGCTCGAAACTGATGATTTTCAAGGTCGGAGACACCGTCGTCTATCCACACCACGGTGCTGCGTTGATCGAGGCGATCGAAACCCGGACCATTAAAGGCGAGCAGAAGGAATACCTCGTCCTCAAGGTTGCGCAGGGCGATCTCACCGTTCGGGTGCCTGCTGACAATGCCGAATACGTCGGCGTCCGTGACGTGGTCGGACAGGAGGGCCTCGACAAGGTCTTCCAGGTGCTGCGGGCACCCCACACCGAGGAGCCGACCAACTGGTCGCGCCGCTACAAGGCCAATCTCGAGAAGCTGGCTTCCGGTGATGTGAACAAGGTGGCCGAGGTCGTTCGCGACCTGTGGCGCCGGGATCAAGAGCGCGGTCTGTCCGCCGGCGAGAAGCGGATGCTCGCCAAGGCCCGGCAGATCCTCGTCGGAGAACTCGCGCTGGCCGAGAACACCGACGACGCCAAGGCCTCCACCATTCTCGACGAAGTTCTGGCTGCCGCGTCCTGACCGTGCTTCCCCGCATCGGGCTGGGCACGGATGTCCACCCGATCCAGGACGGTCGGCCGTGTTGGCTGCTCTGTTTGTTGTTCGACGGCGCGAACGGTTGCGCCGGTCATTCCGACGGAGACGTCGCCGCGCACGCCCTCTGTGACGCCCTGCTGTCCGCAGCCGGGCTGGGCGACATCGGCGGCGTCTTCGGTACGGATCAACCGCAGTGGCGTGGCGTGAGCGGAGCCGACATGCTCCGCCACGTCCACGGCCTGCTCACCACCAATGGCTATCGGGTCGGCAACGCCGCGGTGCAGGTGATCGGCAATCGACCCAAGATCGGTCCCCGCCGTGCCGAGGCGGAGCAACTGCTCTCGGGGCTGCTCGATGCACCGGTGTCGGTGTCGGCGACCACGACCGACGGCCTGGGCCTGACCGGGCGCGGCGAAGGTCTGGCCGCGATCGCCACGGCACTGGTCATCGCCGGGTAACTGTCCCGGTAAGCTGGCACGTCGTGACCGACGGCCCCGCCACTTCAATGCGGCTCTACGACACCATGGCGGGTGCCGTGCGCGACTTCGTCCCGCTACGTCCCGGACATGCCTCGATCTATCTGTGCGGCGCGACGGTGCAGGGGCTGCCCCACATCGGCCACGTGCGCAGCGGTGTCGCGTTCGACGTGCTGCGCCGTTGGCTCACCGCCAAGGGCCTCGACGTCGCGTTCATCCGCAACGTCACCGACATCGACGACAAGATCCTGATCAAGGCCGCCGACGCCGGCCGTCCGTGGTGGGAGTGGGCGGCCACCTACGAACGCGCCTTTACCGCGGCCTACGACGCGCTGGGCGTGCTGCCGCCGTCGGCTGAGCCGCGCGCCACCGGCCACATCACCCAGATGGTCGAGTTGATCGAGCGGTTGGTCGAACGCGGCCATGCGTACCCAGGTGAGGGCGCCGGCGCCGGCGACGTGTACTTCGACGTCCGCAGCCTGCCCGACTACGGCAAGTTGTCCGGTCACAAACTCGACGACGTTCACCAGGGCGAGGGCGTGGCCAAGGGCAAGCGCGACGAACGGGACTTCACCCTGTGGAAGGCCGCCAAGCCCGGTGAGCCGTCCTGGCCGACGCCGTGGGGCCGTGGCCGTCCGGGCTGGCACACCGAGTGCGTCGCCATGTGCGAGGCCTACCTGGGTGCACAGTTCGACATCCACGCCGGCGGCATGGACCTGGTCTTCCCCCATCACGAGAACGAGATCGCCCAGGCCGAGGCGGCCGGTGACGGGTTCGCGCGGTTCTGGCTGCACAACGGCTGGGTCACCATGGGCGGCGAGAAGATGAGCAAGTCGCTGGGCAATGTGCTCGCGATACCCGCTGTGCTGCAACGGGTCCGGGCCGCCGAACTCCGGTATTACCTGGGCAGTGCGCACTACCGGTCGATGCTGGAGTTCTCCGAGACCGCCCTGCAGGACGCGGCGAAGGCCTACAGCGGTCTCGAGGACTTCCTGCACCGGGTGCGCACCCGGGTGGGAGCGGTGACGCCCGGTCAGTGGACACCGAAGTTCGCCGCCGCGCTCGACGACGACCTTTCGGTGCCCATCGCCCTGGCCGAGGTGCACGCCGCACGCGCGGAGGGTAACCGTGCGCTCGATGCCGGCGACCACGACGCGGCGCTGCATCACGCGTCGTCGATCCGGGCGATGCTCGGCATCCTGGGTGCCGATCCGCTCGACGAGCGGTGGGAGTCTCGTGACGAGACCTCGGCGGCGCTGGCCGCACTCGACGTGTTGGTGGCTGCGGAGGTCGAGCGGCGCCAGCAGGCCCGCGCGCGGCGCGACTGGGCCGAGGCCGACGCGATCCGCGACCGTCTCAAAGAAGCAGGTATCGAGGTGACCGACACGGCCGACGGTCCGCAGTGGGCGCTGATCGACGGATCGGACGGATAGTGGCAGGCAATTCGAAGCGCCGCGGCGCGGTCCGCAAGGAAGGCACGAAGAAGGGGCCCACGGTCGGTTCGGGCGGCGTCCGGCGACGGGGCCTGGAAGGGCGCGGCGCCACGCCCCCGGCCCACATGCGTCCGCACCACCCGGCGGCCAAGCGCGCGGCCAAGGCGGCGCGCAAGCAGCAGGGGCGCCCGAAGAAGACCGACGAAACGGAGATCGTGCTCGGTCGCAATCCGGTCATCGAATGCCTGCGGGCAGGCGTACCGGCCACGGCGCTGTACGTGGCGTTGGGCACCGAGGCCGACGAGCGGCTGACCGAATCGGTGCAGATGGCCGCCGACAAGGGCATCTCGATCCTCGAGGTGCCGCGCCACGATCTGGACCGCATCGCCGCCAACGGCATGCACCAGGGCATCGCGCTGCAGGTACCGCCCTACGAGTACGCCCATCCCGACGACGTACTCGCCGACGTCCGCCGCGACGCGGAACCGGCGCTGCTGGTGGCGCTGGACAACATCTCCGATCCGCGCAACCTGGGTGCCATCGTGCGGTCCGTTGCCGCGTTCGGCGGCCACGGTGTGCTGATCCCGCAGCGCCGTTCGGCGTCGGTCACCGCGGTCGCGTGGCGCACCAGCGCCGGTGCCGCAGCACGTGTTCCGGTGGCGCGGGCGACGAACCTCAACCGCACGCTCAAGTCGTGGGCCGACGCCGGCCTGCAGATCGTCGGCCTCGACGCCGAGGGTGACACCACACTGGACGAACTCGACGGCACCGGACCGACGGTGGTGGTGGTCGGCTCCGAGGGCAAGGGTCTCTCGCGTCTGGTGCGCGAGAACTGCGACGCGGTGGTGTCCATCCCGATGGCAGGCCCGACCGAATCGCTCAACGCCTCGGTGGCCGCGGGCGTGGTGTTGGCCGAGATCGCCCGGCAGCGCCGTTCCTGACGCGGTGCGCATCGACGCCGAACTGGGCGACGTCGCGCGCCACGGCGGGTTCTTCGCGATCCGCACCGGGCCGCCCGCCCCCGGATTCCGGCCCACCGCAGACGGTTTCGACGACCTGGTCGAGTCGACCGCCCGGCGCACCGGCGCACCGGATCTGCGCACCGCCGCGTCGCTGGTGCAGATGAGCGTGGCCTCGCGGCTGTGGTCCCCGGCGATCGCGTGCGCGTCGGCCTTCGGTGTGGTGCCCGACTTCACCGGCCTGTACCGCGCCGACGATTCCGCGGAGTTGCTGATCTTCCGGCCCACCGGGGTGCGTGCGCACGGCGAGGAGGAGCTGGCCGCGCTGTTGTACCGCAACATCTTCGAGCGCCATCTGGATCCGCTGGCGGCGCGTCTGCGGGTCGAGGTCGCCCCCGGGCTGCTCGACGGCAACGCGGCCTCGGCGATGGTCGCCGCCACCCACGCCTGGTGCCGTGCCCGCCCGGACCTGCGGGCGCCGGCGATCCGGTTGGCCCGAAAGCTGTTGCAGACGGGTCGGTTGCACGGCACCGGAACCGTCCGGGGCGATCTGGTCTTCCGGCGACACAGCTGCTGTCTGTACTACCGCGTCAGCGGTGGCGCCAAGTGTGCGGACTGCGGGATCTAGAGTCCGAGCACGCGGGCGCTGAGCCAGAGCGCGCCGACCGCGGCGACCAGTACCACCGGGGTGGTGTAGAGCCCCACCCTGCTGAAATCGGTGAACCCGATCCCGGTCTGATCTGCGCTCTCGGCCCGGATGACCCTGCGCCACAACAAGTTGGCCAGCGAACCGACATAGGTCAGGTTCGGTCCGATGTTGACGCCGATCAGCACCGCCAGCACCGCGACCGGACCGGACGCCGTCACGAGCGGCAACATCACCAGCACGGCGGGCAGGTTGTTCACCGCGTTGGACAGCAGCGCCGCGACGGCGGCGATCGCCAACAGCGCGGGCAGGCTGTCTCCCGACGGGATCACCTGCGCCATGGCACCTTCCATGCCATTGCGCATGACCGCCTCGACCACCACGCCCAGGCACAGCACGAACGTCAGGAACGGCAGATCGAGTGCACCCACGATTCCGCGCAGCGTGCTGCGCCCGGCGGTCAGACTCCGCAGGCCGAGGACCACCGCGCCGGCCAACGCCGCCCACCCCGGCGACCATCCCGCCAGCGAGGTCACCGCGAATCCGACCAATGTCGACGCGACCACCGTGACGGCGAAGCGGGGCACCGGAACCGTCTCGTCGCCGGCCGCGCGTCGGGGCACGACAGCCAGGTCCTGCGCGAAATACCGGCGGAGCAACCAGAACTCGGCCGCGACGGCGATCAACCAGGGCAGCGTCATCGCGGCCGCGAACTGGAGGAACGTCACGCCCGCGGCGGTGAACGCCAGCAGGTTGGTCAGGTTGGACACCGGCAGCAGCAGCGAGGCGCTGTTCGCCAGGTGCGCGGTCGCGTACGCGTGCGGCCGCGCGGGCACGCCGAGCCTGCGTGCGGTGGCCAGCACGACCGGAGTCAACAGCACCACGGTGGCGTCCAGGCTCAGCACCGCGGTCACCAGGGCGGCGACGCCGAACACCGACACCAGGAGCCGCCGTTGGCTGCCGCCGGCGGTGCGGGCCATGAAATCGCCTGCGGCCCGGAACAATCCTTCGTCGGCGCACAGTCTGGCCAATACCAGGATCGCGCCCAGGAATCCGACGACCGGGGCCAGGCTGTGAACCTCGGCGACTGCGTCGTCCCACGACAGCGCGCCCCCGGCCACCACGGCCGCCGCGGCCGGGACCGCGACCACCGCTTCGGGCCAGCCGTGGGGCCGCGCGAGCGCGAACGCCAGCACGGCGAAAAGAGCTGCGAGCGAGAGGGTCAGCGCCATGGGTCGCTGCACTGCCACAGTGTCGGCAGGTGCAGCGCGACACCGTCGGTCTCGGCGAGACCGGTCAGCACCCGCATGGAGGCGTCGAGGTCGTCGACCGCGCGGGGCAGTGCGCGCAGGGGTTTGTCCAGCGGGCGGAAGAAGTCGTCCCAGTGGGTCAACACCACGCGGCGTGCGCCGACCGTGCGCACCGTCTCTTGCCAGTACGTCGTCAGATAGTCGTGCGGTTGGATGCCGAGCTGGCCGACGCCGAGATACACGACCTCGGCACGGTGCCCGGCCAACGCACCGGAGACGAACCCCGCGCTTCCCACGATCAACAGGCGATGCCCGCTGGGGCGGTGGTGCACCAGCGTCGACCACGCTTCACCGCACCGGTAGGCCGACACCCGCGCGGGCTGCCGCACGGGCGCGGTGATCGGACCCGGATAGCGGTCGGGCGGGCAGTGCGCACCTTCGACGAGTGTGAGCTCGAACTCGCCTGCTGTGACGGGCTGCCCGGGGGTCACCACCTCGACGTCGGTCAGCCCGTACCCACCGGCGATCTGCGCGGCCGAAACACCGCCGATCAGCCGCGCCCCGGTGCGCCGGGCCACTGCGGCGGAGTCCAGGGCGTGGTCGTAATGCGTGTGCACCGGCGTCACCGCGTCCAGGCGGTGCACCCCCAGCCGCGTCAACCCGGCGCCGATCCGTGCCGGCGATGACGTCAACGCACGGGTGGCCACTGTGAGAAGACTTGGGCGGGAGAAGAATCCGTCGGTCAGCACTGCGGAGTCGCCGGCATCGATCAACAGCGTCGTGACACCGGCCCACGTCACCGTCACCGCGGAGTCGTAGGTCGCGGTAGGCACGTCGAAACGGTGTGCGTAGGTGCGCAGGTCGGGCCGGCGCAGCGTCAGACGCATGGTCTCTCCTAGGCGGGTGGGAAGTACATCTCCTGGCGCACCGTGCACACCAGGTCACCGGTGCGGTTGTACATCCGGCCGCTGGCCAGCGCGATACCGTCGACCGCGCTCGGCGAACTCTGGTCGTAGAGCATCCAGTCCGACAACTGAGCCGGCCGGTGGAACCACACCGAATGGTCGCGTTGCGCGTTCGCCCTCAACCGGCCGCCACGCGCGGCGAACGTCGGCTCGGTCAGCGTGACCGCGGACAGGTAGGCCACCAGGGCGGTGTGCACGCCCGGATCGTCGGGCACGTCGCCGTCGGGACGCCACCAGAAGCATGCGGGTGCCGGCGGCCCGGTCGCTGCGTCGACGACGCGCCGCTGATACCAGCGCAGGCTCGCCCACTGGCCTCGGCCCTGGACCTTCTCGGGGTCCTCTGCCGCATGGGTCGGCGCGGCCGGCAACGATTCCGGCGCGGGGGCGTCGGGCATCGGCGGCTGGTACTCGGTGTCGTCAGCGGTGGCGTTCTTGAACGACGCCATCGCTTCGAGCAGCACCTCGCCGTCCTGGCGCGCGGTGACGCGTCGCGCCGAGAACGTCCGGCCCTGCTGCAGCGGCACCACCTCGAACTCGACCGGCCGGCTCGCGTCGCCGGGGCGCAGGAAGTAGGTGTGCACGCTGTGCGCTCGGCGGCCGGGGGCGGTCAGTCCCGCAGCCAGCAGCGCCTGGGCCGAGATGTGGCCGCCGAGAATGTGGTTGGCCGGGGCCGGTAACTGCTCGCCGACGAACGTGGTGTCGCCGGAGCGATCCAGGCGCAGGGTGGCCAGTACGTCACGCAATGAGGAGGACATCGACGCACATCATGCCCGACGGTCAACCGAACGGTGCGACGACGATCCCGTCGGCGAGCAACCGCCGGCGCACGGCAGCCGCGATGCGTACCGCATCGGGCGAGTCACCGTGCACGCACACGGATTCGACCTGGATGGCGACCGGGGAACCGTCGATCGCAGTGACCGTGCCGTCGCGGACCATCGAGGCCACCCGTCGGCTGATCTCGTCGGGGTCTTCGAGGACGGCGCCCGGCTCGCGCCGCGACACCAGCCGGCCGTCGGGCGTGTAGGCGCGATCGGCGAATGCCTCGGCGATGGTGCGCAGCCCCAGTCGCTGCGCGGCGGCCAGGAAGGCCGAACCGGCCAGCCCCAGCACGGCCAGGTCGGGGTCGGTGGCATGCACCGCCGCCGCGACCGCCTCGGCCTGTTCCTCGTGGTCGACGATCGCGTTGTACAGCGCCCCATGCGGTTTGACGTACTTCACGGTGGAACCGGCGGCACGTGCCAGCGCCTGCAGGGCGCCGATCTGGTAGATCACGTCGGCGGTGAGTTCGTCGGGTTCGACGTCGATGAACCGCCGGCCGAACCCGGCCAGGTCGCGATAACCGACCTGCGCGCCGATGCGCACCCCTCGCGCGGCGGCCGCGCGGCAGGTGCGCGCCAGCGTCGCGGCATCGCCGGCGTGGAAACCGCACGCCACATTGGCGCTGGTGACGATGTCGAGCATGGCGTCGTCGTCACCGATGCGCCACACGCCGAAACCCTCGCCGAGGTCGGCGTTGAGGTCCACGGTCGGCTTGTCCACCTCCGCCAGCCTAGTGCGCGGTGCGGCGTGCCCCGATCGCCCAGCAGACCAGGAAGATCGCGAACGAGATCAACGTGACGAACACCGAGACCGGCACTCCCGGTGCGAGCGACAACACGATGCCGCCGACGGCGGCGACCTCGGCGAACACCACCGACGCCGCGATCGCCTTGAGCGGCGAGCTGAACACCCGCGCCGCGGCGGCTGCCGGGGTGATCAGCAGGGACATCACCAGCAGCGCCCCGACGATCTGCACACCCTGCGCGGCCGTCACCCCCACCAGGGCGGCGAACACGATGCCCAGCGCTCGCACGGGCACCCCTCGTCCGGCCGCCACCTCCGGATCGACGGTCGCGAACAGCAGCGGCCGGAACGCCACCGCCAGCACGACCATCACCAGCACCGTCACCACCGCCAGCAGGGTCAGCCCGGAGTAGCCGACGCCGACGATCTGTCCGGTCAGCAGCGAGAAGCTGGTGCCTGTCCGCCCTGGGTAGAGATGGATGAAAAGCACCGCCAGGCCCAGCCCGAAGGCCAGCACCACCCCGATCGCCGAGTCGCGCTCGCGGCTGCGCTGACCCAGGATCCCGAACAGCACGGCGGCCAGTGCAGAGCCGATCAGGGCTCCGATGCCGACGCTGAATCCGGCCAACAAAGCGAATGCGGCTCCGGTGAGCGACAATTCGGCCGATCCGTGCACCGCGAACGACATCTGCCGCATCACGATCAGCGGACCGATCACACCCGACACCAGCGCCAGCAACGCCGCCGCGATCAGCGCCTGCTGGACGAAGTCGCGTCCGAGCAGGTCGACGGTCGTGTCGAACGCGAACAGGTTGGCGAACAACTTCTCGAGGCTGTCAGTCATGGTCGTGTCCGGCGTGCGGGTCGTGATGGTCGTGGTGGTACTGGCTCTCGTCGCCGACGACGATGTAGCGGTGGCCGACCTTGAGGACCTCGATGTCGGCGCGGTAGAGCTCCGACAGGGTGGCCGAGGTCATCACCTCCTCGACGGTGCCGATCCGGGACCTGCCCTCGACGAGGTAGATCACGCGGTCGACATACGGCAGCACCGGGTCCACCTCGTGGGTCACGAACAGCACCGCGGTGCCGGCCTCCCGGCGGCGCCGGTCGATCAGACTGCACACCAGTCGGGCATTGGCCGGGTCGAGGTTGAGCAGCGGTTCGTCGCACAACAGCAGGGCGGGGTCGGTGGCCAGCGCCTGGGCCACCCGCACCCGCTGCAGTTCGCCGCCGGACATCACCCCGACCGGGACGTGCGCGAGGGAGGTTCCGTTGACCTGAGCCAGGGCGTGGCGCACGGCTTCACGCTTGGCCGCGCGCGCCCGGGGACCCCAGCCGGTCAGGCCCCACCGGTGACCGTCGTAGCCCAGGGCGACCAGATCCGAACCGCGCAGCGAGACTCCGCGGTCCATCGACCGGTGCTGGGGCACATAGCCGATGCGTTCGCTGCCGGCGCGAACCGGCTCCCCCTCGACGGTGACGGTGCCCGCGGTCAGCGGCAGCGCACCGAGCAGCACCTTGAGCAGTGAGGTCTTGCCGGTGCCGTTGGGGCCGAGGATGGCGATGAATTCGCCTGCGCCGACGGTGAGGTCGAGGCCGTCCCACAGCACACGCTCGCCGAAGGCCAGTCTGGCGTCGGCGAGACCGACGACGTCGCGGGACGGGATGCTCACTCGCGGAGATTATTCGCCGGGCCCGCGCGCGGCGTCCAGGGCGGCGGCGATCGAGTCGATGGTGTCGCCCTGCCACTGCAGGAAGTCGGTTCCCTCGGGCAGGGTCTCGGTGACGGTGATGACCGGCAGTGACGCCGCGGCGGCGGCGTCGGAGATCTGACGGCTGACCGATGATTCGGTCTGCGCGTTGACCACCACCGCGGACACCTCCCGGTTGTCGATCAGGTCGAGCATGGCAGCGACGTCGGCGGGCGCGGGATCGCCGCCGTGCTCGACGGCGTTGGTGAACGACGGCGGGGTCAGGTCGGCGATGCCCGCGTTGCGCAACGCGTAGAAGGCCACCGGTTCGGTGGACACCACCGAGGCGCCGGGGTGGGCCGCGCCGACGGCCCGCTGGGCCATCGCCAGGGTGTCGACCTCGGAACCGAACCGCTCGGCGTTGGCCGCGTAGTCGGCGGCGTTGACCGAGTCGGCCTCGGTGAGCAGTTCGGCGATCCGGGTGGCGACGGCCTTCACGGTGGGCAGGTCGTAGAACACGTGCTCGTTGGCCGACTCTCCGGATTCGGCGGTCGGCGACAGCGAGTACGCGTCGACGCGCGTAACCTCGGGGGCGTTCTGGAGGACCTGGTCGATCCAATGGTCGTAGTGGCCGCCGTTGTAGACCACCAGCGAGGCGTCCGAGATCGTGGCGGCCTCGGCCGGACTGGCCTCGAACGAGTGCGGGTCGGCGACGGTGCCGGTGATGATCGGGGTCACCGTGGCGTGGTCGCCCGCGACGGCCGCGGCGACGCTGCCCCAGACGTCGGTCGACGCGACCACGGACACGTCCCGGGGCGGGGCGGCGGTGTCCTCGGCGGTCGAGCAGCCGACCATCGAGAACGTCAGGGCAGCGCTCACGGCTGCGGCGGCCAGCGCACGCATGCGTATCTCCTCATGCAAATGAAAACCGTTTCCAATAACTGTAGCGCACCCCCGATAGCTGCTGCGGTGGGCTAACGTCGAGGAGCATGTCCAGGAGTCCCGCGCCGCGCCGTCGCGCCACCCTGGCCTCTCTGGCTGCCGAGCTCAACGTGTCGCGGACCACCGTCTCCAACGCCTACAACCGTCCCGACCAGTTGTCGGCCGAGATGCGCGAGCGGGTGCTCTCGGCGGCCAAGCGACTGGGCTATCCGGGGCCCGACCCGGTGGCGCGGTCCCTGCGCACCCGCCGGGCCGGAGCGGTCGGGTTGGTGATCACCGAACCGCTCAACTATTCGTTCAGCGACCCGGAGGCCCTGGATTTCGTTGCCGGACTGGCTGAATCGTGTGAAGCGGTGGGGCAGGGCCTCCTGCTGGTCGCGGTCGGCCCCAACCGCACCGTCGCCGAGGGATCGGCGGCGGTGCTGGGTGCCGGGGTCGACGGCTTCGTGGTGTACTCGGCCGCCGACGACGATCCGTACCTGCCCGCGGTGCTGCAGCGCCACCTGCCGGTCGTGGTGGTCGACCAACCCAAGGATGTGCCCGGTGTGTCTCGCGTCGACATCGACGACCGGGCTGCGATGCGTGCTCTGGCCGACCACGTCGTCGGTCTCGGCCACCGCGACATCGGCCTGCTGACCATGCGGTTGGACCGCGCCCTGCCGCCGGCAGGGCCCGGGCCGGTCCTCGCGGACCCGGCCCGCGTGCGCAACCCCCAGTTCCACGTGCAGGGTGAGCGCATCGGCGGTGTGCGTGACGCGATGGCCGCGGCGGGACTTGATCCGCAGGCGTTGACGATCGTGGAGAGCTACGAGCACGGACCGACCTCGGGCGGCGCGGCGGCCGAGGTGGCACTGCAGGCCAACCCGCGTCTGACGGCGCTGATGTGCACCGCCGACGTGCTGGCGCTCTCGGCGATGGACCATCTGCGGGCGCGGGGGATCTATGTGCCGGGGCAGATGACGGTCACCGGGTTCGACGGGGTGCCCGAGGCGTTGCGGCGGGGCCTGACCACCGTCGTGCAACCCAGCGTGGAAAAAGGCAGGCGCGCAGGCGAATTGCTGCACGAACGGTCAGGGATACCGGTGCTCGACGTACTGCCCACCGAGATGGTGCGCGGGCGGACGTCGGGCCCACCGGCCTAGCCGCGGCGGCGTCGCAGCAGATGATGCAGCGCGGCGCAGACGTCATCGGGGGAGTCCACGCGGTATGCCGCCGAGGTGTCGCCGGGACCGACCTTGACGCCGACGTCTTCGCCGCCGAGGCGGCGGAACGCCTTCTCGTCGGTGACGTCGTCTCCGAAGAACACCACCGCCGAGGCGTCGTGCTCGCGGCGCAGGATGTCGACGGCCTCGCCCTTGTCGGTGTCGATCACGGCGAACTCGAGGACGGCCTTGCCCGTGGTGGCGTGTGCGTCCCAACTGTTCGCGGCAGCCCACGCCTCGGCCAGCGCGGCCTCTCCGACGGCGGGGTCGGCGTTGCGTACGTGCAATGCGACGCTGGCCGGTTTGGTCTCCACGGTCACCCCGGGCTTGCCGGACGCGATCGCTCTCAGGGCGGCGGTGATGCTCTCGAGCAGTGCTTCGTCGATGCGGCGCGCGAACCCGGCGTCGAATTCGGCGCCGTGGCTGCCGACCAGATGCACCGACGCCGGCAATCCGGAGAGCACACGTAAGTCGGCCAACGCCCGTCCGGAGATCAGAGCGCTTGCGGTGCCGGGCAACTCGGCCAGGCCGATCAGCGCCTCCGCGGCGCCGGGCAGCGGGCGCGCGTCACCGGGATTGTTCACGATCGGCGCCAGTGTCCCGTCGAAGTCGGAGGTGACCAGCAGACGCGGCACCCGTGCGACCGCGTCGAGCGCCGAGGTCACCTCGGCCGGCAGATCGCCCATGCGTCAGATCTTAGGGCGGTCGTCGTCTCCGATGAGCAGTCGCACGGCCAGGTCCAACCGTTTGGCGACATCGGTGGCCGACGCTCGACGCGTCAGCCAGGCCAGCAGGTTGCTCAGCCACACATCGGAGATCACGCGCGCGATGTGGTACTGGTCCTCGGTGGGTTCGCCGTCGCTCATGGCGCGCGCGAACATCGAGTCCATCAACTTGCCCACGTGGTCCACCTCGCCGGCCGCCGACGCGTCGGCGAACACGAACGCCCGCGTCATGGCCTCGGTCAGTAGCGGATTGCGCTGCATGGCGCGGTTGAGCTTGCCGACCATGATGTTCAGTCGCTGATACGAGGTGGCGCCGACCGGGAACGCCGAGCGGTCGGTCTTGGCGTCGATGCGCTCGAACTCGCGACCGAGCGCGGACACCAGCAGGTGCACCTTGGACGGGAAGTAGCGGTACAGGGTGCCGACGGCGACGTCGGCGCGCTCGGCCACCGCGCGCATCTGGACGGCTTCGTAACCGCCCTTGGACGCGATGGCCAGGGTGGCGTCGAGGATGCGTTTGCGACGTTCGCGCTGCGCCTCGGAGCCCAGTTCCGACTCGGCCAGCACGGCGACGTTCATGACCTGGCGGGGTCGTGAGTCGGCTGACTCGGAAGTCCCGGACATGCGGCCTGCGCTCCTCACGTGATGCGGTCTCGCTGGGAAACGATACGCACGTCCGGGCCGGATTTCCCACCCCGCGCGGTGCGCCGACCCTGGCGTGCGCTGCTGCGATGGCGGTCGACTTGACGGTCGAGCGCTGGCACTATTAGAACACGTTCTAGTGAGAAGCAGCGTCTTCTCCCCCAAACGCTAGGAGTCACGGTGTCGGTATCTTCCTCGGCGAGCACCACCGACGAGCAGGCCGCGGCCCGCGAACTGGTGCGGAGCTGGGCGGGTGGCTCCGGCGGCATCGAGGCCGCGCGTGAGGTCGAGCAGGGCCGTCGGGACGCCTGGCGCGCGCCGTACCGGGGCCTGGCAGAACTAGGGCTGTTCGGTGTGGCGCTGCCCGAGGAGCTCGGGGGCGCCGACGGCTCGATCGGCGACCTGTGCGCGATGGTCGACGAAGCGGCCGCCGCGCTCGTGCCCGGCCCGGTGGCCACCACCGCGCTGGCCACCCTGGTTCTGGGTGACACCGCTCCCGAACTGCTGGAGGCGCTGGTCGCCGGAGAGCGTGCTGCCGGGATGACTCTGACCGCCTCGTTGGACCACGCCGACGGACGCGTGTCCGGAACCGCGCCGTACGTGCTGGGCGCCGACGAGGACTGCGTGCTGTTGCTGCCCGCCGGCGAGCGGTGGGTGCTGGTGGACGCCACCTCCGGTGGCGTGACCGTCGAACCGCTGACCGCGACCGACTTCTCCCGACCGCTGGCGCGGGTGACCCTCGACGGCGCCGCCGCCATCGAGATCGCGGTGCCCGGCGCGCGGATCGTCGACCTGGCGGTGACCCTGATGGCGGCCGAGGCCGCGGGGCTGGCGCGCTGGCTGCTGCAGACCGCCACCGAGTACGCCAAGGTGCGTGAGCAGTTCGGCAAGCCGATCGGCAGCTTCCAAGCCATCAAGCACATGTGTGCCGAGATGCTCTTGCGCTCCGAACAGGCTTCGGTGGCCGCCGCCGACGCGGCAGAAGCCGCGGGCGGACAGGACGCCGACCAGCTGTCGATCGCCGCCGCGCTGGCCGCGTCGGTGGGGATCGAGGCCGCCAAGGCCAATGCCAAGGACTGCATCCAGGTACTCGGCGGTATCGGCATCACCTGGGAACACGACGCGCATCTGTACCTGCGGCGGGCCTACGGCATCGCCCAGTTCCTGGGCGGTCGGTCCCGGTGGTTACGCCGCGTGGTGGAGTTGACGCAGCAGGGGGCGCGCCGCGAACTGCACATCGACCTGGACGCGGTGGCCGACCTGCGTCCCGAGATCGCTGCCGCGGTGGCCCAGGTGGCGGCCGCGCCGGCCGGCCAGCGCCAGGTGGCGCTCGCCGAGACCGGACTGCTGGCCCCGCACTGGCCGCGTCCGTACGGACGGGGGGCCGGCCCGGCCGAGCAGCTGCTGATCGACCAGGAACTCGCCGCCGCCGACATCGCCCGCCCCGACCTGGTGATCGGCTGGTGGGCGGTGCCGACGATCCTCGAGCACGGCAGCCCCGAGCAGATCGAACAGTTCGTGCCGGCCACGCTGCGCGGTGAGCTCAAGTGGTGCCAGCTGTTCAGCGAGCCGGGTGCGGGCTCGGACCTGGCCGCGTTGCGGACGAAAGCCGTTCGCGCCGAGGGGGGCTGGAAGCTCACCGGGCAGAAGGTGTGGACGTCGGCTGCGCAGCAGGCGCACTGGGGTGTGTGCCTGGCCCGGACGGACCCGGACGCCCCGAAACACAAAGGCATCACGTACTTCCTGATCGACATGCGCTCACCGGGCATCGTGATCCGGCCGCTGCGCGAGATCACCGGTGACGAACTGTTCAACGAGGTGTTCTTCGACGAGGTCTTCGTGCCCGACGAGATGGTGGTCGGGCAGGTCAACGACGGCTGGCGGCTGGCGCGCACCACGCTGGCCAACGAGCGCGTCGCGATGGCCAACGGCACCGCCCTGGGTAACCCGATGGAGGAGCTGCTGCGGGTGGTCGCTGACACGGGAATCGATGCGGCACAACAGGATCAGCTCGGCGCATTGATCGGGCTGGCGCAGGTGGGTTCGCTGCTGGATCAGCGCATCGCGCAGCTAGCGCTCGAGGGTCAGGATCCGGGAGCCCAAGCCAGCGCCCGCAAGCTGATCGGTGTGCGGTACCGGCAGGGCCTGTCCGAGTTCCGGATGGAGCTGTCCGAGGGTGCCGGGGTGGTGAGCAACCAGCAGGTGCACGACTTCCTCAACACGCGATGCCTGACCATCGCCGGCGGGACCGAGCAGATCCTGTTGACGATGGCCGGGGAACGGCTGCTCGGCCTGCCGCGTTAGAAGCGCGTCTGCGCGCAGGCGGTGGGGGTGGTCAGGTTCACCCCGCCGTAGACGACCTGGATCTGCGAGCAGGCCAGGAAGTCGGCGCCGGTGGCCGGCAATCCGGTCTCCCAGACGGTGGGCACCGAGTCGCCGTCGACACGGAACCGCTCGAGGGGCCCGCCACCGAAGTACGTCACCGAGATCTCGACGTTGTTGAGCGCCTTGTACATCTTCGACAGCACGTTGTTGTGGTTGGCGCCCTTCAGTTCTCGCGGCACCCCGGCCGGTGCGCTGTACCAGGCCTCCTGCCAGACGCTGCGCTCGTTGCTGCGCAACGTGATGGTCTGCCGCGCCCACGTGTCCTGCGGGAACCCGATGGGTCCGGCGGGGGTCAGCAGGTTGGCCGCGGTGTCGAAATAGCACCTGTTCTCGCCCGGCACGCAGTTGGCGTTGACGTGCATCTCGATCGAGGTGGCCCCGTCGACCGGGATCGATGTGACCGCGGAGTTCGACGCTGCCGCCGCGGTCGCGGGCTGGCACAGCGCCGAGAGGAGAAGCGCGGTGGCGCCTGCCGCTGCAAGCCGGTTCATCGTCACGAAGCTAGTCCTTCGCTACTCGTCGTAGGTGACTTCGACCGAATCGGTGCGCGGGTGCGCCTGACAGGCCAGGATCAGGCCTTCGTCGAGGTCCTGCTGTTCGAGCACGTCGTTGATCTCCATCTCGACGTCGCCGGATTTCTTCACCACCGCGCATGCGCCGCAGTGGCCCTCGCGGCACGAGAACGGGGCGTCGAGGCCCTTGTCGAGCAACACGTCGAGCAGCTTGGCCTTGCGGGGCCAGGTCACCTCGTGGGTCTGCCCGTCGAGCGTGACGACGGCGGTGGCGGGACCTTCGTCGCTGTCGTCTTCCTCGATCTTCACGGTCGAGAACGGGTCGGACTCCAGCGACTTGAACACCTCGATGTGGATGCGCTCGGCGGCCATCCCGGTGGTCTTGAGAGCCTCCTCGGCGGCGGCCATGAACGGCCCGGGACCGCAGATGTACGCCTCGCGCGCGACGTACGGGGTGACCAGGTCCCGCAATGCCGCCGCCGTCGGCAGGCCCTGCACGGACTCCAGCCAGTGCACCGCGGTCAGCCGGTCCGGGTGGGTGGCGATCAACTCGCGCAGAGCGGCGGCGAAGATCACCGAGTTCTCGTCGCGGTTGGCATAGATCAGCGTCACCTTGCCGGTGCCCTCGCTCAGCGCCGACTTCAGGATCGCCATCATCGGGGTGATGCCACTGCCGGCGGCAAGCAGCAGGAAGTCGGTGTCGAGGTTCTTCGGGACGAACGTGCCCGAGGGGGCGAGCACGTGCATCCGCATCCCGGCATGGGCGTTGTCGCACAGCCAGTTCGACGCGTAGCCGTCGGCGGTGCGCTTGACGGTGACGGTGAGCCGGTCGTCGGTGAACGGCGAACTGCACAGCGAGTAGCACCGGGCGACCGAGCCGGTGCGATCACTGGGGATGCGCAAGGTCAGGAACTGCCCCGGGGAGTAGCGGAGCTTGTCCGGGTCCACGGGCGCGTCGGCCGGAGATTTGAAGACCAGGGAACGGGCGTCGGAGGTCTCGTCGACGATCGAAGCGATCTCCAACTCCAGAACGTGACTGCCCAACGGCTCGTCGGCGGCTACGTCCGTCACAAGATCAGGCCTTCCCTCTACGTCATCGGTCGGTCATAACTAGAACAGGTTACAGAAACGCATGTCTGCAGGTACAGAAGCTAAACTGCACTGCTACTCGACATGAATCGTAACGTGTTCTAATCTCTTATACGTTACTTCGCACGCCTCGGGAGGCACATCAGTGACGTCCATTCAACAGCGCGACGCGCAGTCGGTTCTCGCCGGTATCGACGACCTGCTGCCGCGGATCGCCGAACGCTCACAAGCCGCCGAGGACTTGCGCCGTCTGCCCGACGAGACCGTGGCCGAGCTTGACGAGGTCGGCTTTTTCAAGCTGCTGCAGCCCGAGCAGTGGGGCGGCCTGCAGTGCGATCCGAGCCTGTTCTACGAAGCCGTCCGGCGGATCGCCAGCGCCTGTGGTTCCACCGGATGGGTCGCTTCGATCATCGGCGTGCACAACTGGCACCTGGCCTTGTTCGACCAGCAGGCGCAGGACGACGTGTGGGGCAGCGACCCGACGGTGCGGGTGTCCTCGTCGTACGCCCCGATGGGTGCCGGTCACGTCGTCGACGGCGGTTACCTGGTCAGCGGCGCCTGGCAGTGGTCGTCGGGTTGTGATCACGCCACCTGGGCCTTCCTGGGCGGCCCGGTGATCAAGGACGGCAAGCCGGTCGACTTCGGCAGCTTCCTGATCCCGCGCACCGAGTACACCATCGACGACGTGTGGAACGTGGTGGGCCTGAAGGCCACCGGCAGCAACACCGTCGTGGTCAAGGACGTGTTCGTCCCCCGGCACCGGTTTTTGTCCTACCGGGCGATGAACGACGGTACCGCCGGAGGTTACGAGAACAACACGGCGCCGGTCTACAAGATGCCGTGGGGCACCATGCATCCCACCACCATCAGCGCACCCATCATGGGAATGGCCTACGGCGCGTACGCCGCTCACGTCGAACACCAGGGCAAGCGGGTGCGCGCGGCGTTCGCGGGGGAGAAGTCCAAAGATGATCCCTTCGCCAAGATCCGGATCGCCGAGGCGGCCAGTGACATCGACGCCGGCTGGCGGCAGCTGATCGGCAACGTCCGCGACGAGTACGAGCTGCTGCAGGCCGGCAAGGAGATCCCGTTCTCGCTGCGCGCCGCAGCGCGCCGCGACCAGGTGCGTGCCACGGCGCGCGCGATCGCGTCGATCGATTTGCTGTTCGAGGCGTCCGGCGCCACCGCGCTGGGGCTGGACCAGCCCGTGCAGCGGTTCTGGCGGGACGCCCATGCGGGCCGCGTGCACGCGGCCAACGAGCCGGAGCGGGCCTACCTGATCTTCGGCAACGACGCGTTCGGGCTGCCTCCGCAGGACACGATGGTATGACGTCCTACATCCAGGAGACCGAGCAGCAGGTCGAGATCACGTTCGAGTCGACTTCGCGCTATGCGCAGGTGCGTGAAGACATGCGGCTGCACTACCACGAGGCCGGCGTCGGGAACTCGCAGACCGTCGTGCTGCTGCACGGCGGCGGGCCGGGCGCGTCCAGCTGGTCGAACTTCAGCCGCAACATTCCGGTGCTGGCCCAGCACTTCCACGTCCTGGCCGTCGACCAGCCGGGCTACGGGCACTCCGACAAGCACACCGAGCACGAGCAGTACAACCGCTACAGCGCCACCGCGCTGCTGAATCTGTTCGATCATCTCGGCATCGAACGCGCTGCGCTGGTGGGTAATTCACTGGGCGGCGGCACCGCGGTGCGGTTCGCGCTGGACAACCCGAAGCGCGCGGGTCGCCTGGTGCTGATGGGTCCCGGCGGGCTCAGCGTAAACCTGTTCTCACCGGACCCCACCGAAGGGGTCAAGCTGCTCGGCAAGTTCGCCGCCGAGCCCACGCGGGAGAACATCGAGAAGTTCCTGCGCATCATGGTCTGGGACCAGAGCCTGATCACACCGGAACTGGTCGAGGAGCGCTTCCGGATCGCCAGCACGCCCGAGTCGCTGGCCGCGACCAAGGCGATGGGAAAGTCGTTCGCCGGTGCGGACTTCGAGCTCGGCATGATGTGGCGGGATGTCTACAAGCTGCGCCAGCGGGTGCTGCTGATCTGGGGCCGCGAGGACCGGGTGAACCCGCTCGACGGCGCGCTGGTGGCGCTCAAGCAGATTCCCCGCGTGCAGTTGCACGTCTTCGGCCAGTGCGGACACTGGGCACAGCTGGAGAAGTTCGACGAGTTCAACAAGCTGACCACAGACTTCCTTCTGGAGGGATGACCATGACCATCCGATCACTGGGCTACCTGCGCATCGAGGCCACCGACGTCGCGGCGTGGCGCGAGTACGGGCTCAAGGTGCTCGGGATGGTGGAAGGGAAAGGCGACACCGACGGCGCGCTCTATCTGCGGATGGACGAGTTCCCGGCGCGCCTGGTGATCGTGCCCGGAGAGCGGGACCGGCTGATCAGCTCGGGCTGGGAGACCGCCAACGCCGCTGCGCTGCAGGAGATCCGCAACAGCCTCGACGTGCACGGCACCCCGTACAAGGAAGCCACCGCTGCCGAGCTGGCCGAGCGTCGCGTCGACGAGATGATCGTCTTCGACGACCCGTCGGGCAACGTGCTGGAGGTGTTCCACGGCGTCGCCCTCGAACACCGGCGCGTGGTCAGCCCGTACGGACACAAGTTCGTCACCGAGGAGCAGGGTCTGGGCCACGTGGTGCTGACCACCCGCGACGACACCGAGACACTGCACTTCTACCGCGACGTACTGGGCTTCAGCCTGCGCGACTCGATGCGACTGCCGCCGCAGCTGGTCGGCCGGCCCGCCGACGGCGCCCCGGCGTGGCTGCGCTTCCTCGGGGTGAACCCGCGCCATCACAGCCTGGCGTTCATGCCGGGCGAAACCCCGAGCGGCATCGTGCATCTCATGGTCGAGGTGGAGAACTCCGATGACGTCGGGTTGTGCCTGGACCGTGCGCTGCGGCGCAACGTCAAGATGGCCGCGACCCTGGGGCGTCATGTCAACGACAAGATGCTGTCCTTCTACATGAAGACGCCAGGCGGCTTCGACATCGAGTTCGGTTGTGAGGGGCTCGAAGTCGACGACGACAACTGGGTTGCCCGGGAGAGCACGGCGGTTTCGCTGTGGGGTCACGACTTCAGCGTGGGCTTCAAGAGCTAGCGGCTGTGGGCACCCCGTCGATCGATCCGCGCACTTTCCGCAATGTGCTGGGGCAGTTCTGCACCGGCATCACGGTGATCACGACGATCAGTGACGATGCCCCGGTCGGCTTCGCCTGCCAGTCGTTCGCGGCGCTGTCGCTGGACCCGCCCCTGGTGCTGTTCTGTCCGACCAAGCAGTCGCGGTCGTGGCAGGCCATCGAGGCGGCGGGACGGTTCTGCGTGAACATCCTGCACGAGGACCAGCAGCACGTCTCGGCGCGCTTCGGGTCGCGGGAACCCGACAAGTTCGCCGGCATCGACTGGCACCGCTCGGAACTCGGCTCGCCGATCATCGAGGGCAGCCTGGCCCATCTCGACTGCACAGTGGCATCCGTGCACGACGGCGGCGACCACTTCGTGGTGTTCGGCGCGGTGCACTCGCTGTCGCAGATATCGGACAAGAAGCCGCGGCCGCTGCTGTTCTACCAGGGCCAGTACACCGGCATCGAGCCGGAGAAGAACACCCCGGCCGATTGGCGCAACGACCTGGAGGCCTTCCTGACGGTGGCCCGCGAGGACACCTGGTTGTAGCAACCGGCAGCCGGGTAGTCCAGCGCGATGACGATCGGTGAGGACAAACCGACCCGGACGGTTTTCGGTCACCCGATCGGGCTGACCAACCTCTTCGGGGTCGAACTCTGGGAGCGGTTCTCGTTCTACGGGATGCTGACGATCCTCGGCTACTACCTGTACTACTCGACCGTCGACGGCGGACTGGGTCTGGCACAGAGCACGGCCACCGGCATCGTCGGCGCGTACGGCGGCCTGGTGTACCTGTCGACGGTGCTCGGCGCGTGGGTCGCCGACCGTCTCCTCGGCATGGAACGCACCGTCTTCTACGGCGGGGTCGTCGTCATGCTGGGCCACATCGCGCTGGCGGTGCTGCCCGGACTGGCCGGGGTCGGCGCGGGTCTGGTCTTGGTCGCGCTGGGCTCAGGAGCGCTGAAAGCGAACGCATCGTCGCTGCTCGGGACCCTGTACGCCAAAGGTGACGCGCGTGCCGACGGTGGATTCACGTTGTTCTACCTCGGCATCAACCTGGGTGCGTTCGTCGGGCCGCTGCTGACGGGGCTGTTGCAGACCAGCCTCGGCTTTCACTTCGGGTTCGGCGCGGCGGCGGTCGGTATGGCGCTCGGGTTGATCCAGTACGTGATGTTCCGGCGCAACCTCGGCGGCCACGGCGCCGCGGTGCCCAACCCACTGCCACGCAGTGCGGTCAACAAGGCCGTCGGTGTCGGTGCGCTGGTCGTGGTCGTCGTCGCCGCGGTGATCGGCCTGCGGCTGGTGACGTTGGAGAACCTGTCGCAGGTCACCACAGCGGTGATCATCGTCGCCTCGGTCGGCTACTTCACCGTCCTGCTGCGCTCGGGGAAGGTCACCGCGCCGGAGCGGGCCCGGGTGCGCGCGTTCATCCCGTTGTTCGTCGCGAACGCGGTCTTCTGGTCGCTGTTCCAGCAGATCTTCACGGTGCTGGCCGTCTACTCCGACGAACGGATGAACTGGTCGATCTTCGGCTGGATCGCGCCGTCGAACTGGATCGGTTCGATCGAGCCCATATGGATCATCGTGCTGTCACCGCTGTTTGCCCTGATGTGGACGCGGTTGGGCGACCGGGCCCCGACCACCCCACGCAAGTTCTCCTACGGTGTGGTCGGGATGGGGCTGGCATTCTTGTGCTTCGTCCCGCTGGCCGGGATCGATGCCGTACCCGCACTTCTCGTTCTGGCGATCCTCGGGGTGTTCGCGACATCGGAATTGTTGCTGTCGCCGATCGGCCTCTCGGTCACCACGAAGCTTGCTCCCGAGGCGTTCCGCGCGCAGATGATGGCGCTGTACTTCTTCTCGGTGGGCATCGGGACCTCGATGTCGGGCGTCCTGGCCGCCTGGTACGACCCGGACCGGGAGGTCGCCTACTTCGGAGTGCTCGGTGGGTTCACCGTGCTCACCGGAGTGGCGGTGCTGTTGATGTCGCCGTGGATCAGCCGGCACATGGAAGGCGTGCACTGAGGTGTGAATGACAACGATGTGATTCATCCACACTGGGGATAACCCCTGTGGACAACCCGCTCAGCGGTTTCCCAGCAGCACGTCGCGCTGGTCGCGGACCCGGGCCCGGATCGCGTCGACGACCGCCGCGACCTCCGGGCGCCGCAGCGTCTCCGGTCGCGTCACCAGCCAGTACGTCAGCCGGATCGACACCGCGTCGGGAAGCACCCGCACCAGGTCGGGATGCCGGTCGGCCATGAAGCACGGCAGCAGACCCAGGCCGGCGGAGGCGCGGGTGGCCTCGACGTGGACGAAGACGTTGGTCGAGGTCACCGACTCCCGCATGGCCGGGGCGAAGCTGGTCGCCAGGTCCAGGTCGTCGACCTGCAGCATCGAGTCGATGAAGTACACCAGCGGGAACCGCTGCAGATCGGTGATGGCGTCCGGTCGGCCGTGCTCGGCGAGATATTCGCGCGATCCGTACAGGCCCAGGCAGTAGTCCGCCAGTCGCAGCGCCTCGGCCCGATGCACCTTCGGTTCCCCGACCACCACCTCGATGTCCATTCCGGAGCGCTGCTGGGTGGCCCGGCGGGTGGTGGCCACGAGCTCGACGGCGACCTTCGGATGGTCGCGCTGCACGGCGGCTGCCGCGGGCGCGGCGATGTAGGCCGAGAACCCGTCGGTCGCCGAGATGCGCACCACGCCCTCCAACGCCCGCTGACCTGCCGTATCGGTGGCCAGGGAACGCACTGCGGTCTCGACGGCCTCGGCCGCGGCGAGTGCTTCGCGGCCGAGGTCGGTCAGTTCCCAGCCGCCGCCGACGCGCGCGAGCACGCGGCCGCCCATGGCCCGTTCCAGTGCGGCGATCCGACGGCTGATCGTCGTGTGGTTGAGCCCCAGTTCGTCGGCCGCCGTGGTGTAACGGCCGGTTCGGCCGACCGCCAACAGGACCAGCAGGTCGTCGGCGCTCGGGCGGCGGATGGGGGAGGCCATATCTGCATTTTTGCAGATGGCTGCTGCGGTTTTGGGCATTGCAGGTTCGGGGTAGCTGCATGAATACTCACTGGCAGTTTGTGGTGGGCATCACAAAGGGAGGGTGGGCGATGAGCACGCAACAATCCGGTGTCGCAACCGGTCTCAAGCGCGTGGTGGTCGCGTCGATGGCCGGCACCGTCGTCGAGTGGTACGAGTTCTTCCTGTACGCGACCGCCGCGACGCTGGTGTTCAACAAGGTGTTCTTCGCCGAGGGCACCAGTGAGGCCGCCGGTCTGATCGCGGCGCTGCTGACCTACGCCGTCGGTTTCGTCGCCCGGCCCTTGGGCGGCATCGTCTTCGGCCACTTCGGCGACAAGTACGGCCGAAAGAAGTTGCTGCAGTTCGCGATTCTGCTGGTCGGCGCCGTCACGTTCCTGATGGGTTGCCTGCCGACCTATGAGCAGATCGGGGTGTGGGCGCCGATCCTGCTGGTCGCGTTGCGCTTCATGCAGGGGTTCGCGGTCGGCGGGGAATGGGGCGGCGCGGTGCTGCTGGTCGCCGAGCACAGCCCCAGCAAGGACCGCGCTTTCTGGGCCAGCTGGCCGCAGGCCGCGGTGCCGGTCGGGAACATGCTCGCCACCGTCGTGCTGCTCGTGCTCACCGGTGTGCTGCCCGAGGCGGCGTTCATGTCGTGGGGCTGGCGGGTGGCGTTCTGGCTGTCGGCGGTGGTCGTGCTCATCGGCTACTACATCCGCACCAAGGTCACTGACGCGCCGATCTTCGTGGCCGCTCAGGAGGAGGTCGAGCGGGTCAAGTCGGTGTCCTACGGCGTGGTCGAGGTGTTGCGGCGTTACCCGCGTGGTGTTTTCACCGCGATGGGGCTGCGCTTCGCGGAGAACATCATGTACTACCTCGTCGTCACGTTCTCCATCGTCTACCTCAAGACTCACGTCGGCACCGACACCAGTGACATCCTCTGGTACCTGTTGGCCGCCCACGCCGTGCACTTCGTGGTGGTCCCGCAGGTGGGTCGCCTCGCCGACCGGTACGGCCGGCGCCCGGTTTACATGGCGGGCGCGATCCTGGCCATCACGTGGGGCTTCTTCGCGTTCCCGATGATGAATACCGGCAGCTACCTGATGATCATGGGCGCCGTCATCCTGGGGCTGGTCATCCACGCCCTGATGTACGCCCCGCAGCCGGCCATCATGGCGGAGATGTTCCCGACGCGGATGCGGTATTCCGGTGTGTCGCTGGGCTATCAGGTCACCTCGATCGTCGCCGGTTCGCTGGCGCCGGCCATCGCGACCTGGCTGCTCGACCGGTTCGGCACCTGGGTGCCGATCGCGGTCTACCTCGCCGGCGCGTCGGTGATCACGCTGATCGCCGCGTGGTTCACCCGCGAGACCAACGGGCTGGACCTGCACAACCTCGACGAGGCCGACCGCGAACAACTGGCCAAGGCCGGCCTCACATGACCGAGCTGGCCGGCCGCACCGCGCTGGTCACCGGCGGTGCGGGCGGGATCGGCGCGGCGTGTGCACGCGAGCTCGCCGCGCGCGGGGCCGCGGTGACGGTCGCCGACGTCGACGAAGCCGGTGCGCAGAACGTGGCCCACGAGATCGGCGGAACCGCCTGGGGTCTGGACCTTCTCGACGTCAAAGCCCTCGAGGAGCTGCGCCTCGACGTCGACATCCTGGTCAACAACGCAGGCATCCAGAGCGTGAACCCGATCCACGAGTTCCCGCCGGAGAAGTTCCGCGCCATGCTGGCACTGATGGTCGAGGCGCCGTTCCTGTTGATCCGCGCGGCGCTGCCGCACATGTACCGCGGCGAGTTCGGTCGGATCATCAACATCTCCTCGGTGCACGGACTGCGGGCCTCACCGTTCAAGTCCGCCTACGTCACGGCCAAGCACGCACTCGAAGGGCTGTCGAAGGTCACCGCCCTGGAAGGTGGGCCGCGCGGCGTGACAAGCAACTGCGTGAACCCGGGCTATGTCCGTACGCCACTGGTGACCAAGCAGATCGCCGATCAGGCGCGAACGCATAACATCCCCGAGGAAGAGGTGCTCACCGAGATTCTTCTCAAGGAGAGCGCCGTCAAACGGCTCGTGGAACCGGAGGAGGTAGGGGCGTTGGTGGGTTGGCTGGCATCGCCGCACGCGGGAATGGTGACCGGAGCGTCGTACACGATGGACGGCGGGTGGAGCGCCAAGTGAGCGACGCCCCGCAGTGGACCCCCACCGACGACGACATCGCCCGAGCCCGCATCACCGATTTCGCCCGCTTCGTGGAGAAGCGCACCGACGTGACCTTCGACGATTATCGGGCGCTGTGGCAGTGGTCGGTCGACGACCTGGACGGGTTCTGGGCGGCCCTGTGGGACTACTTCGATCTCGGTGAACGCGGAGACACCGTGCTCTCCGGCGCGACGATGCCGGGTGCGCAATGGTTCCCGGGCACGACACTGAACTACGTCGACCAGGTCCTGCGGAACGCACGCACCGACCGTCCCGCGATCATCAGCGTCAGCGAGGATCGTGCCGACCGCGAGGTGAGCTGGTCCGAACTGTTGGGCCGCACAGCGGCCTTCGCCGACAAGCTGCGCGCGGCCGGTGTCGAGCCCGGCGATCGCGTGGTCGGCTACCTGCCCAACATTCCCGAGGCGATCATCGCGTTCCTGGCCACCGCAAGTTTGGGCGCGGTGTGGAGTGCGTGTGGCCAGGATTATTCCGCCAAGGCCGCGCTGGACCGGCTCGGTCAACTCGAACCCAAGGTGCTCGTGGCCGCCGACGGCTACTACTTCGCGGGGAAGCACCGGGACAAGCGAGCCGACGTCGAGGAGCTGCGGGCCGGGCTGCCGACACTGCAGGCGAGCTTCGGTCTCGACGGTCTGGCCGACACCACCGATGCCGCGCTGTCCCCGCTGGCCGTGCCGTTCGACCACCCGCTGTGGATCCTGTTCTCGTCGGGCACCACGGGGTTGCCGAAAGGCATCATGCACGGCCACGGGGGCGTGGTGGTCGAGCACCTCAAGGCCATTGCGCTGCAGTCGGACATCGGCGCCTCCGACACCTTCTTCTGGTACACCAGTCCCAGCTGGATGATGTGGAACTTCCAGGTCGCCGGGCTGCTGGTGGGCGCCACGATCGTCTGCTACGACGGCAGCCCGAACGCACCGAAGCCGGACTCGTTGTGGGAGATCGCCGCTCGCGTCCGGGCGACCGTGCTGGGCACCAGCCCCGGCTATGTCCTCGGATGCATCAAGGCCGACGCACACCCCCGCGAGACCCACGACCTCTCGGCGCTGCGCTCGGTCGGGATCACCGGGTCCTCGTTGCCGCCGGCATCGTCGCTGTGGCTGCGTGACCATGTCGGTGTCCACGTCGCGTCCATCAGCGGTGGCACCGACGTGGTGTCGGCGTTCATCGGCGGTGTGCCCACGGTGCCCGTGTGGCCCGGTGAACTCTCGGCGCCGTACCTGGGTGTCGCGCTCGCGGCATGGGACGAGTCCGGCGAACCCGTGATCGGAGAGGTCGGCGAACTCGTCGTCACCAAACCGCTGCCCTCGATGCCGGTGGCCTTCTGGAACGACCCCGACGGGACCCGTTACCACGACGCGTATTTCGACACCTATCCCGGAGTGTGGCGCCACGGTGACTGGATCACCGTCACCAACCACGGCAGCATCATCGTGCACGGACGATCCGACTCGACGCTGAACCGGCACGGCATCCGGATGGGTAGCGCCGACATCTACCAAGCCGTGGAACGGCTGCCCGAGGTGGCCGAAGCCCTCGTGATCGGCGCCGAGCAACCCGACGGCGGCTACTGGATGCCGTTGTTCGTCGTCCTCGCCGACGGCACCGAGCTCACCGACGCGGTCCGCGACAAGATCAACAACACCATCCGCACTGAGGTCTCGCCGCGCCACGTCCCGGACGAGATCATCGTTGCGCCAGGCATTCCCCACACCCGCACCGGCAAGAAGCTCGAGGTCCCCATCAAGAAGCTGTTCCAGGGCCGCGACGCCGCCAAAGTCGTCGAACGCAGCGCCGTCGACGACCCCGCGCTGCTCGACTGGTACGTCACGCAGCGTCGAACGTAACCAGGTCGACACTGAGTCGGCCTTCCATCAGGCTGATCCGTCTTCGGACCGGTGGGCCGGGTAGTGGTGGGGCGATGGACTGGTAGACCGCGCCGGTGGGTGTTCGGTAGGTCGCTGCGTGCTGTCCGTCGGTGTCCTCGGTGGTGACCTGCCAGCCGGGCGCTTCCTTGGCGTAGTTGCAGGCCTCGCACTTGCCGAGCCCGTTGGTCGCGCTGGTGGCCCCGCCGTCGCGGGCAGGTGTGGCGTGGTCGTGGTGGCGGATCGGGGCGTTGCAGTATGGGGTGCGGCAGGTCTGATCCCGCCGTTGCAGCAGCGCCGCCAAGCCTTTCGGAAAGATCCGGGCCTTGGATTCCATCGCGACCAGCTGCCCGGAATCGGGATGGCGATACAGCCGCCGCAACGTGGCTTTCGTGTCGGCGTCCAGCGCAGCATCTCCGACCAGGGCGCGACAGAACCCGGCCGGCACCGGCCCGTACCCATCGAGCCAGCCCAGTTCGTCGTCGTCACCGGCCAGGGTGGTGTCGGCCATCACCAGGTTCAGCGCGATCGGCACCGGCGTCTCGGCGGGTCGGCCGATGACCCGCTCATAGACCGTCTCGGCCATCACCCGCCCACGCGGGCGCTCGTCGAAGGTCATGTCGGCGGCGCGCTTACAGGCCGCGAAGAGGGCCACGCTCTGGGACATCGGCAACCGCACGGTCACCTGGGCCATGGTGTCGGACACCGGCCGCACCCACACCCCCGCATCCTGGACCGCCCGGCGCCCACGCTCGACGACCGCGGCGGCGTCCAGGCGCGCGGTGATCCGCTTGGCCTCGGCGGCCACCCGCGCATCACCCCACCCGATCAGCCGGGACGGATCAGCGCATAACTCGAGATCGAGTTGGCGGCGGTGCTCGACGCTCAGACATGCCGACTCCCGCACGATCAACGTCGCCCGCCACTCGCTCAGCACGCCGGACTCCAACGCCGCCAACGTGTGCGGCATCTCGTGGACCAACGCTCGCGCGAACCCGAGGTGCTGGCCGCCACGCACCGGAGCCTCGTGGCGGGCCAACGCCACCTCCGACGCGAACCCCTTACCCCGCCGGGCTTTCGGGATCCCGTCGGCTTCCTCGCTGGCAGCCCGCTTGGCCGCCCACAACGCCGTGGCCCGCGCCTGCGCGGCAGCAGCGACCGATTTCAGCCGCTCGCACTCCTCGACGACCGACCGCAACTGCGCCTCCGACGCCGCGTCAGAAATATCGAACAAAGTTTCGAACACATAACCGACAGTACTCAGCGCCACCGACAAGTCCGCTACCGAAAGGTCAGTGGCTCCGCTGCCTGGTACTGCTCGCGCACCCACGGCGTCGCGTCGGCGTCGTAGCGCGTCACCTCCTGTGTGGACCAGGCCGGCGCATCATCGGCACCCGACAACACCCAGGCAGCCTGCCGTGCGGCACCCAGCGCGACGTACTCGGCCGGCGCCGGTACGTGCACCGTCGTGCCCAATACCGCGGGCGCGATCCGCCGCACCGCCTCCGACCGCGCGGCGCCGCCGATCAGCATGATGCGCTGCGTCTGGACCCCCTGGTCCCGAATCCGGTCGAGACAATACGCCATCGAACTGAGCAGACCTTCGACCGCGGCCCGGGCGATGTTGGCGGCGTTCAGGTTTCGTGTGGTGATTCCGTGCAGAGCTCCGGTCGCCGCGGGCAGGTTGGGGGACCGCTCGCCCTCGAGATAGGGCACCAGCACCAGCCCTTCGGCGCCCGCGGGTGCCGACAGGGCCAGTCGGTCGAACTCGGCGAAATCCACCTGCAGCATCTGTGCGGCAGCGGCCAGGACCGGTGCGCCGTTGAGCGTGCACACCAGCGGCAGGTGCTGCCCGGTCGCGTCGGCGAACCCGGCGACGATGCCGTCGGGATCCTGCGCCCCCACCGGGCTCACGGCACTGACCACGCCCGAGGTCCCCAACGACACCACGCAGTCCCCCGAGGAGGCGTTCAAACCCAGTGCGGCAGCGGCATTGTCACCGGCACCCGGCCCGAGGAGCGCGCCGCCGGAGGTCGTGCCCGCCACCTCGCGCGGACCCAGCACCGGAGGCACCGCCGGTGTCCGACCGCGCATCGCAAGCTCCAACAGGTCCGGCTGGTAACTGTCGGTGGACGCGCTGAAGTAACCGGTGCCGCTGGCGTCGCTGCGGTCGGTGCGTACGTCGGCGAGGTCCGACGATCCGCTCAACCGCCAGGTCAGCCAGTCGTGCGGCAGGCACACCAGCGCGGTCGCGTCGGCGTGCTGTGGCTCGTGGTCGGCGAGCCAGCGCAGCTTGGTCGCGGTGACCGCCGCCACCGGTACGACACCGACCCGCTGCGCCCACGCATCCGGACCGCCCAGTTCGTCCACCAACTGCACGGCGGCATCGGCGGATCGAGTATCGTTCCACAGCAACGCATCTCGGACCGGCATGCCGGAGCTGCCCAGACACACCATCCCGTGCTGTTGAGCGCCCACGGACATCGCCGACACATCGTCGAGTCCACCTGCGGCCGTGACGGTGGCCTGCAGCGCGTCCCACCAGTGCTGCGGGTCCACCTCGGTGCCGCCCGGGTGGGGTGTCGACGCGGACCGCACGATCCTGCCGGTGTCGGCATCGCAGACGACGACCTTGCACGACTGCGTCGACGAATCGACTCCCGCGACGAATGTCATGTCAGGGCAACCATTCTCCGATGCGGCGCAGGGCCTCCTCGAGGTCCGACGGTGGACCGGCAAAGGACAATCGGACGAACGCTCCGCCGCGCACGGGGTCGAAATCGACGCCCGGCGCGATCGCCACGCCGGTGTCGTCGAGCAGCTTCGAACAGAACGCCAGCGAGTCGGTGGTCAGATGCGACACGTCGGCATACACGTAGAACGCGCCGTCGGTGGGAGCCAGCCGATCGATACCGAGGGCGCGTAGTCCGTCGAGCAACATGGTCCGGTTCGACGCGTACCCGTCGAGCAGCGACTCCGCCTCGGCGATGGATTCGGGGGTGAACGCCGAAACGGCAGCCAACTGCGGCAACACGGGCGGACAGATCGTGAAATTGCCGGTCAGTCGATCCACCGCGCGTTTGAGTTCGTCGGGCACCAGCAGCCAGCCCAGCCGCCATCCCGTCATCGCGAAGTACTTCGAGAAGCTGTTGGCCACCACGGCATCCCGTGAGGTCTCCCACGCGCAACTGGTGGCGGGCGCACCCGGATAGACCAGGCCGTGGTAGACCTCGTCGCTGATCAACCGCACGCCGGTCGACGCGCACCACGACGCGATCGCCGCGAGTTCCTCCGGCGGGATCACGGTTCCTGTGGGGTTGGCCGGGCTGGCCACGATGACGCCCGCCACCGGTGGATCGATGTCGCGCAGCATCTGCAGCGTCGGCTGGAATCGGGTCTCGGGGCCGCAGGGCAGCTCGACCACTTCGCAACCGAGTGCGGTCAGAATGTTGCGGTAACACGGGTAGCCGGGACTGGCGATCGCGACGCGGTCACCGGCGTCGAAGCACGCCAGGAACGCCAGCAGGAAGCCGCCCGAGGAACCGGTGGTAACGACGACGTCGTCGCGGTCGACCGACAGTCCGTGGCGTGCGGCGTAGGAACCGGCGATGGCCTCCCGCAGCTCGGGGATACCGAGCGCGACGGTGTAGCCGAGCTGGTTGCGTTGCAGCGCGGCGGCGGCGGCGTCCCGCACCGCCGACGGCGCACCCGCGCTCGGCTGCCCAGCCGACAGGTTGACCAGGTCGCCGTGGCTGCGCTGCCGTTCGGCGGCGGCCAACCACACGTCCATGACGTAAAACGGCGGGATGCCGGAGCGCAGCGAAGGGGTCACCCCGCCAGGCTAGAACACCTCGGGTTCGAGGCGGCGAAGCTGCTCACGCGGTGGTCCGAGCAACTGGGCACTGCCGTGTGCCCGCTTGAAGTACAACTGGATGTCGCTCTCCCAGGTGATCGCGATACCGCCGTGCATCTGCACCGCCTCTGCGGCGACCTTGCTGAAGGCCTCGCTGGCTGCCAGCCGGGCCAACGCAGCCGATGTCGACGACGGTTCGGCGACCGCCTCGTCGACGACGGCCTTGGCGGACTGCACCGCGACGTAGAGATCGGCCATCCGATGCTTGAGAGCCTGGAAACTGCCGATCGGCCGACCGAACTGCACGCGATCCTTGGTGTACTGCACCGTCAGGTCGAGGCAGCGGGTGGCGGCGCCGATCTGCTCGGCAGCCAACAGGATTGCCGCGGTGTCGGCCAGACCGGGGTCGGCGCCCAAGGGCACCGTCTCGGTGGACTCGAGCGCGGCCAACGGCCGGGTGACGTCCATCGCCACCGCAGGGGTGACGGTGAACGAGGACCAGCGCGTCAAGTTCTCACCGTCGGCGGCGATCACGACGTCGGCCACGTTCCCGTTGAGCACGTAGCCGGGATCGAAGACGACCGTGCCGATGGCGGTCCCCTCGGCCAGCGACTCGAGTGTGTCGGTGTCCGGTTCGTCGACCGACAGCAGTGCCAGCTCGGCGAGCGTGGTGCCCAGCAACGGGGTGGGCACCAGGGCTTTGCCGAGCTCCTCGAGGACCACCGCCGCGTCGGCCAGCTCGCCGCCGGCTCCGCCGAGCTCCTCGGGAACCACCAGCGCTGCCGCGCCGACCTGTTCGCACAGCATCGTCCACAGGGACTCGTCGTATCCGCGCTCCGACGCGGCCGCGGCGCGGACCGCCTCCGGCGAGGCGTGCTTCTCGACCAGTGCGGCGACGGTGTCGCGCAACAGGTCTCGTTCTTCGCTCATTTGGTCAGTGCCTCCAACACTCGCCGGCGATGCCATGTCGGATCGCCCCACGCAGGACGTAAGGCCTGCACACGCAGCAGCAGCAGCGACAGGTCGTGCTCCTGGGTGAAGCCGATCGCGCCGTGGGTCTGCAGCGACGAGCGTGCGGCCAGCAGCGCGGCATCGGCCGCGGCCACCTTCGCGGCGCTGACATCGCGCGCCGTGTCGGCCGACCCGTCGGCCAGCGACAACGCCGCGCCGTAGACCAGCGGCCGAGCCAACTCGACGGCGATCAACACATCGGCCAGCTTGTGCTTGATGGCCTGGTAGGTGCCGATCACGGTGCCGAACTGGCTGCGCTGCTTGGCGTACTCCACCGATGCGTCGAGCATCGCCTGGGCCGCACCCACCAGCAGCGCCGATGTCGCCAGCGCACCGAATTCGAAGGCGCGCTGCACGTCGGCGTCCCACGCATCACCGGAGGCGGTGACCTCGAACAGCCTTCGACTCGGATCGACCGATTCGTGCTCGGTACCGGTGGTCGCCTCGCTGACCGAGTCGTCGGCGGCCAGCAGGACCAGGCCCGCGGCGTCGGCGTTGACCGCCCGCGGCACCAGCGGCGGCGCGGCCACCGTCGCGATCAGCTCCCCAGCGGCCAGCGCGGCGCTGCGCTCGTCCTCGGTCAGCAAGACCGGTGCCACGGCGATCGATTCGGCGACGGGACCCGGCACGTTCCACTTGCCGAGCCGCTCCAACGCCACGACCAGGTCCACCGGGTGGGCGTCGATGCCGTCGAACTTCTCCGGCACCATCAGCGCCGGCACACCCAACTCGGTCAGCTGCGCCCACACCTTGCGACCCGGCGACGTGTCACCGTCGCCCCAGGCGCGCACCGCGGCGGGCACGTCCGCCGCACCCAGCGCAGCATCGATGCTGGCCGCGAAATCGCGCTGCTGTTCGTCGATCTCAAAGTTCACGTTCGTCTACTTTCGGGGCAGGCCCAGGAGCCGTTCGGCGATGATGTTGCGCTGGATCTCGTTGGTGCCGGCGTAGATCGGCCCGCCGAGTGCGAACAGCAGACCGTCGGTCACCGCATCGACCAGCTCACCGTCGGCGGCGCGCAGATCCAGGGCCGTCTGGTGCAGGGCGACGTCGAGCTCGGACCAGAACACCTTGGTGATCGACGACTCGGCGCCCAGCTCGCCGCCGCCTGCGACGCGGGTGACCGTGCCGAACGTGTGCAGCCGGTAGGCCTGTGCCTTGATCCAGGCGTCGGCGACCCGGTCGGTGAATGCGGGGTCGGGGTTGTCCTTCCACTGTGCGACAAGACGTTCCGCCGGGGCCAGGAACCGCGCCGGACTGCGTAGCGACATGCCGCGTTCGTTGCTCGACGTGCTCATCGCTGCACGCCAGCCGTCGTGCACACCCCCGATCACGTCCTGGTCGGGGACGAACACGTCGTCGAGGAAGATCTCCCCGAACCCGGTGTCCCCACCCAGCTGGGCGATCGGGCGTACCGTCACACCGTCGGCCTTGAGGTCGAACATGAAATAGGTCAGACCCTTGTGACGCTGGGCCTCTGGGTCGGAGCGGAACAATCCGAACGCACGCTCGCCGAACACCGCGCGCGAACTCCAGATCTTCTGCCCGTTGAGCAGCCAACCGCCGTTGGTCTTGGTCGCCGTCGACCGCAGCGAGGCCAGGTCGCTGCCGGACTCGGGCTCCGACCATGCTTGGGCCCAGATCTCTTCGCCGCTGGCCATCTTGGGCAGGATGCGGTCGAGCTGCTCCTCGGTGCCGTGGGCGAACAGCGTCGGCGCCAGCATCGAGGTGCCGTTGGCGCTGGCCCGTCCCGGAGCGCCGGCGCGGAAGTACTCCTCCTCGTAGACGATCCACTGCAGCAGCGAGGCGTCACGGCCGCCGTACTTCTCGGGCCACGTGATCACCGACAGGCCGGCATCGAAAAGCACCTTGTCCCAGCGGCGGTGCTGCTCGAAGCCCTCTTGCGTGTCATACGACTTGGTCGGGAACGCGTCGCGGTTCGCGGCGAGGAACTCACGCACCTCAGCCTGGAACTCGCGCGTGGCGTCGTCGAAGGTCAGGTCCAACAGTCAGGCCCTTTCACTGTGTTGGCGCAGCACCGGCTTGACGACCTTGCCGCCCGGATTGCGCGGTAGCGCGTCGAGGAACTCGACCGACCGCGGGGTCTTGAAGTTCGCGAGATGCTCTCGCGTGTAGTCGATCACGGCCTGTTCGCCCAGTTCGGCACCGGGCAGGGTGACCACGAACGCCTTACCCACCTCGCCCAGTCGTTCGTCGGGGACCCCGATCACCGCGGCTTCGGCCACCCCGTCCAGGCGGGCGAGCACCTGCTCGATCTCGGCAGGGTAGACGTTGAAGCCGCCGCAGATGTACATGTCCTTGAGCCGGTCGGTGATCTTCAGGTTGCCGGCGTCGTCGAGTTCGCCGACGTCGCCGGTGTGCAGCCAGCCGTCCGCGTCGATCGCAGCCGCGGTGGCGTCCGGATCGTCGAGATAGCCGAGCATCACGTTGGGCCCGCGCAGCAGGACTTCACCATGCTCGCCGATGCGGAGTTCGAAGTCCGCGATCGGCCGGCCCGAGGTGGTGGCCACGGTGACCGCGTCATCGTCGGCGCGGCACATCGTGCCGAAACCCGCGGCCTCGGTGAGTCCGTAAGCCGTCAGGACGATGTCAATGTCGAGTTCGCTCTGCATCCGCTCGATCAGTACGACCGGGATGGTTGCGGCGCCTGTGACCGCGAACCGCAGTGAGCTCAGGTCGTAGTCACCGCGTTTCGGATGATCCAGGAGTGTCTGGTAGATCGTCGGGGGACCGGGCAGCACCGTGATGCGGTGTTCCTCGACAGCCCGCATGGTCCGCTCCGGATCGAACGTCAGCTCCGGGAACAGCGTTGCGCCGGTCTGCAGACACGCGAGGATCCCGGCCTTGTAACCGAAATTGTGGAAGAACGGGTTGATGCACAGGTAGCGGTCGGTACTGGAGACCTGTCCGCACTCGGCCCAGGCCGCCGACGCGTCGAGCGACTGGCGGTGCGCACAGCGCACCCCCTTGCTGCGGCCGGTGGTGCCGGAGGTGAACAGGATGTCGGAGACGTCGTCCTCGGTGACGGCGGCGACGCGCTCGTCGAGGGCAGCGAGATTTGTTCCGCGCGCGATGAACTCGTCCCAGGTGCCGTCGTCCTTCTCGATCGGGATGCGGACCACGTGGCGCAGCGCGGGCAACTCGGATCGGGGCAGCTCGGCGGCCTTGTCGGCACCGAGGAACTCGCCCGATGCGAACAACAGTGGCGCTTCGGTGCGGGCGAGGATGTCGGCCGCCTCGCTGGGGGTGTAGCGCGTGTTCAACGGCACGAGGACTGCGCCGGCCTGGTGGATGGCCAGGCAGGCGACCACCCAGTGCCACGTGTTCGGTGACCAGATGGCCACCCGGTCACCGCGCTCGACGCCGAGGTCGATCATCGCCGCGGCGGCCCGGCGGACCTCGTCGCGCAACTCGTTGTAGGTGAGAGTCTTCGACGGGGTCACGACCGCAGGGTGGTCGGGGAGTTCGCGCGCGACGCGGTCGAGAACCGCGGGGGTGGTCCGCGCGCGAATCGTCATCGATGGCTCCTCAGGGATCGGCTACCCAAGCAAGTGCTTGGTAGGCTACCCTACAGGGGTGATAGAGGTCCAGGAGTTCAGGGCTGAGGTCCGCGACTGGCTCGCCGAGAATCTGGTCGGCGAATACGCGGCGTTGAAGGGGCTGGGCGGTCCGGGCCGCGAGCACGAGGCCTTCGAGGAACGCCTCGCGTGGAACCGTCATCTTTCCGCCGCCGGACTGACCTGTCTCGGGTGGCCGGTCGAGCACGGTGGCCGCGGTCTGTCGGTCGCCCACCGCGTCGCGTTCTACGAGGAATACGCGAAGGCCAACGCCCCCGACAAGGTCAACCACCTCGGCGAGGAACTGCTCGGTCCCACGCTGATCGCTTACGGCACACCGGAACAGCAGCAGCGCTTCCTGCCCAAGATCCTCGACGTCACCGAGTTGTGGTCACAGGGCTACTCCGAACCTGGAGCCGGCAGCGACCTCGCCAATGTGTCGACCACCGCGACCCTGGACGGCGACCACTGGGTGATCAACGGGCAGAAAGTCTGGACGTCGCTGGCGCACTGGGCGCAGTGGTGCTTCGTCGTCGCCCGCACCGAGAAGGGCTCCAAGCGCCACGCCGGCCTGTCCTATCTGTTGGTCCCGCTGGACCAGCCCGGTGTCGAGATCCGGCCGATCATCCAGCTCACCGGCGACTCCGAGTTCAACGAGGTGTTCTTCGACGACGCACGCACCGATGTTGACCTCGTGGTCGGTGAACCCGGTGACGGGTGGCGGGTGGCCATGGGCACGCTCACGTTCGAGCGCGGGGTTTCGACGCTGGGCCAGCAGATCCGTTATGCGCGTGAACATTCCAACCTCGTCGAGCTCGCCAAGCGCACCGGCGCGGCCGACGACCCGTTGATCCGCGAGCGACTGACCCGGTCCTGGGCGGGCCTGAAGGCCATGCGGTCGTTCGCGCTGGCCACCATGGATGTCGAGCGTCCCGGCCAGGACAACATCTCGAAGCTGCTGTGGGCCAACTGGCACCGGGAACTCGGCGAGATCGCGATGGACGTGCAGGGCATGGCCGGCCTGACCCTGCCCGACGGTGAGTTCAGCGAGTGGCAGCGCCTGTACCTGTTCTCGCGCTCTGACACCATCTACGGCGGATCCAACGAGATCCAGCGCAACATCATCGCCGAGCGCGTGCTCGGCCTGCCCCGGGAGGCCAAAGGGTGAGTGATCTTTCCGTCGCACCGCAGGAGATCGAGGGTCACGGCCTCCTCAAAGACAAAGTCGTGCTCGTCACGGCCGCGGCCGGCACCGGCATCGGGTCGACCACCGCGCGCCGCGCGCTGCTCGAAGGCGCCGACGTCGTCGTCTCCGACTACCACGAACGCCGGCTCGGGGAGACCCGGGACGAACTGGCCGCCCTCGGGCTCGGCAAGGTCGACGCGGTGGTCTGCGACGTCACCTCCACCGAGGCGGTCGACGCGCTGATCACCGAAACGGTGTCCGCCGCAGGACGCTTGGACGTGCTGGTGAACAACGCCGGATTGGGCGGGCAGACACCCGTTGTCGACATGACCGACGAGGAATGGGACCGCGTGCTCAACGTGACCCTGACGTCGGTGATGCGCGCGACCCGCGCCGCGCTGCGGTATTTCCGCGACGCACCGCACGGCGGCGTCATCGTCAACAACGCGAGCGTGCTCGGTTGGCGCGCCCAGCATTCGCAGTCGCACTACGCGGCGGCCAAGGCCGGGGTGATGGCGCTGACCCGCTGCAGCGCGATCGAGGCCGTCGAGTACGGGGTGCGGATCAACGCCGTCTCGCCGAGCATCGCGCGACACAAGTTCCTCGAGAAGACCAGCAGCGCCGACCTTCTCGACAGGTTGGCCGAAGGTGAGGCGTTCGGACGCGCCGCCGAACCCTGGGAGGTCGCCGCCACCATCGCGTTCCTGGCCAGCGACTACTCCAGCTACCTGACCGGCGAGGTGATCTCGGTGTCGAGTCAGCACCCATGAGTGCCGCCAACACCCGGCGCGACGAGTTGTTGGCCCTGGCCGCGGCGATGTTCGCCGAGCGCGGGCTACGCGCGACCACGGTGCGCGACATCGCCGACTCGGCCGGGATCCTCTCGGGCAGCCTCTACCACCACTTCTCCTCGAAGGAGGAGATGGTCGACGAGGTGCTGCGCGGGTTCCTGGACTGGCTCTTCGCGCGCTACCAGGAGATCATCGACACGCAGTCCAATCCGCTGGAGCGTCTCAAAGGGCTGTTCATGGCGTCGTTCGAGGCGATCGAGACCCGCCACGCCGAAGTCGTGATCTACCAGGACGAGGCCAAGCGGCTGTCGTCGCACGAGCGGTTCTCCTACGTCGACGAACGCAACAGGCAGCAGCGCAAGATGTGGGTCGACGTACTCACCCAAGGCATCGAGGAGGGCTACTTCCGCCCCGACGTCGACGTCGACCTGGTGTACCGGTTCATCCGGGACACCACGTGGGTTTCCGTCCGCTGGTATCAGCCCGGCGGGCCGCTGACCGCACAACAGGTGGGCCAGCAGTATCTTTCGATCGTCCTCGGCGGGATAACCGCCGGGCCAACAAGCAAGGAGAGCACCAATGGCTGAGGCGTATGTCATCGACGCCGTACGGACCGCGGTCGGCAAGCGCAACGGGTCGCTGGCCGGTGTCCATCCCGTCGACCTCGGCGCGGCGGGCTGGCGCGGTCTGTTCGCCCGCAACGACGTCGACCCGGGTGCGGTCGACGACGTCATCGCCGGCTGTGTCGACGCGATCGGACCGCAGGCCGGCAACATTGCCCGACTGTCGTGGCTGGCGGCGGGATACCCCGAAGAGGTGCCCGGTGTCACCGTCGACCGCCAGTGCGGCTCGAGCCAGCAGGCCATCTCCTTCGGCGCGCAGGCCATCCTCTCCGGTACCGCCGACCTGATCGTCGCCGGTGGCATGCAGAACATGAGCCAGATCCCGATCAGCTCCGCGATGACCGTCGCCGAACAATTCGGATTCACCTCTCCGACAAACGAATCGAAGAGCTGGCTGCACCGGTACGGCGATCAGGAGATCTCCCAGTTCCGCGGCGCCGAACTGATCGCCGAGAAGTGGGACATCAGCCGCGAGGACATGGAGCAGTTCGCCCTGGCCAGTCACCAGCGGGCGCAGGCGGCGATCCGCGCGGGCCACTTCGAGAACGAGATCATCGACGTCGACGGTTTCGCCGTCGACGAAGGACCCCGCGACACCTCGCTGGAGAAGATGGCCGGCCTGAAGACCCTCGTCGAGGGCGGCCGGTTGACCGCGGCGATGGCCAGCCAGATCTCCGACGGCGCCAGCGCCGTGCTGCTGGCCTCCGAGCAGGCGGTCAAAGACCATGGCCTCAAGCCGCGCGCCCGCATCCACCACATCAGCGCCCGCGGCGCCGATCCGGTCTTCATGCTGACCGGCCCGATCCCCGCGACGCGCTATGCGCTGGACAAGACCGGCCTGACGATCGACGACATCGACACCGTCGAGATCAACGAGGCGTTCGCCCCGGTGGTGCAGGCCTGGCTCAAGGAGACCAAGGCCGACCCCGAGAAGGTCAACCCCAACGGCGGCGCCATCGCGCTCGGGCACCCGCTGGGCGCCACCGGCGCCAAGCTGTTCGCGACGATGCTCAACACCCTGGAGCGCACCGGCGGCCGCTACGGGCTGCAGACCATGTGCGAGGGCGGCGGCACCGCCAACGTCACCATCATCGAAAGGCTCTGACCTGCCTTGTTGTGACTCAGGTCACCGATCAGCCCCTTTTGGTAACAAACTGGTAACAACCTGTGATGTTGCTGAGAGGGGCTTTTTGGTGCTGGTTGCGCAGATAGACGCGTTGTACGCGGTGCGCTGACCGGCCTGATCGGCGTGGTCGGAGGTTGCATCGCCGAGGTTTGCCCGAATACGGTCATAACACCGATGACGTAACTGATGACGCACGCAACTTTTTGTTCGGTGGTGATCTCGACTTGGGTGACGACGAACCGCGCGGTGCTGACCTCATGCCGCGCCCGTGGACGGTGGCGACCAAAAGCGCTGTCCGCCGGGAAAACTCGTGGGGTCGATTTCTTCGGCGTCCGCACGCGGGCGATGCCATCGCAATGCGAGATCTCGTCATCGAGACCGAAGTGCTCGACGTCAACTCGACGTACACGTATCTCTTGATGGCAACAGACTTTGCCGACACCACCATCGTGGCGGATCGGGACGGCGAGTTGTGCGGGTTGATCACCGGTTACCACCCCCCGCACCGACCGGAGGTCCTTTTCGTCTGGCAGGTCGCAGTCGCCCGTCGCGCGCAGGGCACCGGACTGGCCAGCGTCATGCTCGACGGTCTCGTCGACCGGGTACGTCACGAACGGCACGGCCACCCCGTCACGGTGGAGGCCACGGTCGCACCGGACACCGCGGCGTCGCGCGCATTCTTCGGCTCCTTCGCCCGGCGGCGGGGAGTGCCCCTGGTCGAGCAGCCACACTTCACCGCCGCCCAGTTGGACGCCGATGGTCAACACCCGGACGAGCCGCTCCTGCGGATCGGCCCGGTCAGCTCACCCCTGGCCGACTGACACCATTTGAAAGGACACATGTCAACACCTGCAACGATCACCCGGTCCGAAAAACCCGATCTCCCGGCGGTGTACGACTCCGTCGAGTCCGAGGTGCGCAGTTACTGTCGCGGTTGGCCCGCCACGATGGCCAGTGCCCAGGGATCCTGGGTCACCGACAGCTCCGGCAACCGGTACCTCGACTTCTTCGCCGGTGCAGGCGCTTTGAACTACGGCCACAACAACCCGATCCTCAAGCAACCGCTCATCGACTACCTGGCCGGCGACGGGATCGTGCACTCGTTGGACATGGCGACCGAGGCCAAGACGCGGTTCCTCGAGACGTTCGACCGGTTGATCCTCAAGCCCCGCGACCTCGATTACAAGGTGCAGTTTCCCGGTCCCACCGGAGCCAACTCGGTGGAGGCTGCGCTCAAGCTCGCCCGTAAGGTGACCGGTCGCGAGTCGGTCATCAGCTTCACCAACGCATTTCACGGCATGACGCTGGGCGCTCTCTCGGTGACCGGCAACTCGATGAAACGTGCCGGTGCCGGCATCCCCCTGGTGCACTCCACCCCCATGCCCTACGACAACTACTTCGGCGGTGTCACCGAGGACTTCCACTGGTTCGAGCGGGTGCTCGACGACTCCGGTAGCGGTTTGAACCGGCCCGCCGCGGTCATCGTCGAGACCGTGCAGGGCGAAGGCGGTCTCAACGTCGCGCGCATGGAGTGGCTCCAGGGTCTGGCCGACCTGTGTCACCGCCGCGAGATCCTGCTGATCGTCGACGACGTCCAGATGGGCTGCGGCCGCACCGGTCCGTTCTTCAGCTTCGAGGAAGCCGGCATCGTCCCCGACATCGTCACCCTGTCCAAGTCGATCAGCGGATACGGGCTTCCGATGGCGCTCACCCTGTTCCGCCGGGATCTGGACGTGTGGGCACCGGGTGAGCACAACGGTACGTTCCGGGGTCACAACCCAGCGTTCGTGACGGCGACCAAGGCACTGGAAACATACTGGGAGACAGAGACATTCGCTGAGGACACCCTGGCCAAGGGTCGTCAGATCCGGGAGCGGCTGGACAGCATCGCCGCGAAGTACCCCGGCGTCAGCTCCCGGGGTCGGGGGATGGCCCAGGGACTGAAGTTCGAGGACGAGTCACTGGCCTCGAAGATCTGCGGCGTCGCGTTCGAGCGTGGCGTGTTGATGGAGACCAGCGGCCCCTCCGACGAGGTGATCAAGCTGCTGCCGCCGCTGACCACTTCCGAGGAGGACCTCGACGCGGGCATCGACATCCTGGCTGACTCCATCGCGGATACCCTCGGCTGAGCGAGAGGCGCGACGAGAAAGGAGGGTGCTGACGTGATAGTCCGCACCACCGACGAGATCACCGGTACCGAACGTGATGTCGCGGACAAGCATTGGCGCTCCAAGCGCATCATCCTGGCCGACGACGGTGTCGGGTTCTCGTTCCACGAGACGACCATCAACGCGAACTCGGTGAGCGAGTTCCACTACCAGCATCATGTCGAGGCGGTCTGGGTGGTCGAGGGGACGGGCACGCTGACCGATCTCGAGACCGGGCAGGAGTACCCGTTGAAGCCGGGCACGATGTATCTGCTCAATGGCCACGAACGGCATCGGGTGGCGTGCGACACCACGATGCGGATGCTGTGCGTCTTCAACCCGCCCGTCACCGGCCAGGAAGTCCACGACGAGAGCGGCGCCTACCCTCCACCGGCGGTGGCAACCAATTGAGTTACCAACCACTTTCACCCGGAGAAGACCGCTATCCGACCCGGCTCGAGGAGCGGCTGGCACCCATCGCCCGCGTGGAACCCACGGTGTGGGGTGAGGCGGCCGACGGACCACTGACGGCCGACGATCTGCAGACCATGGCGGAGAAGGGCTACCTGGTACGTCCTGACGCCGTCGAGACCGATCGGCTGCCGGAACTGCGCGCAGAACTCGACGAGATCGCCGCGCGCACCGATGCCGGCGATCCCAGGATCATCCGCGAGCCGGGCGGCAGCGTCCGGTCGGTGTTCGAACCGCACCTGCTCAGCGACGCGATCGCCGACATCGTCGCGCTCGACGCGGTGCTGCCGGTGGCGCGCCAGCTGCTGGGCAGCGACGTGTACCTGCACCAGGCCCGGATCAACCTGATGCCGGGGTTCACCGGGACCGGCTTCTACTGGCACTCCGACTTCGAGACGTGGCACGCCGAAGACGGGATGCCGGAGATGCGGGCGGTGTCCTGCTCGATCGCGTTGACACGCAACTACCCGTACAACGGCTCGCTGATGGTGATGCCCGGCTCGCACCGCGTCTTCTATCCGTGTGTTGGTGCCACGCCGCGGGACAATCACACGTCCTCACTGGTCAAACAGGAGATCGGCGTACCCGATCACGCGACCCTCACCGAGGCGGCCGACCGGTTCGGCATCGACCAGGTGACGGGTCCGGCGGGAACCGCGTTGTGGTTCGACTGCAACATCATGCACGGGTCCGGCTCCAACATCACGCCCTACCCGCGGTCGAACATCTTCCTGGTGTTCAATTCGGTGCAGAACCAACTGGTTTCGCCGTATCGGGCCGAGAAGCCGCGTCCGGAGTACCTGGCCGCCAGGCAGTTCACCCCGCTGCGCACCCCGTCGTTGAGCGCCTAGCAAACTCGGCAGGTGCGTGACACGCCTGCTGTCGTCTGGTTATTGTCATCTGACATTTGACGTTGTCAGATCGTGACAGCGGCCGGAGCGACAGGGGAACGTCTGCCATGGAAGGTGCCCTGCGGGCCGAAGACGCACCGACGGCCCGACGCATCGGTCGGGTACTCGCCGCCGCGGCACTGTCGGCCGCGCTGCTGGTCGCTCCGTCCGGAAACGACGCCGCGGCGGACACTGCAGGCACGGACACCACGTCGAGCCAGACGGAGACCGCCGGCCCGACGGCCGAGACGCACACCGAGCGCGGTGACGTGCGCGCGGAGCGCGGCGACTCCGACTTGGGCCCCTCCCAGCGCCGAAATGCACTGCGCGCGAACCAGCGCGACGAGACCGAGTCGTCGGCCGAGATCGATGCCACGCTCGAACCGGAGACCACGCTCGAGACCGAACCGACCGATGCGCGCTCGACCCGGGAGACGGCCGACGACGATACCGGGACCCGCGAGCCCGCCCCGGATCTGGTCGACACGCAACCGGAACCGCAGGCGCCGCCCGCGGCGCGGCGCACCGCCACCGCCCCGCAGCCGACCACCGTCGAGCGTCCGGAGCGCTCGGTGCGTCGCGCATCGACCCGTCTGCTGACACCCGCGCGCACCGACGGACCGACCGCGCGACCGACGGTCGCACAGCTGTCGGTCGAGACACTGGCACCCGTTGCGCCCCAGCCATTGTCGCCGCTGGCCGAACTCCTGACGTTCCCGGCGCGGCTCGTCAACGCCGTCCTGCAGGTGCTGGACCTGACCGCAACGGCGAACCGGCCCGACGACCGGCCCCACGGCCTGCAGCCGATCAACGACCTGATCTTCGGTGCCTTCCGGGAGATCGAACGGCTGCTGGGGCTACACCGTCCACCGCCGCCGCAGCCCGAGATCCCGACGCTGACCTACACGGGACCGGTCACCCGGCCGACCCCGACCGTGGCGCAGTTCCTCAACGCGTCCGCGGCCGGTTACGTGCTCGGCTCGACGCCCGGCGGGCTCGTACCGTTCACCGTCAACGGTTTTCAGCTGGCATCGACCAACATCTTCTCCGGCATGGTGGCCAAGACCTGGGTGACACCGGAGGGACAGCTGATCATCGCCTACCAGGGCACCACCGGTGGGTCCCACCTGCTGTTCAACCCGCTCATCACGATCAGCCAGATCCTCGCAGATCTGCAGGTGGTCTTCACCCGCACCACACCGCTGGCCTTCTACCACGCACTGTCCTTCGCCGAACGCGTGCAGACCGCGGCGGCGAAGCAGGGCTACACCTCCGACGACATCTTCGTCACCGGGCACTCCCTGGGTGGTTGGGAAGCGCAGTTCGTCGCCCAGCAGACCGGCTTGGCCGGCATCGGGTTCGAGGCTCCCGGCATGAACACCCGCACCCCGGGCAACGGGGCCGACTCGATGTTCGTCAACATCGGCACCTACGGCAGCTCGGCGCCCTACCTGGCGTCCGACCTGCCGGGCCTGCAACCGTTCATGCCGCGCTTCGCTCCCGGCGGCGGCACCAAGCCGCACTTCGGCCCCATCGTGATGATCGGCGACCCCGCCGCCATGACACCGCTCTACAACGCCTCGGCGCTGTGGGGCCGCAGCCTGATCGGCAGCATGATCTTCCTGGTCGACTTCCTCGGGAACTTCTTCCAGTACCACCTGCCGGGCGTGCAGGCCTACCACCTCGACGTCAAACCCGACCCCGGCATGGTGACTTTCCTCGGCACCGCCCGCGGGCCCGTCCACACCGGCTACGGGACGCTGACCATCCCGGAGCTGATGAAGCGGGCCTCGGACGACGGGATCCTGTTCCGGCCCTGATGTCAGTGGTCGTGCAGGATGACGCCGCGGATGTTGCGCCCTGACCGCATGTCCTCGTAGCCCTCGTTGACCTCGGCCAGCTTGTATTCATGGGTGACGGTCTCGTCGAGCAGCAGCTTGCCCTCGCGGTAGAGCGACAGCAGCCGCGGAATGTCGGCGCGCGGGTTGGCCTCGCCGTAGAGGCTGCCCAGCAGTCGCTTCTGGAACAGCGTGAACATCATCATGCCCAGCGTCGGCTGGTTGTCGGCCATCGTCGACAGGGCCGTCATCACCACCGCGCCGCCCTTGCGGATGATGTTCGCGGCCTCTTCGATCTGAGAGCCTTCGAGCAGACCCACGGTCAGGATCGCCGAATCGGCCATCACTCCGCGGGTCAGGTCGGCGACCAGCGCGGTGGCCTCCTCCATCGAGGTGGCGAAGTGCGTGGCGCCGAACAGCATGGCCTTCGCCCGTTTCTGCTCGTTGGGTTCGACCACGATGATCTTCTCCGCCCCGGCCAGGCGTGCCCCCTGCACCGCGCCGCTGCCGATGCCGCCGAACCCGATGATCACCACGGTGTCACCGGGGGAGACGTCGGCGGTGTTGACCGCCGAACCCCATCCGGTGGTGACACCGCAGCCCAGCAGACACGCTCGTGACAGCGGAACGTCGTCGTCGATCTTGACGATGGACGCCTCGGGCACCGACCCGTACTGCGAGAACGTCCCGACGAACGCCATCGCACCGACATTCTGGCCCCGCGCCCGGCGCCGGTAGGTGCCGTCCACCTGGGTGCCCGCCATGATCAGCGCGCCCAGGTCACACAGGTTCTGGTGGCCCGTCGAGCAGAACCGGCAGCGCCCGCACGCGGGCAGGAACGAGGCGACGACGTGGTCGCCGGGCGCCAGCCCGACGACGCCTGGTCCCACCTCGCGCACGATGCCGGCACCCTCGTGGCCGCCGATCAGCGGCAGGGGCGCCGGCAGGTCACCGGTGCGGATGTGCTCGTCGGAGTGGCACAGACCGGTGGCCTCCCACGACACCAACACCTCGCCATCACCCGGCGGGTCCAGGTCGATCTCCTCCACGGTCCAGTCGCCGCCGTACTCCCACAGAATCGCCGCATTGGTCTTCATGCGGCCGAGTCTAGGAAGGCTGCCGCGGCGTAGCGCCGTTTTCGGACAATGGTCCTCAGGTCGTCGCAACCAGTGCCAGCCCGGCGAATGCGACGATCCAGCTGGTGAAGCTGCCGACCAGGAAGTACTCGGTGACTTCGTCGATTCCGACGACGTCGCGGTCGCGCTTGGCGCTGATCTCGGGGAACCGGATGATGCTCTTGGCCGCCACCACCGCGGTGGCCAGGGCGAGTTGGCCCGCCAGTCCCAGCCCGACGATCAGCAGCCGCTCCATCGGGCCCAGCAGTCTGCCGCCCTTCAACTGGTCCGACGCCTGCGGTTGACCGGCGGGTTTGACCGCACCGACGGATCCCAAGATCAGGCGCACCAGCTGATTGGCGGTACTGACCTGGATCACCAGCACGCCGATGGCCATCAGCACGCGGTCGGCGGGAGCGTCACCGGTCACACCCGTCCACGACACCCATCGGGCGAGCGGCCCCGATACCTCCGAAGCCCAGCCCGACAACAGGATCAACGCTGCCACGGTGGCGCCGAACGTCGTGAGCGCGATGACCTGGCGCGTGCCGGTGCGCTCGGCGCGAGCGCACCAGAACTGCCAACCCGCCAGACCGATCGCGGCGAGCGCGAGCAGGGCGAGGTCGCCGCGCCCCCAGAGGCCCGCCAGCAGGGTCCGCCCACCAGCACACCGGTGCTGAGCAGCAACGGTAGCCATCGGCGACGGCCGGCGCGACGGCCGATGTCACCGATGCCGGCGGCGATGAAGAACACCGCCAGCATGCTCATGAGATCTCCGAAAGGTATTGCGAAGCAATCACGATGAGATCCAAGCCGTCGCGGCCGGCGCGCTGAGAGATCGCCGACGGGCTGATCTGCTCCGCGGCGGCGAGCTGCTTCTTGGACCGGTGCGACATGAGACCTCTCAGGATGCGGATCGAGCGTTCATCGAGCGATCCAAACATGTGGTCCCGACACATCAGTGCCGCGTTGACGAGGTCGGCGGGTGGCCCGGTGTCGGCCTGGCTGCGGTAGGTGATCCGCACCTGCGTCAGGCCCGGCTGCCGCTGGGTCTCGGCGGTCGACTCGATGGCCGCGCGCGCCGCCCACCATCCCGGCCCGTCCTGGATGCGGGTGGCCTTGTCGAGCACACTGACCTCGCCCCAGCCGATCCCGAACCGGACGTCGATGCCGGGCGCGACGGCCACCCGGATGGCCCATGCTGCGGCGAGTGCCTCGCCGACGCGGGAGAAGGTGCCCTGGAATTCGTCGCCGACGGTGAAGGCCGGTGCATCGAGGGCGCCCTCGGCGACGGAGCGCAGGGCGGCGCTCACCTCGCGGTGCAGCGCCCGTCGGTCGGTGGCGTGCCGTGAACCGACCACGTCGCCGATCAGCGTCGCACGCACCACCGGCATGTGAAGAGCATAGCTTCACATAGAGCTAATAAAGCTATCTGCTTCATTACGGTTGGATGAAGGAAGAGGCTTCAGTGAGGTGGGAGATGGCATCCGCCACGATCTGCGGCACCAGTTCCGCACACGACGGCAGATCCTCGATCATGCCCGCGACCTGTCCGGAAGCCAGCACACCGGCGTCGGTGTTGCCCTCCACCAGGCCGGCCTTGAGCAGCATCGGGGTGTTGGCCGCCATCACCACCTGGGACCAGGTCAGGTCCTTGGTCTTGCGCATCGCCAGACCGTCCTTGACCATCGACGTCCAGGTCATGCCGGTCATCTTCTTGAACTTCTGTGCGTTGCCCACGGCTGCGGCGAAACCCTTGACCGGAGAGCCGCTTTCCAGCTTCTCGACCAGGCCGGTGCGCAGCACCCGGTGCGGCATTCCGTCGACCCGGGTCGAGACCACGGTGCCGTCCAGGGCGGCCTGCAGGTAGCGCTGCTTGACCGCATCGGGCACCGTCGAATCCGACGTCAGCAGAAACCGGGTCCCCATCGCGACGCCCGCGGCACCGTACGACAGCGCCGCCGCCAGACCGCGGCCGTCGAAGAACCCGCCCGCGGCGACCACCGGCATCCCGGTGTCGGCCACGGCGTCGAGCACCGACGGAAGCAGCAGGGTGGTCGCGATCGGGCCGGTGTGGCCACCGCCCTCGCCGCCCTGCACGATCACCGCATCGGCACCCCAGCTCGCGACCTTCTTGGCGTGCTTGGCCAGGCCCACCGAGGGAATGACCACCACGCCGGCATCCTTGAGCTTGGCGATCAGGTCCGGTTTGGGGGCCAGCGCGAACGACGCGACCTTGACCCCTTCGGAGATGAGCAGGTCGACGCGCTCGTTCGCGTCGCCGGCGTCGGCGCGGATGTTGATGCCGAACGGCTTGTCGGTGGCCGCCTTGACCTTGGCGACCGCGGTCTTGAGCTCGTCGAGTGTCATCGTCGCCGAGGCCAGGATGCCGAGGCCGCCCGCGTTGGAGGTCGCCGACACCAGACGCGCACCGGCGACCCAGCCCATGCCCGTCTGCACCACCGGGTGCTCGATCCCGACCAACTCGGTCAGCGGGGTCTTCAACGACGTCACTGTTTGACTTCTTTGTCGCGCAACGACTTCGGGTCGATGGTCTCGCGCAGCAGCGTGAGTTCCTCCATCGACGGCAGGCGCGTGGTCTCGGCCTCGCCGAGACCGTGCACCTCGAACGAGGTGTTCTCGGCGACCTGCTCGGCCTCGACACCCGGGTGCAACGACACGGCCCGCATCTGATGGTCCGGACCGTTGAAGTCGAACACACCGAGGTTGGTCACCACACGGTAAACGTTGAAGAAGCGGTACGCCGGGTTGTCGGGATCGACCTTGTCCCAGCCGATTCCGGAGACGATGTCGACGGACTCGCCGAAGACGCGCCGGGAGTGATTGCCCACCCAGTAGCTGGTGATGTGGTTGATGGTGTTGCCGGGGGCTCCACGCACACCGAACATCTGCCGGGTGGGCCGCTGCAGCGGCCCGAACGCCGACAGGTTCTGGTTGCCGTAGCGGTCGATCTGGTTGGCGCCCATCACGACGTGCCGCCGGCCCCAGGTCAGGGTCTCGAAGACCCGTCCGAACGGCATCCAGCCCTCGATCGCCGCGGGTGCGCCGATCGCCGGGGTGTCGGCGATCAACCGGGCCTCGCCGTCGGTCAGCAGGATGTCGGGGGAGAAGGTCAGCCGCGCCAGTCGGGCACCGACGGACACCATCGTCGTCATCGGGCTGACCATGATCTCGCCGGCATCGCGGAACAGTTCGGCGCACGCAACGGCGCACACCTCGGCGCGGGTGGGGGACGTCATGACTGCTGCTCCTTGAACTCGGCCACCGCGGCCTGGTAGTCGGCCTCGCTCCCGGACAGATAGGTCCCGACGAACTGCGCCCATGTCTCGTCGGAGCCTGCGGCCTCGGCGTAGTGGCGCTGGAACTTCTCGTCGCGACGGTAGTCGGGCTCGGCGGTGGTGAAGTGCGCTCCGTTGGGCGCTTCGACCACGGTGTCGACCATCATGCGGTTGACCAGCAACGCCTGCGGCGGAACGGCTTTCACCAGCTCCTCGGTGGAGACGATCTTCTCCACCGACAGGTGGCGCTGTTCGGCGGCCATCAGGTACAGGTCGTCGAAGTACGGGTCGATGCCGGTGTAGGCCGCATTGCCTTGGGCGTCACCGAGATTGAGGTGGACGAATGCCGCGTCGAGGTTCAGCGCGGGCATCGCGATCAGTTCCTCGTGCTGGTCGCCGGTCGGGTACGGCGAGCGCACCGTCTTGAGCTCGTCGCCCCAGAAGTTGCGCACGTCGCTGCCCAGGCCGGCGCGGATCGGCAGGAACGGCAACCGCTGCGCGGCGGCCTGCAGACCGCACCGCAGCATGCCCTCGTCCATCTCGCGGGACTCGATGCTGCCGGACATGCGGGCCTTGGCGAACCACGGGTCGTAGAACGGCGGGGAATCCAGCGACACGAAGCCGTAGTAGACGCGCTTGACCTTGCCGGCTGAGCACAGCAGACCCAGATCGGGACCGCCGTAGGTCACCACCGTCAGGTCGGTGACATCGGTGCGCAGCAGGGCCCGTACGAACGCCATCGGCTTGCGGCGGGAACCCCAGCCGCCGATACCGATAGTCATACCGCTGCGGATGCCCGAAACGGCATCCTCGAGAGTCGTTGTCTTATTGCTCACTTCGTTCCCTTGTTCGTGCCCGCGAACGCGTCGCGGTGCTCGTCGGAGACACCGGCGAGGTTCAACTCGAACGTGAAGCCCTGCTCCATCCGGTAGCGCGCGTTGACGGGCTGGATGTCGATGAAGTTCAGCGCCTCCTTGGCGGCGCGGATCACCCGGGTGTCCTTGCTGCCGATGTCGCGCGCCACCCGCAGTGCCGCCTCGTCGAGTTCGGTGCGCGGAACCACCTCGTGCACCGAACCGAAGTGATGCAGCGTGTCGGCGTCGACGGTGGCCGCGGTGAAGAACAGTCGGCGCATCAGATGTTGGGGTACCAGCCGGGACAGGTGCGTCGCGGCGCCGAGCGCTCCGCGCTCCACCTCGGGGAGCCCGAATTTGGCGTCGTCGGAGGCGACGATGACGTCGGCGTTGCCGACCAGGCCGATCCCACCGCCGACGCAGAAGCCGTTGACCGCGGCCACCACAGGGACCGCGCACTCGTACACCGCGCGAAACGCTTCGAAGCAACCACGATTCGCGTCGATCAACGCGGTGAAGCCCTCGGTGTTCTGCATCTCCTTGATATCCACCCCGGCGTTGAAGCCGCGGCCTTCGGCGCGCAACACCACCACGTGGGTGCTCATGTCGCGGCCGGCGGCGGTGATCGCGTCGGCCAACTCGAACCATCCGCGGGACGGGATCGCGTTGACGGGCGGGTAGTCGACGGTGACCGAGACGATCCCCGGGTCGACGGTCTTGGTGCTGATGGTCATGCGGACTCCTGAGGGGGTGGCTACCTAAGCAAGCACTTGCTTGGTACGCTAGCACAGTGACTGACGCCGTCGATAGCGCCATCAAACTGGGCCTGACCGGCCGGGTCGTCCTCGTCACCGGCGGGGTGCGGGGCGTCGGAGCCGGGATCAGCAAGGTCTTCGCCGACCAGGGCGCGACCGTCGTGACCTGCGCGCGCCGTCCCGTCGAGGGGCTGCCGTACGAGTTCCGCGCCTGCGACATCCGCGACGACGACGCCGTCAAGGAGTTGATCGACGGGATCGCTGCCGACCACGGACGTCTCGACGTCGTGGTCAACAACGCCGGCGGGTCTCCTTATGTATTGGCCGCCGAGGCGTCGGCGAAATTCAGCACCAAGATCGTCGCACTGAATCTGCTTGGAGCGCTGTCGGTCTCCCAGCACGCCAACACCGTCATGCAGGGCCAGGACACCGGCGGGTCGATCATCAACATCACCAGCGTGAGCGGCCGGCGTCCCACTCCGGGCACCGCGGCCTACGGCGCCGCCAAAGCCGGTATGGAGAACATGACCACGACGCTGGCGGTGGAGTGGGCGCCGAAGGTGCGGGTGAACTCTGTGGTCGTCGGCATGGTCGAGACCGAGCAGTCCGAACTGTTCTACGGCGACGCCGACTCGATCGCCGCGATCTCGCGCAACGTGCCGCTGGGCCGTCTGGCGCAGCCCACCGACATCGGCTGGGCCGCAGCGTTTCTGGCATCGGATGCGGCGGCCTACATCAGCGGTGCCTCCCTGGAGGTACATGGCGGCGGCGAGCCACCCCACTATCTTTCGACGACCACTGCAGACATCAAATAGATCAGGAGACAACACACATGGGATTGCTTGACGGTCGGGTGGTCATCGTGACCGGCGCGGGCGGCGGGATCGGCCGCGCACACGCATTGGCGTTCGCCGCCGAGGGGGCACGGGTCGTGGTCAACGACATCGGCGTCGGTCTGGACGGCTCCCCGGCCGGCGGCGGCAGCGCCGCCCAGAGCGTCGTCGACGAAATCGTCGCCGCCGGAGGCGAAGCCGTCACCAGCGGCGCCAACGTCGCCGACTGGGCCCAGGCCGAAGGCCTGATCCAGACCGCCGTCGAGCACTTCGGCGGCCTCGACGTGCTGGTCAACAACGCCGGCATCGTGCGCGACCGGATGTTCGCCAACACCAGCGAAGAAGAGTTCGACGCCGTGGTGGCGGTGCACCTCAAAGGGCACTTCGCCACGATGAAGCACGCGGCCGCCTACTGGCGCGCGAAGTCCAAGGCAGGCGAGCAGGTCGACGCGCGCATCATCAACACCAGCTCCGGTGCGGGACTGCAGGGCAGCGTCGGGCAGGCCAACTACAGCGCCGCCAAGGCCGGTATCGCCGCGCTGACGCTGGTCGGCGCGGCCGAGATGGGCCGTTACGGGGTGACCGTCAACGCGATTGCACCGTCGGCGCGCACCCGGATGACCGAGACCGTGTTCGCCGACATGATGGCCACGCAGGACAAGGATTTCGACGCCATGGCCCCGGAGAACGTCTCGCCGTTGGTGGTGTGGCTGGGCAGCGTCGAGTCGCGTGACGTGACCGGCCGCGTCTTCGAGGTCGAGGGCGGCATCATCCGCGTGGCCGAGGGCTGGGCGCGCGGCGGCGAGATCGACAAGGGCGCACGCTGGGATCCCGCCGAACTCGGTCCGGTGGTCGCCGACCTGCTGGCCAAGTCGCGGACCCCGCTACCGGTCTTCGGCACCTAGGGCTCGCCCGTCACGCCGCGGCCTTCCGGGCAGCGGCGTCGGTGCCGCCCGTCGGATCCGAATCCTTCGCCGTCGGAGCATCATCGGTGTCGGTGTCGGTGTCGGTGTCGGTGTCGGTGTCGGTGTCGAGCGAGGACTCGGCCTCTGCGTCATCCTTCAGGTCCTCCACAACCAGGGACGGCTCCTCGGTCTCGGTCACCACCCGGACCCGGTCGGACCGGCGCGGGCTCTCGACGGCCCGGACCCGCGTCATCGGTTCGGTGGCCGAGTCGGGCTCCTCACTCGCCTCGATGTTCTCTCGTGCCGGGTCAGCTGTCGCGGCGGACGTGGTGTCGTCCGGCAGGCCCGGCTCGACCTGAGCTGTCGGCGGACGCACCGCGTCGACGATGTCGCGAACCACCGCAGCGGCGAACGTGATCGGCGCCGTCAGTACGTCGATGACGCCCTCCCGCAGAGCACCCGCGATCTGATGAATGTCACCGGTGCGGAAAGCCTGCACCACGTTGTAGATCGCGGTCTGCGGGGTCACCACCAGATCGCGCACGTTGACGAAGAGCTTGGTGCCCAACGATGCGGGCCCGACCGACTTGCCCGCCCAGGACTTCAAAGTCCAACCCTCTTCGGCGCTGCCCTCGATGACGACGATGTCGGTGTTGCCCAACCGGTGGCTGAGCAGTAACCCCAGATCCGGGTTGTCGACGTTCATCATGGTCCAGAACATCATCGTCGCCCCGTGCGAGAACACGACGGGATTCTGGGCCCCGCTGTCCTCGACCACCTTGAGTGCACCGTCCACCCGCGCATCGAAGGTATTGCCGTCAATTCCGCCGAGGATCGGCAGCGACCGGGCCCCCAGCATCCACAACGCCGGACTCAGCGCATAACCGATGCGGCCCAGCCCGGAGTTCTCCGACGAACCTTCGAAGATGCCCGCACCGATCTCGCGGAAACCGGCCAACGCGATCGGATCCAGGCCGGTCAGCGCCGCGAACGGTGCAGCGGTTTGACTGGTACGCACCATGTTCGAGGTGTAGATCGCGTCGTAGTCGATGCCGGTCGCCGCGAGTGCGGCGGCGACCGCGGCGGCCTCGGGCACCCCGACATCTGTGGTGATGTCGGGCCCGGGCACCTTGGTGTCGATGATGCCCGCGGCATTGGCTTCGGACTGAGCGTGCCGGACGAACGTCACCGTCAGAGCCGCCGCGGGGATGGCGGCGGCCACCCACAGCAGCGCGGCGGTCAAGACCGCCAACAGTGTCGACGTCAGCTTGCGGTGCGACCCCGCGACCATGGGGTCACACTAACCGGTCAGGCGGGGTCGCAGATGAGGATCGGGATCTTGCGGTCGGTGTAGGACCGGTAGTTGGCGAAGTCGGGGTACATCGCGTCCAGTTTGGGCCAGTACTCGTCGCGTTCGGCGTCGGTGGCCTCGCGCGCCACGAGCTCCAGCTTCTCTTTCTTGGTCTGGAAGGTGATCGCCGGATTGGCCTTGATGTTGAGGTACCACATCGGGTTGGTGGCGCGTCCGCCCTGCGAGGCGACCAGCACGATGCGCTTGCCCTCCTGCAGGAACAACAGTGGACTGTCCCGCGGCTCACCGGATTTGCGGCCGATGGTGGTCAGGATGCCGACTTCGGCGCCCCGGAGGAACTTGTTGCCGAGCTTGCCGCCGGACTTCTTGAAGATCCACGTCTGCGCCCGCGACATCCATTTGATCAGGGTGCCCGTCGCCGGGGTGTTGAGCCGCTCGAGCTGCTTCGGGCTGAGCGGGCGGGGCGTTTCGGTCATGGCGGAACCCTCTCGGCTGATGAACGGTTTGAGCGACGCCCGGATGTGGTGGATCCGCGGATCGTCGGCCGGGATGTAGAAGGTCTCGTCGACGTGCGAGCACACCCGCCGTCCGAACAGCCGCGGTCTGGTCAGCACATCGAAGCGGGCCCGGATGTGGTCTCCGTCGACGGTGAACTCCGGCGGCGTCGTCTCCTCGATCACCTTGAACTGCGGGCCGTTGTTCAGGCTGCGGCGCAGGTGATCTCCGGAGCGCCCGGTCTTGATGCCCATCTCGATCCGGATGCAGCCGGGATGGAACGGCACGGCGTCGGCGCGGTGGGTGGACAGCGCGTCGATGTAGGCCTGCGCGGCTGCGATGCGCTCTGCTTCCGAGGCGGGCACGGGGTGCCTCAGATCCGCTCGATGATGGTCCCGGTCGACAAGGCGCCGCCGGCGCACATGGTGATCAGTGCCGTGGTCTTATCCGTGCGCTCGAGTTCGTGCAGGGCGGTGGTGATCAGCCGGCTGCCGGTGCTGCCGACGGGATGGCCCAGCGCGATCGCGCCGCCGTTGACGTTGACGGTGTCCATGTCGGGCTCGTGCACCCGCGCCCAGGACAGCACGACCGACGCGAACGCCTCGTTGATCTCGGTGATGTCGATGTCGCCCATCTTCATCCCGGCCTTCTCCAGCACCTTCTGCGTCGACTGCACGGGTCCGTCGAGGTGGTAGTACGGCTCGGCCCCCACGAGTGCCTGGCTGACGATGCGGGCCCGCGGCTTCAGACCGAGCGCGCGTGCCTTCTCCTCGTCCATCCACAGGACCGCCGCGGCGCCGTCGGAGATCTGCGACGACGTACCGGCGGTGTGGATGCCGCCCTCCATGACCGGCTTCAGTGCCGAAAGACCTTCCAGAGTGGTCTCGCGCATGCCCTGATCCCGGCTGACGGGGGCGCGCTCGTCGGTGGGGCGCTTGTTCTCGTCGAGCACCGGCGCCTCGATCGGCGAGATCTCTCGGTCGAAGCGGCCTTCGGCCCACGCCTGGGCGGCCTTGCGCTGCGACTCGAGCCCGAAGCGGTCGATGTCCTCGCGGGTGATGCCGCGACGCTTGGCGATCCGCTCGGCGGCCTCGAACTGGTTGGGCATGTCGATGTCCCACGACGCCGGCCGGATCAGGCTGCGGTCCGGGCCCGCGTTGGCGCCCAGGCCGACGCGGCTCATCGCCTCGACGCCGCAGGCGATGCCCACGTCGATCGCGCCCGTGGCGATGAGTCCGGCGATCAGGCCGTTGGCCTGCTGCCCGCTGCCGCACTGGCAGTCGATGGTGGTGGCGCCGACGTGTTCGGGCAGACCGGCGACCAGCCAGCTGACGCGGGTGATGTTGTTGGACTGCTCGCCGTACTGTGTGACGCAGCCGCCGATGACCTGTTCGATCTCGTTGGCATCGATTCCGGCCTTGTCGACGAGCGCCTTCTGTACCGCGCCCAGCAACTCGGTGGCGTGCAGACCGGACAACCATCCGTTGCGCTTGCCGATGGGGCTGCGAGTGGCTTCGACGATGACAGGGTTACCCATTGCGTCAGGCTAGAACACGTTTCATTAGTCTGACAAGCAGGGATGCCGTCGTGCCTTTCATCTGCGCAGAAGGCATGTTTTACTGGCACTAGAACACGTTGCAATTGAGGAGTGCATAGCTATGCCCGGCCCGAACAAATGCCCGATCGACCCCGAGTTTGATTTCCTCGACGCGACCCTGAACCTGGAACGCCTCCCCGTGGAGGAACTGGCCGAACTGCGTAAGTCCGAGCCTATCCACTGGGTGGACGTCCCGGAAGGCACGGGTGGTTTCGGCGACAAGGGTTACTGGCTGGTGACCAAGCACGCCGACGTCAAAGAGGTCTCCAAGCGCAACGACATCTTCGGCAGCTCGCCCGACGGCGCCATTCCGGTGTGGCCCAAGGACATGACCCGCGAGGCGATCGACCTGCAACGAGCCGTCCTGCTGAACATGGACGCGCCGCAGCACACCCGTCTGCGCAAGATCATCTCGCGAGGCTTCACCCCACGGGCCGTCGGCCGGCTCGAGGACGAGTTGCGGGCGCGCGCGCAGAAGATCGCGGAGACCGCCAAGGCGGAGGGCACCGGCGATTTCGTCGAGCAGGTCTCGGCCGAACTGCCGTTGCAGGCCATCGCCGAACTTCTCGGCGTGCCACAGGACGACCGCGACAAGATCTTCCGGTGGTCCAATGAGATGACCGCAGGCGAGGACCCGGAGTACGCCGATGTCGACCCGGCGATGTCGTCGTTCGAGTTGATCCAGTACGCCATGAAGATGGCTGAGGACCGGGCCAAGAACCCGACTGAGGACATCGTCACCAAGTTGATCGAGGCCGACATCGACGGGGAGAAGCTCTCCGACGACGAATTCGGCTTCTTCGTGATCATGCTCGCCGTGGCCGGTAACGAGACCACCAGGAACTCCATTACCCACGGCATGATCGCGTTCTCGCAGAACCCCGATCAGTGGGAGCTCTACAAGAAGGAGCGTCCGGAGACCGCGGCCGACGAGATCGTCCGCTGGGCAACGCCGGTGTCGGCGTTCCAACGCACCGCGCTCGAGGACACCGAACTCGGCGGGGTGAAGATCAAGAAGGGTGAGCGGGTGGTGATGTCCTACCGCTCGGCCAACTTCGACGAAGAGGTCTTCGAGAACCCGCACACGTTCGACATCATGCGAAATCCGAACCCGCACGTCGGGTTCGGCGGCACGGGGGCGCATTACTGCATCGGCGCGAACCTCGCCAAGATGACCATCAACCTGATCTTCAACGCCGTCGCCGACCACATGCCCGACCTCAAGCCGATCGGTGAGCCCGAGCGGCTGAAGTCCGGCTGGCTCAACGGCATCAAGCACTGGCAGGTGGATTACACAGGCCAATGTCCGGTGCAGCACTGACGCTCTGATCGGCACGAAGGCTCAAGGAGGAGTCGGGTGGATTTCAGTCCAGACGAGGGGCAGCAGGCTGTCGCCGATGTGGTGACCTCGGTACTCGAGCGTGACAACACCTGGGACGCACTGGTTTCCGGCGGTGTCACCGCACTGGCGGTCCCGGAGCGTCTCGGCGGGGACGGTGTCGGACTGGCCGAGATCGCCACCGCGTTGACCGAGATCGGCCGGCACGGCACGGTCAGCCCCGCACTGAGCACCCTCGCCTCGACCGTGGTGCTGCTCGACCTGGCGTCGGAAGCCCAACAGGACCGCTACCTCGCGGGCGTCGCGAAGGGTTCGGTGCTCACCCTGGCGCTCAACGAGCCCGGTGCGTCGCTGCCCGAGCAACCCGGCGTCACCCTGTCCGGCGGCAAGCTCAACGGCACCAAGATCGCAGTCGGGTATGCGGCGCAGGCAGATTGGTTCGTGGCGACGACCGACAGCGGGGTCGTGGTCGTGCCCGCCGGCGCCGACGGCGTCACCGTGACCGCGACGCCGGCCGCCAACGGCGGTGAGGAAGCCACCGTGACGTTCACCGACGTCGCGGTCGCCGACGAGGATGTGCTCGCCGGTGCCGCCGTGGCCCGGGTCAACCAGCTGGCCCTGGCCGCGATCGGTGCATTCGCGGCCGGCCTGGTGGCCGGCGCGCTGCGGCTGACGGCGGACTACGTCGCCAACCGGGAGCAGTTCGGCCGCCCTCTGTCGACATTCCAGACCGTGGCCGCGCAGTTGTCGGAGGTCTACATCGCCTCGCGCACCATCGATCTGGTGTCGACGTCGGTGGTGTGGCGACTGTCTGAGGGCGTGGATGCCGGCGAGGACCTCGCGATCCTCGGCTACTGGCTGACGTCGCAGGCGCCGCCGGCGATGCGGCTCTGCCATCACCTGCACGGCGGTATGGGCATGGACATCACCTATCCCATGGACCGCTACTACTCGTCGATCAAAGACCTGACACGCCACCTGGGCGGCCCGTCACACCGTCTGGATCTGGTGGGAGCATAGATGTACATCGATTTGACGCCCGAACAACGGGCGCTGCAATCTGAGCTGCGGGAATACTTTTCGACGCTGATCACGCCCGAAGAGGCCGAGGCGATGAAGACCGACCGCCACAACGAGGCCTACCGTGCGGTGATCAAACGCATGGGCAGCGACGGCAAGCTCGGCGTGGGCTGGCCGAAGGAGTACGGCGGTCTCGGCTTCGGCCCGATCGAGCAGCAGATCTTCGTCAACGAGGCCAACCGCGCTGACGTGCCACTGCCGATGGTCACGTTGCAGACCGTCGGCCCGACTCTGCAGGTCCACGGCACCGAGGAGCAGAAGAAGAAGTTCCTGCCCGGAATCCTGTCCGGCGACGTGCATTTCGCGATCGGGTACTCCGAACCCGAGGCCGGTACCGACCTGGCGTCGTTGCGCACCACAGCGGTCCGCCATGGTGACGAATACATCGTCAACGGGCAGAAGATGTGGACCACCGGCGCGCACGACGCCGACTACATCTGGCTGGCCTGTCGGACCGATCCGAGCGCGGCCAAACACAAGGGCATCTCGATCCTGATCGTCGACACCAAGGATCCGGGCTACTCGTGGACCCCGATCATCCTGTCCGACGGCGCCCATCACACCAACGCGTCGTACTACAACGACGTGCGGGTCCCCGCCGACATGCTCGTCGGCGAGGAGAACGGCGGCTGGAAGCTGATCACCACGCAGCTCAACCACGAGCGCGTCGGCCTCGGTCCCGCCGGCCGCGTCGCCGGCATCTACGACGAGGTCCGCGAGTGGGCGGCCACCCCGGGTTCCGATGGCGTGGTACCGCTCGAGCAGGAACCCGCGCGACGGCTGCTCGGCCAGATCAAGGCGATCTGGCGGATCAACGAGTTGTTGAACTGGCAGGTCGCGGCATCCGGTGAGACCATCGCCGTCGCCGATGCCGCTGCGACCAAGGTGTTCTCGACCGAGCGGATCCAGGAGGTCGGGCGCCTGGCCGAGGAATTGGTCGGCCGCTACGGCAACCCGGCCGACGCCCACACCGCCGAACTGCTCGACTGGCTCGACAAGATGACCAAGCGCAATCTGGTCATCACGTTCGGCGGCGGGGTGAACGAGGTGATGCGCGAGATGATCGCGGCGGCGGGACTCAAGGTGCCGAGGGTTCCGCGATGAGCAATACCGACCTGCAGACCGGCATCGAGAAAATCAAGGCCGCCGGCAAGAGCGAACCACGCAACGGCCGAGACCCGGTGAACCGTCCCATGATTCACCACTGGGTCGACGCCATCGGCGACAAGAACCCCATCTATGTGGACGAGGACGCCGCCAAGGCGGCCGGGCATCCGGGCATCGTGGCACCGCCGGCGATGATCCAGGTGTGGACGATGGGCGGACTCGGCCAGGGCCGCTCCGAGGACGATCCGCTGTCGAAGATCATGGCGCTGTTCGACGACGCCGGCTACGTCGGCGTGGTCGCCACCAACTGCGAGCAGACCTACCATCGCTATCTGCAGCCGGGCGAAGAGCTCACGATCCACGCCGAGATCACCGACGTGGTGGGCCCCAAGCAGACCGCGCTGGGTGAGGGCTTCTTCATCAACCAGCTCATCACGTGGACCGTCGCCGACGGCGAGACGGTCGCGGAGATGAACTGGCGCATCATGAAATTCCGGCCTCGCGAGGACGCGAAACCGGCCGTCCCCGACGATCTCGATCCGGACAAACTGATGCGCCCGTCGTCGTCGAAGGACACCCAGTTCTTCTGGGACGGCGTCAACGCCCACGAACTGCGCATCCAACGCCGTCCCGACGGCACCCTGCAGCATCCTCCGGTCCCTGCGGTGTGGCAGGACAAGGACGCGCCGGTGGACTACCTGGTGGCCTCCGGTAACGGCACGGTGTTCAGCTACGTCGTCCACCATGCGCCGCAGGTGCCGGGCCGCAGCCTGCCGTTCATCGTCGCTCTCGTCGAACTCGAGGAAGGGGTGCGCATGCTCGGTGAACTCCGTAACGCCGACCCTGCCGAGGTGAAGATCGGAATGCCGGTGCGCGCAACGTATATCGACTTCCCGGACAGCGACGTCAGTCCCGCGTGGACGCTGTACGCCTGGGAGCCGGTCCGATGAGCGCGCCGGCCCTCGAGGTGGGCGCGAAGCTGCCCGAGCTGAAGATCTACGGCGACCCGACGTTCATCGTCTCCACGGCCATCGCCACCCGCGACTACCAGGACGTGCACCACGACCGGGACAAGGCGCAGGCCAAGGGGTCCAAGGACATCTTCGTCAACATCCTCACCGACACCGGCCTGGTGCAGCGCTACCTGACCGACTGGGCCGGCCCGACCGCGCGGATCAAGTCGATCGGACTGCGCCTGGGCGTGCCGTGGTACGCCTACGACACCATCACGTTCACCGGTGAGGTGACCGCGGTCGACGACGGAGTCGCGACCGTGAAGGTCATCGGCGCCAACAGCCTCGGCAACCACGTCATCGCCACGGCGACGCTCACGTTGGGGGACCACTGATGCTCTCCGGTAAAGCCGCGATCGCGGGTATCGGCGCGACCGACTTCTCCAAGAACTCGGGGCGAAGCGAGCTCCGGCTGGCCGCCGAAGCGGTGCTCGACGCACTCGACGACGCTGGACTGACTCCGGCCGAGGTCGACGGTCTGGTGACGTTCACGATGGACTCGAACCTGGAGACCGCGGTCGCGCGGTCCACGGGCATCGGCGAACTGAAGTTCTTCAGCCAGATCGGTTACGGCGGAGGCGCGGCAGCGGCCACCGTCCAGCAGGCCGCCCTGGCCGTCGCGACGGGGGTGGCCGAGGTCGTCGTGGCCTACCGAGCGTTCAACGAACGCTCTGGGCACCGGTTCGGTCAGGTCATGACCGGACTGACCGTCAACGCCGATTCCCGCGGTGTCGAGTACAGCTGGTCCTACCCGCACGGGTTGAGCACCCCGGCCGCGTCGGTCGCGATGATCGCTCAGCGCTACATGCACGAATACGGCGCTACCAGTGCTGATTTCGGTGCCGTGTCGGTGGCCGACCGCAAGCACGCGGCCAACAACCCGAAGGCGCACTTCTACGGCAAGCCGATCACCATCGAGGACCACCAGAACTCGCGGTGGATCGCCGAACCGCTGCGGCTGCTGGACTGCTGCCAGGAAACCGACGGCGGTGTGGCCATCGTGGTCACCACACCGGAGCGCGCCAAGGACCTCAAGCATCGACCGGTCACGATCGAGGCGGCCGCGCAGGCCGCCGGCGCCGACCAGTTCACCATGTACTCCTACTACCGCGAGGAACTCGGGCTGCCCGAGATGGGTCTGGTGGGCCGGCAGCTCTGGGCGCAGAGCGGGTTGTCGCCCGAAGACATCCAGACCGCGGTGCTCTACGACCACTTCACGCCGTACACCCTGATCCAGCTCGAGGAACTCGGGTTCTGCGGGAAGGGCGAAGCCAAGGACTTCATCGCCGGTGGTGCCATCGAGCTCGGTGGACGCCTGCCGATCAACACCCACGGCGGCCAGCTCGGTGAGGCCTACATCCACGGGATGAACGGCATCGCCGAGGGGGTCCGCCAGTTGCGGGGCACGTCGGTGAACCAGGTGCCCGACGTGGAGCACGTGCTCGTGACGGCCGGCACCGGCGTGCCGACGTCCGGTCTGATCCTGGGCTGAGCCGGAGAAGAACTAGGCCGAGGCCCACGACCGAAATCGCTCCAACTGTCCATATACGTCCGGCTTCCCACGGTCGATAGTGGTAAGCCACGGGACGAGTGGGCGGCGCCGACTGGGGTGCATCGCAGGTTGTGAGCGGCTCCTCCCGACTGTCAGCGGGAAGGAGCGACATGTCCGACCGGACTGACCCCGTCGACGGGGAGCGTCGATCTGCTCGTTCACTGACAGCGGCGGTCGTCGCCGGCGGTCTGGCTTTGAGCGCCTCGTTGTATCCCGCCCCAGACGAGGTGCCGTTCTTCGGGTCGTTCGGTGATCCGGGGCTCAACCAGGCGTTCGGCCTTCCCGTTCTCGTCGAACCCATCTCGATCATCCGTAGAGCCGAGGACACGACAATCGGGACGCACGAACTCTGGCAACTGGCCCGCGTTCTCGTGGCGCAAGCACGTCTGACGCCCAACGATGCAGTCTCCGTGCCTGCTGCGTGGGGCCAACTGTTGGACGCCGGTGACTTCCCTGCGGCAGTTCCGGTCAGCTGCGAAATGTATTCCGCGATCTTCGTCATGAGCGGTGGAGGTGGCGGTGGCGCGTCGGTGGGCGCCGCCGCTCTGCCGGACTGGCTGATCTACCTGAACTTTCTGATGCGGCAGCTACCGGCCCGGATCTTTCACGAACTGGCGACGGTCCTGCAACGGATCGCCCCTCCGCCTCCTGTCCCGGAGGCGGCAGGGATCCAGATTCTCGCACTGCCGGCAGCACCGGTGCCGCTGCCGCCCGAGACGGTGCCGGCCCCGGCCCCCGCTCAGTCGGTCGCTCCCCCCGCGCCCGGCATGCCGGGGCCGGTCACCCCGGCGTCCGCGGCACCACCGGCGCCCCCACCGGACCCTCTGCCGCCGGCCCCTCAGCCGGCTCCTGTTCAGACCGAGCCGACCGCGCCTCCTGTCGTGCTCCAGCCCGCCGAAATCGTCTTGGATCTTCCCCTACCGGAACCGTCGATCGGACCGGTCGAACCCGATCAGATCATCGACCCCGCACCCGCACCAATCGGTTCCGAGGAGGAGACGGCGCTCGACGAGGCTGCGCGGGACTTCGATGAGACGGGCGGAGATGCGGTGTCACCGACCGACAGTCCGGATGACGACGTCGCGGACAGCGGTCCGGAACCAGACGGCACCGAGGTCCCGTCCGGTGGCGCCACCGAGGCGCCGGCCGGCGAACCGACCAGCGGCTGAGCCGCAATGCTGTTCGAACGTGCCGAGAATGACAGGTCGACACGCCTTGGTTGACCGGCGCGCCGTCGCCGGCGGTCCCGTTGTGATCATCGATGACTGTGCGATCTACCGTGAGGCTCTCACGTCAGCCCTGACCGCACACGGCGTCGGTCCGGTTCGTTCCGCGTGGGACCTGCCCTCCCTCGTCGCGGTCCTCGAGGCGAGAGCGCCGCTGGTGATTCTGGTGAACCTCGCGACCCTCGAGGTGCGAACCTTCCTGCACGCGACCGCGAGTCTGTGTCCGGACGTCCCGGTGATCGCTATCGGTGCATGCGAGAAGGACGAGGAAGGTCTGGTCGCCTGCGCGGAGGCGGGAGTGGCTGCCTACCATCGGCGTGCCGACTCACTGGCCACGCTCCTCGTCCTGATCCGAACGGTGCTGCAGGGGAGGACCTACTGTCCGCCGGACGTCGCGGCGATCCTGCACAAACGGGTCCAGACGCTCGGCGACCGCAGCCGTCCCGCCGGCCGCTCCCCGCGTCTCACAGCGCGTGAGACGCAGGTTCTGCGCTTGATCGAGATGGGCCAACCGAATCAGGAGATCGCCGCTCACCTGTCGATCGCGGTGCACACGGTCAAGAGTCACGTGCACAGTCTGCTGTCCAAGCTGGGAGTGAGCTCGCGCGCCGAGGCCGCGGCCTTGGCGCGTCGTCTGGATCTGGACCGGGGACCACCCGGGATGCCTGGTCCAGGGACTAGTCGAAATTAGTCCCGATGACCCATGTACGGCGGAACTGACGCGCCCGATAGTTGTGGTGTGTGTTCGCCGGGGTCGGAACCCACAAACCAAAGCCACTGTCACCGAGGCTCTCTCGGACCTTCGACCCCCTACTGGGGGAGGACTGTTGATCAAGCAGTGCGGGCCTGGCAGCCCGGTGACAGAGATCGATGACTGGATCTGCGGATCGCAGTCCCTGGATGTGGTCCACCCTCGTCACGAGGACTCAGGAATCCGGCGCCCGGAGTCGAGCGTCGATATGAAGATCCTGCTCGTCGACGACTGCGCCCTCTTCAGAGAGTGCCTGGTCGGCGTCCTGGCAGGACGCCCCGGGGGCATCACGGCCGTCGTGGCCTGGGATCTCCCGACCATGATCACCGCAATCAACCTGACGCGTCCGCAGGTCATCCTGCTGAACAGCGCCATGCACGACAGCCCGATGTTGTTGCGTCAGCTCCGTAGGATCGACCCGAACGCGCGGGTGGTGGTCACAGGAGTATCCGAGGACGACGAGGCCGCCATAGTCGGATGCGCGGAGGCCGGTGTCGTCGGATACCACATGCGCAATGAATCGCTCGATGAGCTGTTGACCTTGATCGACAGGGTTGCTGCCGGGGAATCGCCATGTTCGCCGAGGCTGTCAGGAATCCTCCTCCGTCGACTGTCGGCACTGGCGGCCCAACGCCACCCGGCTTCCAGGGAAGTCAGCCTGACCACCCGCGAGATCGAGATCCTGCGGATGCTCGAGGCAGGGATGGCCAACCGCGAGATCGCCGACCGGCTGTGCATCGCCGTCCACACGGTGAAAAACCACGTCCACAGCGTGCTGACGAAGTTGGGCGTCAGTTCGCGCGAACAGGCTGCCGCGCTCGCGCGCGACATGCTTGCCGCGGAAGATCTGGCCGAACTAGTCCGCGATCCGGTCCTGGGCACAGACGGGAAATCGCTCTGATGGCTCATTTACCGACGGTCCTGTGCCGCAGATAGTGAAAACGTGTTTGCGGGGGAGCCTCACCACCGGTGTCCGGCAATAGCCGGGGTGCGGCGTACTACGTCTTCTGGGTTCTCCGCGACCGACCGATCCGAAGGAGTTCGGTGATGTGCGGAATCATTGCGTGTCGGACACACCGGCCGGCAACGGAGTACCTGCGTGCCGGTTTGCGGCGGCTGGAGTACCGCGGATACGACTCGGTGGGCGTCGCTGTGCGGACCGTGGACGGCGACACCGTCCGATTGAGGACCGTCGGCCGGATCGATGATCTCGACGGCCTGCTCATCGATTGGGCGGGCCCGCCCTTGGGTGGCGCGGGAATCGGTCATACCCGTTGGGCCACACACGGTTCGGTGACCACGGAGAACGCGCACCCACACCGCGACTGTTCGGGTCGGGTCAGTGTTGTCCACAACGGCATCATCGAGAACGCGCAACGCCTACGCACCGAACTCATCGGTGCCGGTCACACATTCGAGACCGCCGTGGACAGCGAGGTGCTGTGTCACCTCGTCGAGGACGAGCTGATCGTCGAAGCCGACCTGCTGCCGGCCATGCAGAAAGCGCTCGCCAGAGTTCAGGGATCATGGGCTGTCGCGGTCATGGAGGAGAAGTCCGGGCGGATCGTCGTCGCGGCCAACGGATCACCGCTACTGGTGGCTCAGACCGGCCACGGCGTTTTCGCCGCCAGCGACATCGCAGCCATCACCGACTGGGCCGACGAGTTCCGGATACTCGACGACGGCGATCTCGTGGAACTCGAGACCGGCAGGTGGTGCCGCGGCGGTGTGGTCGCCGCGCCGCCGGCGCTGAATCGATGCGCGTGGAGCAGCGCTGACGTCCAACTCCACGATCACGCCGACTACATGGCCAAGGAGATCGACGAACAGCCCGCGACGGCGGCTCTGCTCATCGAGGGTCTGGCGCCGGACATCGCGAACGGGAAACTCTGGTCTCGACTGGGTCTGCCCGGGTTCGAGCGCCTCCGGATCGCGGGCTGCGGCACGTCGCTCAACGCCGGCAACGTGATCGCCCATGTGGCCCGTTCGGTCGGCGGGGTTCCGGTTGCAGCCACCGTCGCCAGTGAAGCGAGTTCGGACGTCGCCGACAGAGCGCAACTGTGCATCGCCATCAGTCAGTCCGGCGAGACCGCAGATCTGTTGCGGGCCATCGAGGCGCCGGCGCTGTCTGAATCGCCGATCCTCGCTCTCACCAACAACATCCATTCGACGCTGGCGCGGTCGGTGGACGCCGTGGTGAACTGTTCGGCCGGTCCCGAGATCGGCGTGGCGGCAACCAAGACCTTTGTCTGCCAAGTGATCTCCGGTGTCGCGGTGGTGATCTCGGCTCTGGTGGCGATGGAACGGATATCCGGGACGGTCGCGGTGGGCCTGGTCGAACGTCTCCGGAGAGTACCTGACCAGTTGGCCGCCGCCAATGCCCTCGCCCGCTTGATGATCCCACCGCTCGTCGACGAGTTGGCGCGGGCCGACGGGTTCATCTTCATCTCGCGCGGATCAGGCGTCCCGTATGCCGCAGAAGGTGCGCTGAAACTGAAGGAGCTGACCTACCGGTGGGCCGAGCACTGTCCTGCCGGCGAGCTCAAACACGGTCCCTTGGCGTTGGTCTCGACAGGTACACCGGTGATCGTCGTCGACAACGGGGATCCGAAACTGGCCAGCAGCGTCGCCGAGGTCGCCGCTCGCGGCGGCCGGGTGGTCACCATCGGATCGGCCGGCAGTTGCCTCCCGGTCCTCGACGAGGCGATCGACCCCTGGGGTCCGGTCGCAGCGACCATCCCGCTGCAATTGCTCGCCCGCACACTGGCGGTCGCGTTGGGACGCGACGTCGACAAGCCCCGCAATCTGGCCAAGTCGGTGACGGTCGAATGAGCCGCCCCAGACGATGGGTCACCGACTCCGACCGCACGGTTGACATCCGTGCCGACGATGTATCCGAAGACTTCCGGGTGGCGGCCCACCGCTGGCCGGACCGTCCAGCCCTGGTGCACAACGAAATCGAGATCACCTACCGCGGCCTTGCCTCGCGGGTCCGGAACACTGCAGCGCGGTGTCAGAGCGGAGAACTCGCAGACGCCAAGAACGTCGCCGGCCGGATCGGTGTGTTGGTGTCGCACGATCCTGCCGCCGTCGAACATCTGCTCGGGATGCTGCAGGCCGGCGCGACCTATTGTCCGGTGGACGCCGCATCGGGGGCGGCACGCCGCCAGAGCGTTGCCGCGGCCCTGGGGGTCGACCGACTCGTCGCTGCCGAGTCGACGCCGCGGGACCGGACGGTCGACGCGCTCCCGGTCGCGCGATGGCGCGGAACCGAGGCCGCGTATGTGCTCTGCACCTCCGGCTCGACCGGCAGCCCGAAGCCGGTGGTGGTCTCACGCAACGCGGTCACGGTCACGGTGCGAGCGCTACGCGACTTGTTCGGACTGACTCCCCAGGACCGGGTTCTGCAATTCGCCTCTCTGGCCTGGGACACCTGCCTCGAGGAGATGCTGCCGGCGTTGATCTGCGGTGCAGCAGTGGTTTTCGACGATCGTGCGTATTCGGGGTCGTTCCCCGCGTTTCTGCGCATGCTCGACGAGCAACAGATCACCGTGCTGGACCTTCCGACCGCCTTCTGGCACGAACTCGTTCTCTTCCTCGCCGACGAGCAGCAAAGACTTCCCGCCGGTGTCCGACTGGTCATCATCGGGGGCGAGCGCGTCGACCCGACGCGCCTGAGACAGTGGCGCGGATCTGGTACCGGTCACATCGGATTGTTGAACACCTACGGCTGCACCGAGACGACGATGATCACGCACGCGGCCCGCCTGAGCGGTCCCGACGCCGACCCCCCGACCGAGAACTTCATCGAAGCGCCGATCGGCCGTCCGTTGCCTCATGTACGAGACCACATCACCGACGACGGTGAGCTCTTGATCTCGGGGCCGGGCCTGGCGACGGGGTACCTCGGAGCGCCGGACCTGACTGCGTCTGCGTTCCCCCTCCTCGACGACGGCAATGGAGCCCGACGGTGGTTCTGCACCGGCGATCTCGTCCACCGCGACGAGCGGGGCCTGCTTTATGCGCGGGGCCGCACCGACGAACAGGTCAAGGTGCGGGGCGTGCGGGTGCATCCCGCCGAGGTGGAGATGCAACTGACGGCCCACCCGGCAGTCACCGGCGCGGTGGTCGTGGGCGAACCGATGCCGGTCGGCACAGTGCTCACGGCGTACGTCGTGGCGGCTCCCGGTACCAGCAGCAGAGAACTCAGGCGATACCTCGCCGAGCGCCTGCCTGCGCAGTTCGTCCCCACCCGGATCCGTTTCGTCGAGGCACTGACCTACACCTCGAGCGGAAAAGTCGACCGTGCGGCCGTGCGCCGGTCAGCATCCACCGGCAACGACAAAGGAGTGGCCTTATGAGCGCCGAACACATCGTCAGCATCTTCCGACGGGTCCTGAAAATCCCCGAAGTAGACGAACACTCGGACTTCTTCGACCTCGGTGGGGACTCACTGCTGGCGACACGGGTACTCAGTGCCATCGCCCGTGACCTCGGTGTCGAACTGACCTATGACGACATCGTCGACTATCCGACACCGACGGGTCTGTTCGGCCTCGCTGCGGCCGTGACGCCATGAGACGGGACAATCTGCGGGTCATCGTCGTCGGCGCCGGTCTGGCGGGACTGACGGCAGCTGCCGAGCTCACGCAGAGCGGTGCCGATGTGGTGGTCCTCGAGGCGCGGGATCGTGTCGGGGGCCGTGTCCACGGGCTGCGGGTGGCCGGACAGGCCGTGGGCGACGCCGGAGCGGCTTACCTGGGTACCCGACACACCGAGTTGCTCAGGCTGGTCGGCCGGTACGGCATGTCACTGACGTCCACCGCGATGCGGGGTGACAGCACCTTCCTGATCGCCGACGAGCACACCAGGACACCGAGCAGAGTGCCGCCGCTCGATCCCATCGCGCTCGGCGAGCTGTTCGACGTGCTCGAAGAACTCGTCGAACAGGTGCGCCCCGAAGCTCCCTGGCAGACAGCCGGAGCCGACCGACTCGACCGCCTGTCGGCCGCGCGCTGGTTGACCGATACGGTCGGGCGCCCGGACGCCGCGACATTCTTCCCGCTGTTCCTCGGAGAGATGATGGCGGCGGATCCGTCCGCGATCTCGGTGTTGCACATGGCGTTCTACCTCCGGTCCGGCGGCGGTATCCGGTATCTCAACGCCTTCGAAGGTGGTGCGCAGCACTGGCGCATCGAAGGTGGGGCCCATCGAATCTGTGAAGCGATGGCGGCCGGTCTCGGTGACCGGGTGCGCCTGCAGGAACCGGTCCGTGCGATCGACCAGGATGTCGACGGGGTCTCGGTGCACTGCGTCTCCGACACCGACGGATCCTGGTCGGTCCACCGAGCCGACCGGGTCGTCGTCGCGATCCCTCCGCAGCTGGCGCAACGGATCGACTTTCGCCCACGGTTGCAGTTCCCGCGCGCCACCACGGCCACGGGGCGTGGTTGCGCCGTCAAAGTTCACCTCGGTTACTCCGCACCTCTGTGGCGCGATCATGGATTGTCCGGTTGGTCGGTCAGCACCGGTGGACCACTGCTGTCGACCGTCGATGATTCACCTCCCGACGAATCCGCCGGAATACTCACCGGATTCGTCACCGGCGCCGCCGCCACCGAATTCTCGCGCCTGTCCACAGCCGACAAGAAGACCGCAGCGCTCAGCCATGCGCACAGGCTCTTTCCGCTCCTCCCGGTACCCGCCCAATGCACGGTCACCGACTGGTTGACCGAGAAGTACAGCCGGGGGTGCTACGCGGCGCTTTTCGGCCCGGGGGACTGGCTGCGGCTGGGACCGACGTTGACCCGGCCGCACGGACGGGTGCACTGGGCCGGCACCGAAACCAGCCTGGAGTACTTCGGGTTGATGGAAGGTGCCATCAGGTCGGGCCGCCGAGTTGCGGCGGAGTTGACGGAGGTCGCCGACGACGCGACTCGTGCAGGGAAGGTCCTGGCGCCATGACGACGCTCGCAGAATCCGGGGTCGGCGGGTTCACCGCGGTCATCGACCAGCCATATACCTACCGGCGCAGACTGCTCACCGAGCCGGATTGGCGACGCTTTCCCGGCTGGGCCGGGGTGACCGACGACCAGTGGCACGATGCGCAGTGGCAGCGGGCGCATTCGGTGAAGAACATCAGGGAGTTGCGCGCGGTACTCGGCGATCTGGTCGATGATCGGTTCTACGATGACCTCGCTGCCGACCAGCAGCAGCGCGCGACGATGTCGATGCTGTTGCCCCCGCAGGTGATCAACACGATGGTCCCCGACCCGGTACGCGGCCACGTCGGGTTCACCGACGCCTTCTATGCCGATCCGATCCGCCGGTACATGCTGCCGGTGCTCAGCGACCGTCACGCAGAGTGGTGCTCGCACCCGTACGCCGAACGGGATTCGCTGCACGAGAGCGACATGTGGGTGGTCGAGGGACTGACCCACCGTTACCCGACCAAGGTTCTCGCGGAGTTGTTGTCGACCTGCCCGCAGTACTGCGGTCACTGCACACGCATGGACCTGATCGGCAACTCGACTCCGACGGTCACCAAGGCGAGAATGACCTTGCAGCCGGCCCACCGGCACGAACGGATGCTGGAGTATCTGCGTAGCACCCCGACGGTACGGGACGTCGTGGTCTCCGGGGGCGACGTCGGCAACGTCCCGTGGCCGAGGCTGGAAAGCTTTGTGCTGCAGCTGCTGGAGATCGATACGATCCGCGATATCCGACTGGCGAGCAAGGCGGTCGCGGCCTTGCCGCAGCACTGGCTGCAGCACAAGGTGCTCGACGGTCTCGCGCGCGTGGCGCAGCTGGCGGCGACGCGCGGGGTCAACCTCGCGGTGCACACTCACGTCAACCATGTGCAAACGGTGACGCCGCTTGTCGCCGGCGCCGCCCGTGCCCTCCTCGATGCCGGGATTCGCGACATCCGTAACCAGGGTGTCCTGATGCGCGGGGTCAACGCGACCACCAAGGACTTGCTCGATCTGTGCTTCGCGCTGCAGGGGGAGGCGGGCATCTTGCCCTACTACTTCTACATGTGCGACATGATCCCCAACGCCGAACACTGGCGGACGTCGCTGGCGCAGGCGCAGCAGCTGCAGTTGGCGATCATGGGTTATCTGCCGGGATTCGCCACCCCTCGCCTGGTATGTGACGTGCCCTACGTCGGAAAGCGCTGGGTCCACCAGGTCGTGCGGTATGACCAGAACCTCGGGATATCCTACTGGAGCAAGAATTACCGTACCGGCTTGGAGATCGGGGACCCGGATGCGTTGCGTCGGCTCTACCCCTACTTCGATCCGATCGACACACTTCCGATGCTCGGACAGGCGTGGTGGCGCAAGAACTCCGACGGCGCACCACTGAATCCGCACGAAGCGTGCGCAGGGACGACTGGAACGGCGTGAACGCCGCAGACCGAAGAGCCCAGCGACCCCGACAGGTCGGTCGCGGTCTGGTCCCTGTGCCGATCACCGACGAGGATGTGCGAGCAGTCGCCGAGTTCCTGCACGACCACCACGACGGTCGGGTGCCGTGGATGCGTGCGTGCGCCGGCGGATCCTGGCAGGTGCGACGTCCCAACAACGGGTTCATGCTCAGGGACGGAGAACGCGTCGTCGGTGCGCTGTTGGCCCTCTACTCCGAGCGGATGATAGACGGACGTGCGGTGCAGATCTGCAACATCGGCACCTGGTGTGTGCTGCCGGCCTACCGCTCCAGGAGCATGGCGTTGCTCAATGCGCTCTTGGCGCAGGAGGGCAATCACTTCACCGTCCTTTCCCCGAACCCGGGTCCGCAGGAAGTCCTGTCCTGGATGGGGTTCTCCCATCTCGACACCACCGCCGCGCTCTTGCCCAACCTACCGTGGCCGAGTCTTCCCGGACGGTTCGATGTCATCACCGAACCGCGGGTCGTGGAGCGGACTCTCGTCGGTTCGCAGCGGCAGATCTACCGCGATCATGTATGCGCCCTCGCCGCCCGCCAACTCGTCTTGGCGCACGACGGCGCAACGTGTCACGTGATGTATCGCGAGTTCCGCCACGCGGTGGGAACGGGCTACGCGATGATCCTGTACGTCAGCGATCCTCTCGTGTTTCGACGCTGCCTACGGGCGCTTACGCGACATCTGTTGCTACGCCGCGGACTGATCGCGACGTTGATCGAGATCCGCATCCTCGGAGATCGGTCGGATGTGCCGTCATGGTGTTTCCGACTCCGCGACAGACGCAAGATGTACCGCAGCGACAGCCTCGCCGAACATCAGATCGACTATCTCTACAGTGAACTGGTGACGGTGCCATGGTGATGCGATGATGCAGACACTGGTCGTCGCCATGGCAGGCGCGCTCATCCTGACCGCAGCAGTCCCGGTGACCTTGCTGACTGCGACCGCTGTGCTCTGGATGCGACTGCGTTCACGGATACCCCAGGACCGCCCGGTGTCTCGGCGATCGGACTGAGATCGCGAGTTGCCGGTTGCCACCGATTGTTTTTGCAGTGAAGTGACCGCCGATCATGGGTCACCGTGCCGACGCGGGCCGTGGATGTAGATCCGGAGATGTACCCGACGGGCGCCGAACCTACCTGTCGACGCCGCTGCCCCCGGGGCACTCAGAGACAAAGCGCGCGGGTATCCATGTCGGACAACTGAAGTTGCCCGTCCTCTGGCCCCGGAACTAGATCTGGGATTCATCCGAAGATCGATCCGACGGCCCATGTACGACGGAGCCCCGGGAACCGATAGTTGAAGGGTGCTCGATGAGTTAGCTGACCGCGACATCCAGAAGTGGCTGTCACTGTGGGACAACAAGATCCGCCGAGAGGCGCTGCGGTCATGCGTACTGTAGTCACCGGAGCCGCGGGCTTCGTGGGATCCGCACTTGTCGGCCGTCTGCTGTCGCAGGGCCACGACGTGGTTGCCATCGACAACCGGCACAACTGCAACGCCGTCGGCGGCGCCACAGCACACGCGGACTCCGCACAGGAACGATTGCGTCTGATCGCTCTCGACACCCAGGCGCCCGAGCTGTCCGGCGTGCTCGCCGGCGCCAACCCGGGGGTCGTATTCCACCTCGCTGCACGCACAGACAGCCGGAGTTCGATCGAGGATCCGGTTCTGGACGCCCGCAACAACGTTCTCGGTACGGTGAACCTGTGTGAGGCCTGCCGTCGCGCCGGTGTGCCCAAGATCGTCTACGCCACGACGTTGGACGCATACGATGTGCTCGACACACCGCATGCGGCGGCCAAGCGGGCCGGCGAGCTGTACCTGAGCGCCTTGGCGGCACGGTACGGCATCCAGTCGATCAGTCTCGCGCTGGCCACGGTTTACGGGCCCCGCGAGATATGTTCCGGCGCAGATGACTTCGTGGCCGCCCTGGTCGCTTCCATGGTGGTGGGCCATCCCTACGTCGTACCTGACGATGTCGAGCGTCCGCGCGAGTTCGTCTACATCGACGACGCGGTGGACGCGTTGATATACGCAGGATTTCACGACGGACTGACCACGATGACCTACCGCGTCAGTACCGGTGACCGCGTGCCACCGGCCACACTGTACGAACTCGTGGCGGCTGTGGTCCACCCAGGACCGCAGTCGTGCCGCAACCCGCTTCAGAACACTGACACGGCGCCGCTCCCGACTTCACCTGACGTACCGGACCCGCTGCCGGGTTGGGCGCCCCGGGTCGGGTTGCTCGAAGGTCTGACACGCACAACCGACTGGCTGCGTGAGCGGCGCGGTGTCGAGATGGCGGGCTGAGATGGCGTCCTCGCAGTTGGTCACCCGCAACCGGAGTCGCCGTGCGATCGGATCGGTCTGGCTGCCCAACAGGGTTGTGCCGGTCCGGGCGACAGCACGCGCGTCAGCGACCGAGGTCCAGCCGGCCGTGGACACCAGACCACAGGCGGTCGTCGCCCGGCTCCGTTGGCAGCAGCGGTACGCCACCCGTCTGGCTCTCACAGACAGTGCTCTGGTGGTGTCAGCGGTGATACTCGCCCACCAGGTTCGCTTCGGCGCGGTTCCGCAGACATCGGGACGCGAGAGTCTCTACCTCGCAGCATCATCGGGCCTCATCGCGGTGTGCTGGCTGATTGCGCTGGCGGCCCTGCGCACGAGGTCGGTCAGGGTCATCGGCGCCGGCGTGGAGGAATACCGGCGGGTGGTGGTGGCGTCGCTGTCGACCTTCGGTGCTCTCGCGATCGCCGAGCTCCTGGTCAAACTCGAGATCTCACGCGGATACCTGGCGGTGGCGCTCCCGGTCGGCACGATCGGTCTGCTGGCAGGGCGGTGGTGCAACAGGCGATTCGTGGCGGCCCAGCGGGTGGCCGGCCGATATCGAACCGCGGTCCTGGCCGTCGGGGATTCCTCAGCAGCAACGTATCTGGCCGTCGAGCTGATGAGTGACCCGTCCAGCGGTTACCACGTGGTGGGGATCTATCTGCCCGGGGCACAGGCAGCTCGGGATGAGTATCTGACCGTGGCGGATCAGCCGATACCGATCATCGGCGACGAAGTCGGTGCCCTGCGGGCGATCTGTGACTACGGCGCCGACACCGTCGCGCTGGCCGGCACCGGGCATCTCAGCGTGCAGCAATTGCGCACCTTGATCTGGGACCTCGAACCGATGGGCGTCGATCTGATGGTGTCACCCGGCGTGGTGGACGTCGCACCGTCCCGGCTGGTCTTGCGGCCGATATCGGGGATCCCACTGGTCCAGGTGGAAAAGCCGCAGTATCGCGGGACAGAACGTTTCCAGAAGCGAGCCTTCGACTTCGGCTTCGCCGCCTGCGCGCTGATGGCGACCGCGCCCATCCTGCTCATCTCGGCGTTGCTGATCAAGCTGACCACCAAGGGGCCGGTGTTCTACCGGGCGGAGCGGATCGGTCTCGACGGCAAGCCGTTCATGATGCTCAAGTTGCGCAGCATGGTCGCCGACGCGGATCAGCAGTTCGAGAGCCTGCTGGCGAGGAACGAATCCGACGGGGTCCTGTTCAAGATTCGCGATGATCCGCGGATCACGCCGGTGGGCCGGTTGCTGCGCCGATTCAGCATCGACGAACTGCCACAGTTCATCAATGTCCTGCGGCAAGAGATGAGCGTCGTCGGGCCCCGGCCGCCGCTGCGCCGCGAGGTCGAAGCCTATGACCGCGATGTGTCACGCCGTCTCCTGGTCAAACCGGGAATCACCGGGCTGTGGCAGATCAGTGGTCGTTCGGATCTGTCGTGGGACAAGTCCGTCCGACTGGACCTGGCCTATGTCGACAACTGGTCGATGGTCGGCGACTTGGCCATCGTCGCCAAGACACTGCGTGCGGTATTGGAGCGCAGGGGTGCGTACTGAGGGGGAGGCAGTGCCGTTTGCACTGCAACAGCTGGAGTCAGCGGAGTTTGCCGGGGCTGCACCGAAAAGTATTGAGAGATGGTGAGATCGACATGAAGGCACTCGTCACCGGAGCAGCCGGATTCATCGGATCGACATTGGTCGACCGGCTCCTGCTCGAAGGGCACAGGGTGGTCGGGATAGACAATCTGAGCACCGGCCTGATCACGAACATCGAACATGCCCGAAAACGCCACGGTCCCACCAGAAGATTCGTTTTCGAGCGGGTCGACGTACGCGCATCGGCGCTCGACGACGTCGTCGCGGCCGCACATCCGGATGTTGTTTTTCACTTGGCCGCGCAGGTCGATCTGCGTGCTTCGGTCACCGACCCCGCCCACGACGCGAGCTGCAATGTGCTGGGCACCATCAATGTTCTCGAGGCCTGCCGTAAGTCCGGGGTGCGAAAGGTCGTCTACGCGGCTTCGGGCGGCTCTCGGTATGGGGCGCCGACCCGGCTTCCGGTCGCAGAGACCACCGCGCCGAACCCGCTGTCGCCCTACGCCGCAGCAAAATACGCCGGCGAGGTGTATCTGAACACGTACGGCGACATGTACGGCATGCTGCCCATCAGCCTTGGGCTGGCCAACGTGTACGGACCGCGTCAGAACCCGCACGGCGAAGCCGGCGTGATCGCCATATTCTGCAGCAGAATGCTCACCGGTCTACCGGTGACGGTGTACGGCGACGGGACAGCCAGTCGTGACTACGTATATGTCGACGACGTGGTCGAGGCTTTCGTACGCGCCGGTACGTCGAACGTCGTGGCACCGGGTATCTACAACGTCGGGACCGCTACGCAGACGACCACCAGTGAAGTCCACCGACTGATCGCCGAGGCCCTGGGCGGCGCACCTCCACCACGCTATTCGCCCGCCCGAACCGGTGAGGTGCAGGCGATTTCGTTGGACATCAGCAAGGCTCGGAACTTGCTCGAGTGGACTCCGTCGGCAGACGTCGAACACGGCATCAAGAACACGTTGCATTGGTTGCGCGGTGTCCTGCAGCCGGAGCCGAGTGCATTGGCCGGGTCGTAGATGAACTCCCAGATGGGCCGACACCTCGAGCAGATCCGGCGTCGCTGGTGGGTGGTGGGGCTGGTCGCCGCATTCACGGTCGCCGTCGCGGCGGTGCACGCGTCAGACGCCGATGCCACATACGTGGGCCGGTCGTTGTTGGTGCAGTCCTCGCCGGAGCGCACGCCCGAGCAGGACGCCACCATGGCGGTCGGGTATTCGACGCTGTTCAACGAACCGGTCACCATCGGCAGGTTGCGACAACGCATCAAGGTCCCCGACGGCGTTGGGTTCGAAGCTCGCACCGTGGCGGCCAGTCCCATTCTCACCATCGAGGCGACCGCCGAGGATCCCGAGATCGCACAGGTCTCCGCACAACAGATGGCTGCGGCCTTCCGGGACGACATCAACTCGGTGCGCACCGTCGGATTCGCCCGGGAGATCAGTGGCGCGGAGCGACAACTGGAGACACTCAAAGCCCAGCGTGAACCGGACGGCAGCATGAACCCCTTGGTCCCGGTTCTGCAGGAGCGCCTGGAGGACCTGCGCGCGGACGCGAGCGACCAGCTGCGGGACCTGCAACTGCGTGCCGGCGTGACGAAGATGGAACCACAGTTCGCCGTCCAGATCGCGACCGCTGCGTTGGGTGGCCTGTTCCTGGGGGTGCTCGCGGCGCTCGGGCTCGCGGCAGTGTCCACGCGATTGGTGAATTCCGCGGACCTTGTCCACCGGACCGGAATCGAGCCGCTGGCCGACCTCCCCAAGCCGGGCTCGATCCGCGGCAACCGCCTCCGAGAAGACCGGCTACGGATGCTGGCGAACTTCATCAACCTGCAGCAGCAATCGGCCTCGACGGTGGTCGCCCTGACCGACTGCGCTGGATCACGGGGAGCCCAGGACGTCGCCGAAGACCTGGCCAGGTTGTCGGCCCAGCAGCAGCGTCGAACGGTGCTGGTCTACGCCAACAACTACAACAGGACTCCGTCGAGCCAGCCCGGCTTCAACACGGTGCTCAGCGACCACAGCCTGGTCGACACCGCGCTCACCGAATCTGCGGTCGAGTCGCTGAAGATCATGCCCGCGGGTCCCACCGTCGCAGATCGTTACCCGCTGATGAGCCGGGAGCGCATCGACGCGGTCCTCGACGAACTCAGGATGACCGCCGACACGGTCATCGTGGTGGCACCGTCGATCGCAGACTCGATAGACGCGCATCCGCTCTGTGCCTCAGCCGATTCCACCATTCTCGTGGTCGGGAAACGGGTGACCCGAGCCGGTGATGTCACCGCGGCGGTGGAAGCCCTCACCAAAGACCACGCCGAGTTGCTCGGAATCGTCCTCGTCGACGCGAGGAAGCGCGCCAACCACGGAGCACCACCCGCGCTGGCGCAACGTCTCGGGGAGATCGCCGACCCCTTGAGCCTCGCGGACCGGCAATGACGACCGGGTTGCGCGAAACGACCGCCCCACCGGACCTCGGCGGTCGGCTGCCGGCAGCACTGCCCGCCGTCGTCGTCGCGGGGATCGCCGGTGCGGTTGTGCTCGCCGTACGCGTGCTGCCGTCCGACATGGGGTCGGCGTTGATCGTCGGCACGGTCGCCGTCGCATTCGGGATGTGCGCGCTCGTCAGTCCCGCGTTCGCGGTCACATTGATGACCGTGACGTTGTTCCTGCGGATGCCGTTGGCCTCGGCGGCCGAGCTGCCGGTCGAGTTGTGGTTGGTGGTGTTCGCGACCCTCGTCGTGGCCACTGGTCTGTGGCTGGACCGGACCGCGGTGCGAGTGCGCGGAGTCGGAGCCGTCGAGGTGACGATGGCGCTGTTCGTGCTGTGGAACGTCTACTCGATGGTCTCGCCACATCAGTATCCTGCGATGGACCCGACCAATGGTGGTCCGCTCCCGGTCGCGCGTTTCATCGTTGTGGCGACGGTGATTCCGTTTGCGCTGTACCTGGTCGGTCGCTACACATTCGACCGGCAGGGGGCCGTCCGCCTGCTGCTGTGGACGGTCCTGGTGTTGGCGGCCTACTCCGCTGCTGTCAGCGTGATGCCCCGAATAGGTCTGGATCGTTGGGTTTGGCCCCGCTACATCGTGACCGATCCCGGGTGGGAAGACCGAGCAGTAGGGATCTTCAACCAGCCCGTGGTCAACGGTATGGTGTTGATCCTCGGTTTCGCGATCGCGATGTTCATGTGCGGGGAGAAGGTCGAACCGGCATGGCGAAGATGGTCCGCCGGGCTCATTGCCGCTCTGTGCGGCATCGGGATCTACCTCACCTACACACGTGCGGTGTGGCTCAGCGCGTTGGTGGTTCTCGTCCTCGGCGCAGCGCTGGCCAGGGGATTCCGTGCCTCGTTCGTCGCCGTCCTCGGTCTGGTCGTCGCCACGGTCCTGGTGAACTGGTCGGCGTTCACGAGCAGTGACCGCCGAACCGGAGGCGTTGCTTCGGAAAGCGAGATCCAGTCCCGGCTCAACGACATCGAAACAGCGATGTGGGCGAGAGGCCAGAAACCGTTGGAGGGCTGGGGAATCGGCAGATTCCCGGCAGTGAACACCCACCATCACCAGCAGTGGTCACAAGAGGTGCCCTGGATCGGTGGGTATGGCGAGGTCGCACATTCCAACGACATGGCGGTGCTGGCGGAACTGGGTGGAATCGGACTGGCGCTCTGGCTCTGCGTGCTGTGGTTGATCGCGCTGCATCTCCGCCGAGCGTACCGCCGCCTCGAGGAACCGGACCTGTGCGGCCGGTCGCTGGTCGTGCTCGCCATCATGGCCATGGCTGTGCTGCTGTGCACCGGGCTGACCGTCGATCTCCGGTACTTCGACTTCCCGACCGCGACCACATTTCTCATCGTGGGAGTCGCGATCGGCTGCTCCGAACGCGTCACGAACAGGGGGACGGGACAACATGAATGAACGGCGGGCCCTGTGGGTTTCAACCAGCACGCACACGCGCGGCGGCATCGCCTCCTATGTCCGTGCCATGCAGGTGACGACCTTGTGGAGCGACTGGAACATCCGTCACGTCGCCACCCATCGAGACGGCACGGTCGCGCACAAGATCGCCGAGTTCGCCGTCGGGATGGTCCGATTCATCGTGCATCTGGCCATCTTCCGTCCGGATGTCGTCCACCTTCATGCCAGCACCCGCGGCAGCTTTCTCCGCAAATCGCTACTTTTCTGGATCAGTCGCCTCACAGGAACCCCCGTGATCATTCACATGCACGGATCGGGTTTCCCCCAGGACTACGACGACGCACCTGCTGTGGTCCAGATGCTGGTCCGCGCGACCCTGTCGCGAGCCGCGGCCTTCGTAGCCCTCGGTCAGCTGTGGGCCGACCGGATGCGAAGCATCGCCCCTGATGCGCGAATACTCGCCATTCCCAACGGTGTCCGTCCGGCAGTTCAGGTCGATCAGCGCTCGGAGGGCCCTGTGGCGGTCGTATTCCTCGGCCGGATCGGTGACCACAAGGGCACCTTCAGGCTGCTGGACGCGTGGGCCAAGCTCGTCTGCGAGCCGGGCTTCACCACGGCGGGCGGCCCTGCCGCGACGTTGACGATCGCCGGCGACGGTGAGGTGGAACGTGCCAGGCAGTACGTGACCGACATGTGTCTGGACGACACCGTCACGGTGCACGGCTGGTTGCCGGAGGACCGGGTTGCCGACCTGCTCGATGGTGCCTGCGTCCTCGTGTTGCCGTCGCGCAATGAGGGGCAGCCGATGGCAGTCCTCGAGGCGATGGCCCGGGGGCTGTGTGTGATCGCCGGCGCCGTGGGCGGGTTGCCGGAGATGATCGGTGACGGCGCCGGAATCCTTGTCCCACCAGACGATGTGGACGCACTGACCGGTGCGTTGGCGCAGGTCGTCGTGCGCGATCCCGGAAGCCGCATCCGCTACGCAGATGCGGCCTATGCCAGGGTCGGCGACCGGTTCGACACCGAGATCGTCGCGCACCGGATCGACATGCTCTACCGGGAGGTGTGCGGATGAACGAGCAGCCGATCAGAGTGACCTTCGTCGTCCCTCTCATGCAGGCAGGCGGGTCCGAACGACACCTGACCACTCTGCTGCCCCGCCTGGATCCGGCGCGCCTGCGTCCGTCGGTGGTTTGTCTCGGGGGCGAGGGCAATATGTTCGCCGACCTTGAAGCGGCGGGTATTCCGGCGACAGCGCTGAATCTCCGCAAATGGCAGGTTGTCCGCGCCGTGCGGGAGCTCGTCGCCACCTTCCGCCGAAATCGTGCCGACGTCGTTGTGATGACCGGGTACAACGCCGAGACCCTGGGACGGATCGCCGCGCGGATCGCCGGTGTCGGTCACACGATCCTGTGGGTGCACAATGCCAGTGAGATCACTCCGCGCAGCGTCGTGCACCGATTCATCGACCGTGCACTGAGCCGTTGGACCAGTGCGTATTTCGGAGTCGCGGCCGTTCAAAGACACTTTCTGGTGCACGAGCGGGGTTACGCCGCCGACAGGGTCCGGATCATCCACAACGGTGTAGACCCGGCGCTGTTCGACGGCGCCACCGACCGCAGGGTGCTGGCCGAGCTGGGTGTGACGGCGGGCGTTCCGGTGGTGGGCATCCTCGGATCGTTGCGACCGGAGAAGGACCACGCCACCTTCCTGCGTGCGGCCCGCCTGGTCGTCGACCACGTACCGGATGCCCAGTTCCTCGTCGTCGGTGACGGTCAGTGTCGTGCAGCCTTGGAAAGTTTGCGCGGAACCCTGGGACTGGCGGAGCAGGTGCACTTCGTGGGGGCACGCTCCGATATCAGCCGCATACTGTGTGCCATCGATGTTTTCGCGCTGACATCGACCACCGAATGCCTGCCGATGGCTCTGCTGGAAGCAATGGCATGTGCGCGGCCCGCAGTCTGTACCGCCGTCGGCGGCGTCGTTGAAGTACTCGACGACGGAGTGACCGGATACCTGGTTCCGTCAAAAGACCCGGAACGACTGGCGCAGCGGCTCATCGAGCTGCTGGGGAACCCATTGACCGCCCGGCGCATGGGGCGAGCCGGGCGCCGGCGCGTGGAGTCCGATTTCAGTCTCGACCGCAGCGTCGAGGCTGCCCAGAACGCGATCGAGGACCTTGTCGCCGCGCAGTACACCCGAGCGGACGGAGCGAACGCATGCTGACTCGCCACATTCTGATCCTGGTGGAAAATCTGTCGGTCCCCTTCGACCGTCGGGTCTGGCAGGAGGCCCAGGCTCTGACGGCCGCCGGCTTCAGGGTCACCGTCATCTGCCCTGTCGGCGCCGGCCTGGACACCGAGCGGGAGATCGAGATCGACGGCGTGCGCATTCTGCGCTACCCGCTGCGGCCGGCCACCGGGGGACCGAAGGGTTATCTGCGCGAATACACCCTCGCGCTCTGGCACACCGTGCGCCTCGCGTTGCACGTCCGACGTGAGGGGCGCATCGATGTGGTCCAGGCGTGCAATCCGCCGGATCTGCTGTTCCTGGTCGCACTGCTTCTGCGGCCGGGTGGGACGCGCTTCGTCTTCGACCACCACGACCTGGTCCCGGAGTTGTTCCTGTCGCGATTCGCGAGTGGCGGAGGACTTCTCCACCGCTTGACCCGGTGGGTTGAACGCGCCACCTTCGCCTGCGCCGACGCGGTGATCTCGACCAACGAGAGTTATCGCCGGGTGGCAGTAGACCGCGGGGGCATGTCACCCGACCGGGTCACTGTCGTCCGAAGCGCACCTGACCTCGACCGGTTCGTCCGGCAACAGGCCGACCCAGAGCTGCTGCGCGGCAAGAAGCACCTTCTGGCCTACCTGGGTGTGATGGGTCCGCAGGACGGGATCGACTACGCTTTGCGGGCGGTCCGGTCGTTGCGAACTGACCTGCACCGCAACGACGTTCACTGCATTTTCATGGGCTCGGGTGATGTGCTGCCCGAGATGGTGTCCCTGAGCGAGGAACTGGGGATCTCCGACATCGTGGAGTTCCCCGGGCGGGTGCCCGACGAGTTCGTCCAGCGCTGCCTGTCGACCGCTGACGTGTGCTTGTCACCGGACCCGGTCAACCCGCTCAACGACGTGTCCACGATGAACAAGGTCGTCGAGTACATGGCCATGGGAAGGCCGATCGTGTCCTTCGAGCTGGCCGAGGCGCGGGTATCGGCGGGCGCAGCCGCGATGTATGTGCCGGGAAACAATACGGCGGCCTTCGCGCGAGGAATCGACACCTTGCTGCGGGATCCTGGGCTGCGCGACCGGATGGGGGAATTCGGGCGGCGGCGCGTCGAGGAGGACCTGTCATGGGCGGTGTCCAGCCGTAATCTCGTCCGGTTCTATCAGGAGCTCCTCGAGGATTCACCGCCGTCGAAGGTGCATGTCCACGGCGGGGAAGTCGCATGAGCCGCGGCGGTGAACTGCTCTTCGTGCCACCGGCATCGGACACGGCAGAAGACACGGTCCCGGGTCGCGGCGTCGGCAGGCCCGGTCGAACGACGCAGAGCGCCATGTTCGCCGGCCCGCTGCTGCTTTATGCGCTGCTGCCGAGCCAGAACCACAACTATGCCGACGACTCGTTGTCGTGGGCCTACCAACTGACCCAGTCGGGCAACCTGATCAACAGCCACCACTTGTATCTGAATCCGATGCGGTGGTTGTACCACCTGCTGGCCGGGGTGGGCCTGCCCGTCAATCCGGTCACACTTCTGACGTGCTATTCGGCGGTGTGGGGCGCGCTCGGTCTGGCGATCCTCTACCGGTTGCTGGTCCGGGCGGGGCTGGCCCCGACGGCACTGTGGGCCACCCTGCTGTGCGCGTTCAGCGCCGGATATTGGTCGTACTCGATCGCCGGCGACGTCTACGTACCGGCAACCGCCCTGATGACTTTCGGCGTGTACTGCACGTACTGCGGGTTCACGACGCAGAGCAGAGGCGCTGCGAGGTGGTACGCCGTGGGCGCGACAGTGGCGTTCACGATGATGATCGCCCATCATCAGGCGTACGCCGTATTCGTGCTGGGAATCGCACCGGCCATCTGGCTCATGCGCGGCGCGGCCCCGACGCGACGGCTGCTGATCGGGGTCGCGGTGCCGATCGCCGTGTGCATGTTGGCGTTGGTCACGTACACGGTGGCCTACTCATCGCTACCGCAGGACGAGCAACACGGTTTCGGCCAGTTCGGGGTCGGTTACGTCGATTCGTTCGAAGCGCGAGCCGACCAGAAGCAACTCGGGGTCGGCACGGTGGTGAACATCGCCGCAGGAGAGACACGGGCGTTGGTGTCGACCAACGTGCTGTTCCGCAGTCCCGAAGTGGCGCAGGCGATCCAGGAGCGCTACCCGTACCGGGCCACCTATCCCTTCCCCTACCTGGTGCGCGATCTCTCGGCCCCGGTGGCCGCACTGGTGGGTGTCACTGCGGTAGTGACCCTCCTGCTGGTGGTGGTCCTGGCGATCCGCGGACTGTGGAGCGGCCTGCGGGACAGAGACCTGGTGCTGCTTGCCGCCCTACCGATGATTCCGCAGATGCTGTTCTTCGCCTGGTGGGAAGGCATCTCCGACGAGTTCTCGCTGTGGACCCTCCCACTGGTGGCCATCTTCGTCGCCCACGGCGCTGCTGTGATGACCCGTCCGTTGCGTAGGCTGCGCGTCGCCGTGGTCTGCATGTTCCTCAGTACGCTGCTGGGATCGGTGGGTCTCTACTGGAATCCACGCAACGACATCGACCGCGTCAACGACGGATACGTCGCCACACTGAGCTCCGGTGACCTCCTGGTCGGGTTCGAAGACATCCAGTCCGACTTCCGGATCAAACTCGCCGCCGACCTGCAGGGATTCGACTACCTGAACTTCTTCGACGTGCGTGGACCGCAGGACATGGGGAGCTTCGTCAGTGTCCTCGACGCGGCGGCCGCAGCCGGCACGCCGATCCACGTCTCACCCCGACTGACGCACCCGCCGATCAGTGCGCTGCGCTTCAAGGAATCCATCGATCCCGACTTCGAATCCCGTCGCACTGCACTACTGGGCAGGTTGGCGGTCGTGTCGACGGTGCGTTGGCAGGAGCCGGTCGTGTACTCCGCGACCTACTTCGACGGGGCCGACGATGCCTAGCCTGGCCTGGTATGCCGGTCGTGCGGCTCGCATGTCACCGGCAGAGGTGGCCTGGCGGACCGAGCGCGCGGTGGACACCCTGCTGGGCCGAGACGGGCTGCGTCCGCGGCCCGATGCCGAACTGCTCGTCGATGCCGGTGCGGACTGGACATCACTGCTCGACCAGTTCCGTGACGGCCTGAACCGGCCAGTGCTGCTCGACCGGGACCGCGCTCGCCGGGTGGCGGCGCGGCACCCCGAAGAGGTGCAGCGGCTTCTCGTCGAGGCCGAACAACTGCTGGCAGGCCGACGCACCTACCTCGGCTATGGCCCAGTCGATGTGGGCACTTCCATCGACTGGAACCTCGACCCGCACTCCGGTTATCGCTGGCCTGCGGTCCCGGGCAGCAGGATCGACCACCGGGCGGCCCCCAGCGACCCCAAGTGGATCTGGGAACTCAATCGGCTGCAGCACCTCCCGATACTCGCTCAAGCGTGGCTGCTGAGCGGCGAACAGCGATACGCCGACACCGCAACGCAACAACTGGACTCCTGGATCGACCAGAACCCGGTCGGGATCGGGATCGCCTGGCGCGGCGCCTTCGAGTCGGGGGTACGGGCAGCTTCGGTGGCCGTTGCTCTACAAGGACTCCGGTGGTCACCGACGATCACCCCGGACCGGTACCGCCGCCTGGCACACATGCTCGACGCGAGCGCCCGGTACTGTTGGCAGGCCCGCTCCCGCTTCAGCTCGGCGAACAACCATCTGATCGGCGAGATGTCAGGTCTGGCGGTCATCCACCTGCTGTTCCCGGAATTGGTCGCTCCCGCAGAGCTGTTCGACCGTGCACTGCACATCCTGGCGACCGAGGCAGAGCGCTTGATCCTTCCCGACGGTGCCGGGGCCGAGCAGTCGATCGCGTATCAGATCTTCACTGCCGAGCTGATCGCCACGGTGGTGGTGCTCATGAGGTTGGGCGGCGTGCAACCGGCCGCGGAGCTACCGGCTGCGCTGGACCGCAGTGCGCACTACCTCGCAGCTCTGGTCGGACCGTACGACCCGGACCCCCGCTACGGGGACGACGACGACAGTTTCGCCCTGCGGCTGGGGCCGGAACCGAAACGGACGGTACGACAGCACCTCGGCATCGTGGCCGCGATCACCGGCAACGGCACAGCAGCCCGGCTGGGCGAGAACACCCTCACCGCAGCCTGGTTCGCGGAGGCCACGGGTACCGATCTCGCGTACCTCGCCACGACGGCCGGGGTCTGCGGAGGCGCAGCGAGCCACTACGCCACCGACGGTGGGTTGGTGGTGATCCGGGACGGTGGGCGACGACTGACGATGGACGTCGGCCCGCTGGGCCATCTGTCGACGGCGGCGCACGGGCATGCCGACGCACTCGCCGTGACGCTCAGTAACGACGGACGGGACCTGATCGTGGACCCGGGCACCGCGAGCTTCTACGGCAACCCCGCTGTGCGATCGGCATACCGGGGAACCCGTGTCCACGCGACGGTGTGCGTCGACGATGTCGATCAGTCAGTTCCGGGTGGCGCGTTCTTCTGGCGTCGGCACGCCAGGACCACGGTGCATGCCGTGGACCTCGAGCGCGGCGTCGTCGACGCGGAGCACGACGGGTACCGGCGCCTCGCCGATCCTGTGCGCCACCGGCGCTGGGTGATTGCGCCCCCCGACGAGACGACGATGGTCGTCGTCGACCTCATCGGCGGCCGCGGTCGGCACGACATCGTGGTCGGCTGGCCCCTCCACCCCGACCTCGAGTCCCGGCCCACGACCAGCGGCCATCTCGTCTCCCGCGACGGGGCTCCCGTATTGAGCCTGTGCTACGGCGCGACGGCAGGATTCGACGTCGAACAGGTTCGAGCAGACGATGTTTCGCATCTCGGCTGGTGGTCGGAACGGCTGGAGGACCGCACACCGGCATGGATGGTCGGTGTCCGCTGTCGGGCGGTCACCCCGGTAGCAGTGATCTCACTGCTGCATACCGACGTTTCCGGGGAGTCCCTCGTGCCCGGGATCGTCCGGAGCGGTTCGACCCTGACCGCACGCTGGGTTACGCGGTGCGCGGAGAGGGTCCTGACCATCGACACCAGCCGGCCCGGCGCGGTGTTCGACATGCATTCTTCTTTCCTTCGCTGATGGGAACGGTGAGCAAATGACCGGTCAGATGGTGACGCCGGTGAGCGTCTTCGGCCTCGGGTACGTCGGTTGCGTCAGCGCGGTATGCCTGGCCGCGCGGGGACACCGGGTCGTCGGTGTCGATGTGAATCAAGAGAAGATCGACGCTCTGGCGCAAGGTAATTCGCCGGTGGTGGAGGAACAGCTGGGCGAGCTCGCCGCCGCGGCGGTGGCAACCGGGCATCTGACCGTCACCGCCGACACGGCGGCTGCCATCGCGGACAGTGATCTTTCCCTGGTCTGCGTCGGCACTCCGTCGGCTCACGGCGGGGGACTGTCCACCCAGTATCTGGAGCAGGTCACTCAAGCGATCGGGACGGCGCTGGCTGACAAGGACAGTTGGCACACCGTGGTGTATCGCAGCACCATGGTGCCGGGGACCTGTGAGAGTCTGCTCATCCCGCGGCTGGAATCCGCGTCGGGGAAGCGGGCAGGCGTCGACTTCGGCGTGTGTGTCAACCCCGAATTCCTCCGCGAGGGCACCAGCGTCCGTGACTTCTTCAGTCCGCCGAAAACCGTTGTCGGTCAGACCGATTGTCGCAGTGGCAGATCGGTGGCAGCCCTCTACGAAGGACTCCCGGGCCGACAGTTCCACGTGCCGATCAAGATCGCAGAGATGACGAAGTACGTCGACAACAGCTTCCATGCGCTCAAGGTCGGCTTCGCCAACGAGATCGGGGCGATCTGCGCGGCGTTGGGGCTGGATTCGCACGAGGTCATGGAGATCTTCCTGTCCGACACGAAGTTGAACATCAGCACCGCCTACCTACGGCCCGGGTTCGCGTTCGGCGGGTCCTGCCTTCCCAAAGACGTGCGCGCTCTGACGCACACAGCACGCCGCAACGACCTCGATGTGCCGCTGTTGGCGAACTTGTTGACCTCCAACGAGAGTCACTTGCGCCGGGCTGTCGATCTGGTCCTCGAGAGCGGGCGACATCGAATCGGGATGTTCGGCCTGTCTTTCAAACCCGGTACCGACGATCTCCGGGACAGCCCGATGCTCGAGCTCGCCGAACGCCTGCTCGGTAAGGGCTTCGACATCAAGATCTACGACCCGACGGTCGTGCTCTCCCGCCTCACCGGAGCGAACAAGACCGTCATCACCCAGCAGCTACCGCACATCGGTGACCTGCTGACGGATGACGCCGATGCGGTGTTCGACCACGGTGAACTGCTGGTCGTCGGGACGCGCGACCCGAAGGTGGTCGACGTCATCGACCGCGCCGGAGGCGACCGATTCATCGTCGACCTGGTCCGGCTTCCCGGCGCCGAGTATCTGCGCAAGACGAGCAACTACCAGGGGATCGGGTGGTGACGTGGCGATCAGCGTCGTGATGATGGGCCCGTATCCATTGGAACCGGGCATGGTCTGCGGAGGTATAGAGTCCGCGACCAGCGCGCTGGTACCCGCCCTGGCGGCCCGCGACGACATCGAGAAGGTCACGGTGCTGCGGTTTCACGACGGCGATGCGCCGACTGCGTACCGACGCGAGGGACCGAAGGTCGAGGTTCACTATCTGCGTGGTCAGCGCCGCCTGCGCGCCCTCACCGGAGCAGTGCTCGATCGACGTAAGGCCCGCAAGCTGGTAGACCGTGTCCAGCCGGATGTGGTGCACGGTCAGGAGATCGGGGTCTACGGCGACATCGCACAACGCTGTCGTTCCGACGCCGTGGTCACCGTCCATGGCATCACGCTGCCCGGATGCAGTACCGACACCATGCTCAACGCAGGTCTTCGAGGCGCCCTGCGCGACAATCTGATCCGCCGACTCGAACGGAAGGTGCTGCGTCGTGGCAAGGTCATCATCTCGATCTCGGGGTGGGACGCCGAGGTGCTCGACATTCCGCTCACCGGCACCCGGGTGGTCATACCCAACCCGATAGAACCGGAGTTCTTCACCGCGGTGAACCCGGATGGGACACCACCGCGCCTGCTGTTCGCCGGAGTGTTCACACCGAACAAGAACGCACTGGGCATCGTCAATGCCTTCGCTGCGACGCGCGAGTCGATGCCGCAGGCCACCCTGGTCCTCGTCGGACCGCAACCCGATCAGCGCTACATCGGGTTGCTCCGCAGCCGCATAGATGAACTGGGTCTCGGCGACAGCGTCGAGATGCGGGGGCCGGTCGACACCGAAAGCCTGCGACTCGAACTGATGGCCGCACGTGCCGTGGTGCTGTTCTCTCGTCAGGAGAATGCCCCAACCATCATCGCCCAGGCGATGGCTGCCGGAAAGCCCGTGGTGGCGAGCCGGGTCGGAGGCATCCCCGAGATGGTCGAGGACGGCGTGACCGGATATCTGGTCGAACCCGACGACGAGACGACGTTGGCTGAGCGGATGCTCAAGGTCCTCGCCGACGAGCGACTGTCGCGTCACCTGGGGAGCCGGGCCCGTGAAACCGCCCTGAATCGCTACGCGGCCGAGATGGTCGCGGCAAAGACCGTGGCGGCCTACCGACAGGCCCTCGATGGGGAGGAACGATGAAAACTGCGATGAAAGACCGGGCGGCCACCGTGCTGTGCGCACTCGGAGCGGCGAGGCTGGCCCGCCGGAGACGGTCGGGCAAGCTGGCCATCCTGATGTTTCACGGTGTCGAGGCCGAACCGTTGACACCGTCCTGCGACTGGGTGATCGATTCCGCGACGTTGCAGCGTGATCTGGCCTACGTACGTCGATCCTTCAACGTGCTCCCGCTCGAAGAAGCCCTGGACCGGCTCGGGAACGGGACCCTGCCCGATCGGGCCGCGGCGATCACGTTCGACGACGGCACCCGCAATCTACTGACCAACGCCGCGCCGGTCCTGCGAGAGCTCGGACTTCCTGCGGCGGTGTTCCTGGCCACCGGCCCGATGGGGACCACAGAACTGTTGTGGCCGGACCGGTTGTGGACCGCGTTCAAACAGACCGAGGTGAGCGAGATCGACCTCTCGGCCGAGGGCCTGGGTAGGTGTGCACTGCACACCGAAGTGGAACGGAACACCCTGCGGGACCAACTGATCGAGCGCTGCAAAGACCTGCCCGACGCGGTCCGCCTCGCCGGTGTGGAACGCGTTGTCACCGCGCTCGGACAGCAATCCGCCGCCCGCGGAGGACCATTTCAACTGTTGTCCTGGGCGGAGGCGCGCGAACTGGCGGCGGACGGCCTGGTGAGTTTGTACCCGCACACCGTCACCCATCCGATCCTGTCCCGCTGCGACGACGACAAGGTTGATCAAGAGATCACCCAGTCGTGCCGCGACGTCGCCTTCCACACCGGCACAGCGCCGACGATCTTCGCCTACCCGAATGGACGCGCTCAGGATTTCGACGAACGGGCAAAAGCCGTGCTGCGCAGGAACGGTGTGCGATGGGCACTGACCACGACCAATGGATTCACAGGCGCCGACAGCGATCCCCTGGAGCTACCCCGGATGGGGTTCTCGACCGACCAATCCTTCTCGGTGTTCAAGCTGAAGGTCTCGGGTTTCGCGTTGAGACCCAGCCGGAGACGTCGCAGGCCCACTGTCAAGCCGGACTCCGAGCAGGTGATCAAGAATGTCGCTGTCTGATACCGCGAACCGCCCAGGGTCGGTGCCTCTCAAACAGCACGGGGTGCGACTGCAGCCGATCACATCGGTGGACCTGCACGCCGTTGCGCGGTTCCTCCACGAGGAACTCGATCCGGCGGTGCCCGTCGACCGGTGGGCTTCGGACATCCGGCCCACCTGGACGGTCGACCAACCCAACTACGGATTCATGCTCTGCTGCCGGGACGACGTGGTCGGGGTTCACCTCGCGGTCTATTCCGAGCGCGAGATCGACGGTGTCCGACAGCGATTCTGCAATCTCGCGGCGTGGTGCGTCACCGACGCGTACCGCGCACATGCGCTGCGACTCCTTCGGGCTTTGTTGCGGCAGAGGGCGTATCACTTCACCGACCTCTCGCCCTCCACAGAGGTGGTGAAGCTCAACACCCGTCTGGGATTCATCCCACTGGACACCACCACTGTCGCCGTACCCAACCTGCCTTGGCCGCTACGTACGCGAGGTATCCGGGTGTACTCGAGCGACCGGAAGATCGAGCGCGTCCTGCACGGCGACGACCTGGCGCGCTACCGCGACCACAGAGACGCCGTCGCGGCCCGCCAAGTGGTGATCGCGCAGGGAGACAACGTCTGCCACGTGGTTTTCCGCTGTGTGCCCCGGAAGAACATCCGGCGCTTCGCTGCGCTGGTCTACGTCAGCGACCCGGACCTGTTCCGGACTGCCGCTCCGCACTTCTTCCAGCATCTGCTGCTGCGCTACGGCATGGTGGCCACGCTCATCGAAAAGCACGTCGTCGACGGTGATTTCGCGTGGTCGGCCACGGTGTCACCCAGAGCCAAGATGTTTCGCAGCGCCACCCTACGGCCCGACCAGATCGACTTTCTCTACAGCGAACTGACCAACATGCGGTGGTGAGTCGGATCGCCCCCGGACCGAGGATCGAAAGGACCGACGTCGAATGAGAAGCAATGTGCACCACCTGCTCGAGGAACACGCGTGCTCCCGCCCCGACGTCCCGGCGCTCACCTACCTCGACGAAACCGTCAGCTACAGGCGCCTGTGGGACTGCACCAGGGGCGCGGCGGCCGGACTTGCGATGCTCGGTCTGCAACGGGGTGAACGTGTCGCCGTGTATCTCGAGAAGCGCATCGACACGGTCGTGGCGATCTTCGGAACTTCGCTGGCCGGCGGAGTCTTCGTGCCGGTCAACCCGGCCCTGAGGGCGCCCCAGGTCCGCCACATCCTCGATGACTGTGCCGTCACGGTGCTGGTGACCTCGCCGACGCGGTTCGGGGTACTGCAGCAGGAGTTGCTCGACTGCCCCGGACTCCGTCATGTCGTGCTGGTCGGCACCGGTCAACAGAAGGACAATCCCCGCCGGCACTACCGAGTCCACTCGTGGCCTGTGGTTTGCGGCGAGAGTGATACGGATACCGCCCCGGTTGTCGCGGTCGAGACCGACATCGCCGCCATCCTCTACACCTCGGGTAGTACGGGTAAGCCGAAAGGCGTGGTCCTGAGCCACCGCAACCTGATCGCCGGTGCGGAGAGCGTGGCCCAGTACCTGCAGAACACTGCGGACGACGTGGTCCTCGCGGTGCTTCCACTGAGCTTCGACGCCGGTTTCAGCCAACTCACGACAGCTTTCAGCGTCGGAGCCCACGTGGTGTTGGCGAACTATCTGCGCCCCGCCGACATCCCGCGATTGTGTGCCCGCCACGGAGTGACCGCTCTGACGTGTGTTCCGCCGTTGTGGATCCAGATCGCAGAACAACCGTGGACCGCAGCGGCCGCGGTGGCGCTGCGCTACTTCGCCAACACCGGAGGGCGTCTGCCCAAGCCCACCCTCGACAAGCTGCGTGCACTGTTCCCGCTCGCCCGGCCGTTCTTGATGTACGGGCTGACCGAAGCCTTCCGCTCGACCTACCTCGACCCCGAAGAAGTCGACCGCCGACCCGACTCGATCGGCAAGGCGATTCCCGGCACGGAGATCATCGTGGCGCGTCCCGACGGTTCGGTCTGCGACCCAGGCGAGGAAGGGGAACTCGTCCACCGAGGTCCCTCGGTTGCGCTCGGGTACTGGAATGACCCCGTACGCAGTGCCGAACGGTTCAAGCCCTGGCATCTACATCCTCCCGACTGCCCCACCACCGAACGCGTGGTGTGGTCCGGTGACACGGTCGTCGCCGACGAGGAGGGCTTCCTGTACTTCGTCGGGCGTGCCGACGAGATGATCAAGACCTCGGGGTATCGCGTCAGTCCCACCGAAATCGAAGAAGTGGCCTATGCGACACAGTGGGTCGGCGGCGCCATCGCAGTGGGAGTCGCAGACGAATGTCTGGGCCAGCGGGTCGTCCTCGTCGTGAGTCCCGCCGATCCCGAATCCTTCGACACCGTCGAGCTACTCGCCGTCATGAGGGCGCATCTGCCGCTGTACATGGTGCCTTCGGAGGTGACGGTGTGGCGGGAGATCCCGCGCTCACCGAACGGCAAGTTCGACCGCAATGCGATCCGAGAGGCGCTGGGACCGTGAACAGCGCCATCGACGCGTTCGACCGGGTCGAGGGTCAGCTGGCTCCCGGCGGCATCCCCCTGGAGCGGTTGGCCGTGCGGGTGGGCGCGACACCTTTCTTCGCCTACGACCGCCGGCTGCTCACCTCCCGGGTCGAACTTCTGCGGTCGGTGCTGCCGCCGACCCTGCATATCAGTTACGCGGTCAAAGCCAACCCCATGCCCGCGGTGGTGGGGCATCTGGCGGGCCTGGTGGATGCGATGGACGTCGCTTCGGCGGCCGAGATGACAACGGCATTGAACACGGGGATACGCGCGGACCGGGTCAGTTTCGCGGGCCCGGGAAAGACCGAGGCCGAGATCGAGCAGGCGGTTGCCGCGGGCGTCGTCCTGGAGATCGAGTCCGAGACCGAGGCTGAGCGCATCGTGAAGACCGGTGAGCGACTGGGGATCCGACCCGCGGTGGCGCTGCGTGTCAACCCGGACTTCCAGGTCAAGGGCGCCGGTATGCGGATGGGGGGCGGACCGCAGCAGTTCGGCGTCGACGTCGAACTCGTACCGGACCTACTTGCACGCCTGGTCGCCGCCGATGTGGAAATGCTCGGCTTTCATGTGTTCGCGGGATCGCAGAATCTGAGGGCCGACATTCTTTCCGCGGCACAACGGCACACCGTGGAACTGGTGGTCGCTTTGGCGGACTTGCTGCCCACACCGGTGCGATACCTCAATCTGGGTGGCGGTTTCGGTATTCCGTATTTCGCCAAGGACACCGCACTCGACGTCGGCGCTATCGGTGCAGACCTCGCGGAGCTCCTGGAAACCCGACTGGCCCCGAACCTGCCCCAGGCCGAGGTCGTGCTCGAGTTGGGTCGGTATCTGGTCGGTGAGTGCGGTGTGTACGTCACGCGCGTCGTCGACCGGAAGCGCTCGCGGGGACGCGAGTTCGCGGTGGTCGACGGCGGGATGCACCACCAACTGGCTGCCTCGGGCAACCTCGGACAAGTGATCAGGCGGAACTATCCGATCGCGGTGGGCAACCGGATCGACGAGCCCGCGGAGGAGACGGTCACCGTTGTCGGCTGCCTGTGCACGCCGCTCGATCTGATCGGAGACGAGGTGATGCTGCCATCGATTCAGGTCGGTGATCTCATCGTGGTCTTCCAAGCCGGTGCATACGGGTTGACCGCCAGCCCGACTGCCTTTCTCGGCCATCCGCACCCGGCCGAAGTGCTCGTCTAACCATCTGAAAACAACTGGGAGGGAATGAAATGCAATACAGGGACGCGACACTTCGCGGGGTCATCGGGGTCATCGTGGCGACACTGGGTCTGGGTGATCGTGCCGAGACGCTGACCGGGTCCACTCCGCTGCTGAACAGCATGCCCGAACTGCACTCGATGGCGGTGGTTGCCCTGGCGGTCGCACTCGAGCGTGAGTTCGATTTGGAGATCGACGACGAGGATCTCACCGGGGAGGTATTCGAGACCGTCGGCACCCTGGCGGCCTTCGTCGAAGCAAGCGCTCGGTCGCACCTGGAATCGTGGCCGGAAGTGAGTTAGATCGTCATGCCGACTCTGGTAATCGCCTCGACGCGCGTCGACATCATGTCGAACGGGACGGACCTGCGGACCCGACCACTCTGTGAGTTGATCCCGGACGCGCGCCACTTGTTGGTGGTCCCGTTGTACCCGCTGCCGGCGGTCAGCCCCTCGACAGGCATGGATCCGGGGGTATTCGACACTGTGACCGAGTGTCCGCCGTTGCTCGACGGTCCGCGGTCGCTACGGCGTCACCTACGCCTGAGCGACGACCATTACCTGGAAACCAGTCGACGGGAACAGTTCGCGGCGGCGCGACGAACGCTGGAAGACCTGATGCGAGCACACGGCATCGACAGGATCGCGGTATTCGGTGCCGAGGTCGCAGAGTTGGTGGCCGACGTCAGGGGTTGCCCGAAGGTGTTGGATCTCTGCGACAGCATGGCCTTGCGATCGAGTCGCGCGATACGTCATGGCGGCTGGAATCACTGTCGGGTGTTCGGCGAACTTGTCGACCTGTGGCGGGTCCGTCGGACCGAGTCGCGACTACCGGAACTCTTCGATCAGGTCGTCACTGCATCAGCCGCCGATACCGCCGAGATCAAGCGGCTCTGTGGGGGACGGACGAACGTGCTCACCGTGCCCAACGGAGTCGACGAATCGTATCTCGCTCCACTACCCCTACCGGGACATCGCCGTGCCGTCGTGTTCTGGGGCAACCTGGACTTCGAACCGAACATTGCTGCGCTGCGGTATTTCTTCGACGAGGTGTGGTCTCCGCGGCTGCGTTCGGAGGGTGTCGCCGTGCTGGTGGTGGGCGGCAACGCCCCGTCATGGCTGGAGAGGATGGCGGAGCGGGAGCCGCTGATCCGGTTGTCCGGCTTCGTGTCCGATCTACGTGCTGCGGTGACGTCCTATCCCGTGATGATCAACCCGATGCAGACCGGAAGTGGCATCAAGAACAAGGTCCTGGAGGCCTTCGGTATGGGCATCGTCGTGGTGTCCACGCCGCGCGGCGTCGAGGCGATGCCTGACGTGATCGATGGTGTGCATCTTGCGATCGCCGACGGAGGTGACGCCTTCGCTGCGGCGGTACTCGACCTTCTCGACGATCCGGCGCGTCGACTACGGCTGCGAGCCAACGCAAACGCACTCCTGCACACCTGTTACCCGTGGGGTGTCGCCGCGGCAGGATGGCGGGATCTCTTCGAGGTCGGATCCCTGGAAACCACGACATGACCGAAGGCGACGTGGTGACACCGGGTGCGCTGTCGGGCACGCTACGACGCGGTGCGGCCATCGCGACGGGAATGCTCGTCTTCACCCAACTGGTGTCACTGGGCCAGACGCTCATCCTGGCCAGGCTCCTCGAGCCGGTCGAGGTCGGCTGGTTCGCGGCCGGCACCGTGCTGTCCGGCTTTCTGGTCACCTTCGCCGAGGGTGGAATGGCCAATGCATTGGTGCAGCGGCGTGATCGACTCGACGACGTGACCGCCACCGTTTTCTGGTCGACGCTGCTGGCCGGCGTGGGCTGGGCTCTGCTCGCCCTGGCCTGCGCACCGCTGATGGCGCGACTGTTCGGCGACGAGATCGTCGGCCTCATCGCGGCGGTCACATCCGGCACCATCGTGCTGCACGCGTTGACCTATGTGCCGGATGCGTTGATGCAGCGACGGTTCGACTTCAGGGAACGCTACATCGTCCAGCCTGTCACCGCACTGACCTTCGCACTGACATCGGTCACACTGTGCGCCAAGGGCTTCGGTGTCTGGGGCTTGGTCGTCGGGTCCTATTGCTCGATAACGGCGTGGTTGGTTGCGAGCTGGGTTCTGGCAGGTTGGCGTCCCGGGGTGCGGGGGCGCCCGTCGTTCGCACTGTGGCGCGAACTGGCCGGCTTCTCCCTGCCGCTGGTGGTGTGGAACGTCATCAATCAGGCCCGCGAACTGATCGAAACCGCGGTGGTGGGCGCAATGTTGAATGCCACAGCCCTCGGCTACTACCGGTACGGGCGCCGGCTGGGTTCCCTGCCGGAGATCGCGGTCATCGACGTCGCCTCCTACGTGCTGTTCCCCGCGTTTTCCCGCCTCGCCACCGATACCCAGCGGTTCGCGAACGCGTTCCTGCGTGCGCTGCAGGTGCTGTGGTGTCTCATCGTCCCGGTGGCCTTGTTCATCGTCGCGGCCGGCGAACCATTGGTCACCGTTCTCCTCGGCGAGAAGTGGCGGGGCGCCGGATTCATGCTCGTCGCTCTCGCCGGTGTCGGTCCGGGCGTCGCACTGATGGCGGTCGGTATGGAGTCGATCAAGGGTGTCGGATGCACCCGGCGGTTGCACTGGGTGACCATCGTCAGCACCGTGCTGGGGATCAGCCTGCTGTTCGGACTGCTCCCGATGGGACTGACGGGGGTGGGGTTGGCCCTGTCGGCGTCGTCGTTGACCGCCGGAGTGCTCAGCCTGCTTCTCGCTCGGCCCCTTGCAGGGGTGTCATACGGCGATCTCCTGCATCGCCTGATCCCGCCGCTTCTGGTTGCGGCCGCTCCGGCCTTGGCCCTCGGAGTGTTGGAACACACGGTCGCCCACTCCGATGAGCGTGGCTTCCTGTTGGGGGTCGCACTGATGGTGGGCCAGGGCGTGGGTTACCTCGCCCTCTACGGTGCCGGCCTGGCGGCGTTCGTGCCGGCTGCATGGAACGAGTTGGTGTCTGCGGTGCGTCAATTGCGTCGCCGTGGCACAGAGCCCACGGAGGAATGGTGATGGCGGGTCTGCGGATTGTTCTCAGTGCGGTGGTGGTGATCGCCACCACCATGGCTGCGGGTTGCGTCGGCGGGATCGCGTTGCCGCGCGGCAAGGCCGAGTTGTTGTTCATCGGCGACTACTCGACCGGTGATTTCAGCCAGTGGCCGAGCGTGCAGAACCGTGATTACAACGGTTCGGGGGCGCGTTACGTTCCGTCGTACCCGGCAACGGTGGTCAGCGACCCGGTGAAAGGTCATGCCGCGCGCTTCGAAGTGCGCTCGGGGGACTGGTCGGGCTTTGCCGGCGGCGAACGTTCGGACGTCGGGTCCAACTCCGGTGACACCGGCGGTCGAGAGGGCCAGACGCGCTGGTATGCGTTCTCCACGATGTTCGATCCCAGCTTCCCGCGGAACCATGCCGAGTTGGGCTGGGGGGTGACCAACGGTTGGCACCCGAACTCCAGCAGGGGCAGCGCCGCGTTCGAGTGGAGCGTCGGAACGCGAAGCGGGTACTGGACACTCGACATCGAAGAACAGAACAGCCCGGGTGACTACCGAGACAGCCGAACCGTCTTCGAGACGCCGCTGGCTGTCGGAACCTGGCACGACATCAAGATGGAGGTGAACTGGTCGACCGACCCGACACAGGGATGGATCAGACTGTGGCACAACGGTTCCCGACAAGCATTTGCGGACGGCTCGGACACCTACTTTCTCAGCACACTCGTCCCGGGCACCACCACCTGCTATTACAAAGAGGGTTACTACCGGCAAGCCGCGCGGCCCACCGGAATCGTGTACCACACCGGGTTCCGTGCCGCAGCCGACGAAGGTGGGCTCTGAGCGGACGATCTGTCCTCATGCCGGCAGCGTGATGCTCTGCGGATCGCGTCCGTCGAGGAAGATTCGCGCCCACACCTCGAGGGTCAGCAGACTCCAGAGTTCCTTGCCGAAGTCATAGCGTCCGCTGCGGTGGAGGTCGAGCGCACGTCGTACCCGTACCGGATCGACCAGCGCGTCGCGGCGCGCTTCGGGGCCCGAGGTCAGCCGGTCCAGCGCGGTTCCCAAGCTGCCGCGGAACCAGGAGCAGATGGGCACGGTGAAGCCGACCTTCTTGCGGGATAGTAGATCTGCGGGAACTCGTCGGTGTGCCACCTCGCGCACCACCAACTTCGCGTGCCGCGGGGAGGCTTTGAGTTGCACGGGTAGCCGTGCCGCGAACTCCGCCAGTCGGTGATCGAGCAGCGGCATCCGTCCCTCGATCGACGCCGCCATCGTCATCTTGTCCCCGCGGACCAAGAGGTTGTCGACGAGGTAGCTCTCCACATCGAGCGCCAACATGCGATCGAGAGGATCCAGGTCGGCGTCGAGGTCGGAGAACAGATCGTCCAGGGGGCGCAGACCATCGGATGTCAGACCTGCCGAGGGGTCGGAGCCGAACCATGCGGGCCACCGCCGACCGGGCGCGTCGGTGGCCAGCGCATTGACCGCCATTCGGCCCCGCCGCGGTAGCCGGTGCCAGTTCGCCAGCTGCCGCAGACGTTGTTCGCCGAACGTCGCACGGACCGGTCGCCCGGCGGCGGCGAGCAGGGCATCGACGCGGTACTTGGGGTAGCCGCCGAACAATTCGTCACCGCCTTCACCAGAGAGAACCACCGTGACGTGTTCGGCGGCCATGCGCGACAACGCCAGCAGGGGGATCTCCGAAGGTTCGGCCAGTGGTTCGTCTCGGTGCCAGACCGCCGTCGGCATCAGGGCGAGGAACTCGGCCGGTCCCATCCGGGTCTCGTGGTGACGGGTGTGGAACGCCTGTGCGGTGGATCGGGCTGCCGCGAGCTCGTCGCCGGCCCAACCTTCGTCGAACCCGATCGAGAAGGTGCGCACCGGTTCGTCCATCAGCTCGGACATGAACGACAGCACGGTGCTGCTGTCGAGCCCCCCGGACAGAAAGCAGCCCAGCGGGACGTCACTGACCAGACGCAGACCGACTGCGCTGCGCATCAGGGTCTCGACCTCGTCTGCCGCTTCTCTCAGAGTGATCGCGGCCTTCGGTGCGTAGTTCAGCCGCCACCAGCGGTCGATCGTGGTCCCGGACCTGTCCAGGACCATCTTGTGCCCCGCCGGGAGTTGGTGGACATCGCGGAAAAGCGTGCGTGGACTCGGGACGTAGCGCAGCGCCAGGTACTGCTCCAACGCGGTGTCGTCAACGTCGGCGGACACCCCGGCGGCCAGGACTGCCTTGACTTCCGAGCCGAACACCACCTCCTTCCCGAGGTGGGCGTAATACAGCGGCTTCTTGCCGAAACGGTCGCGCGCCAGCAGAAGTCGTCGGCGGTTGGCGTCCCAGAGGGCGAGCGCGAACATCCCCACGAGCCTGTGCAGCACGTCATCGCCCCACTGCTCGTAACCGTGAACGAGGACCTCGGTGTCACAGCGGGTCGCGAAGCGATGGCCGAACCGCTCGAGCTCGGCGCGGAGTGCACCGAAGTTGTAGATCTCTCCGTTGAACACCACGGCCACCGAGCCGTCCTCGTTGAAGATCGGTTGATCTCCGCCCGCGAGGTCGATGATGGCCAGCCGGCGCATTCCCATCGCGAGTCCCGGCTGTTCGAAGCGCCCTTGGGCGTCGGGGCCACGGTGGTAGATCGCATCCGACATGCGGCGCAGCCGCGCCGGATCGCACGACCGATCATCGGTGTTCCATATGCCGCAAATGCCACACACCGCTAGCCCCCCCAGGGCCGGGACCTCTCACTCGAGGCGTATGGGCACAGATTGTGTCAAGGTTTGCCGGAACGCGCCGTGTAATACCAATCTTCTGTCGGCTCGGACCCGCCTACTACGCTTGGCCAGATGAGCTCCTCCGAGCCACCGCCCTCCGACGACGACACCGGTCCGCTGCATGTCGACCGGGTGCGGGCCGCAGCAGCCGACCGCCCCGGCGGACCTTATGACGCACCGCTGTCGGTGACACCCCGTCCGCTGCAACGGGACCGCCGTCCCGTCGTACTGATCGGAGCGGCGACCGTCGCGGTCGTGGCGCTCGGGGTACTCGCGTGGTCGTTCTGGCCCTCGTCGGAACAACCGGAGGCCGCTGTGGCCGACAGCCCCGGTGTCACTTCGAAGCCACCGGAGGAAGATTTGCAGGAACGGCTCCTGAACCTGTTGCCGCGCGGCTATCCCCAAGGCGCCTGCACGCCGGTGGTGCCGCCGAAAGGTGCTCTGGCACAGGTGAGTTGCACGGAGAACACCGATCCGGGCGGACCCTTGACCGCCACCTACACGCTGGCCCGCGACGACGACGGACTTGCAGACATGTTCGAGGAAGTCATCGCGACCTCGTCGGTGGTGAACTGTCCGGGCAACATCCAGTCGCCGGGACCATGGCGGCGCAACGCCACCCCGGACCAGGAAGCAGGCACGCTGGTATGCGGCTTCCAACAGAGCAGGCCGACGGTCGCCTGGACCACGACGGCAGATCAGCTGCTCAGTGAGATCCACTCGGGACCGCAGGGGCCCAACATGGTCCAGCTCTACAGCTGGTGGTCGTCACACTCCTGACCGGCCGCGTGACCGGCCAGGAGTGCGTGACGGGTCAGGCCGGCGGGGCAGGGACCACGCTGGTGCCCGGCGCGGAGCCGTGGGGCACAGGTGCTGCGCCGTCCGGCAACGGCGTTCCCGTGCTGCCCTCGGGCAACGGGGTGCCGGCGCTGCCGGCGGACGCCGGAGCAGCAGGGGCCGGCGCCGCGGCGGCGGGTGCCGGAGCAGCGGCCGCGGGGACCGGGGCCGGGCTCGCTGCAGCGGCGGGCGCCGGTGCCGCACCCTCGGGAAGCGGGGTGCCGGAGCTGCCCTCGGGCAGCGGGGTACCGGAGCTACCTTCGGGCAGCGGGATGCCCGAGCTACCTGCCGGAACCGCCTCGGGGCCCGGAGCCGCGGGAGTTGCCTCGGCGGGCGCCGCGGCCGAATCCGCAGCCTCAGAGGACTCGGTCCCCTCGGTGGCGGCCGGTGCGGGAGCGGTGCGGGCAGGGGCCGACGCGCCCGATCCACTGCTTGCCGGTGCGGGCGGCGGTTGCACCCAGACGACCAGGTCGGCGCGGCCGTCGTTGTAGACGACGCTGTCCGGTTCAGCGCCGGTGACGTCGAAATAGATCTTGCCCGAGGTCTTCTGGCCCTGCGGGATGGTCGACGGGTTGACGCCCTGCTGGGTGGCGACTCCGAAGAGCACACGGTAGGTCTCGCCGTTACGGGCGCGAGCGTTGAGGTTCGACACGATCGGGGTGACGGCGCCGGAGATCGCCTCGTCTGTGGCGGTGGCTTCCCAGAGCGTCCCGACCGGCTGATACGGGATGGTGTCTGAGCTGGGCTTCAGATTGGTGACCGTCCAGTGCTGAACGACAGCGCCGTTGACGACCTCACCTGGCTGGCCGAGGTGCTTGACCTCGGCGTCGGCGCCGGCCAGCGGTGCCCCGGCGAATGCCACGGCGGCGGCGCCGGCAGCAGCGGCGGCAGCCCATGTGGGCTTGATTCTCACTATGTTCCTCCTGGTTTCGTTCAATCGAGCAGCGAGGTTGTTTCCCCCGGAGCAAAATAGCAGGTCGCGTCGTCCCGCGAAGCGCCTCGCACCAGCCGACCTGCGGATTCGCAGCCGGTTCGCGCTGGGCAAAGCGTCGTACATCTACCGGCGAGGGCTGAAATCCTGCGGAAGAAAAGGCGACTCGACCACAGAATCGACCAGGTACACTGCGCTTCGACGGTCCGCGCGACCGCGCTCGGGGCGCGTCGGGGAAGCACTTGACAGCATCGCCAGCAAACTCATAGATTCTGAGCGCCAACCAGGTGCGGTGAAGTACCGTCAGGCGTCACGCGCATGACGCCGCATCTACTGCACGTTTCACGACTACGGGAGTCACCCACCATGCCCAAGCATTCCAAGGCCCGCAAAGGTCAACGCGGTCTTGCCATCAAGACCTACCTGACCGCCGGCGTCACCGGCGCGGCCATGGCCGGTCTCGGCACCCTCGCGCTGGTCGGGGTCGACGACTCCCCGCAACCGCGCACCTACGACGTTGCGCTGGTGTCCAACGAGACCCTGCTGTGGTGGGGGACCGGCGGTGACGGAGCCAAGAAGCAGGCCGCCCAGGCGCCGGCGAACACTCTCAACGCGGCGGCGGCAACGCCGACCCTGCGCCCGATGTTCGGTACCGGTGGCTGGCTGATCGGAAACGGGATCGACGCCGCCGACGACTGCACCGGCGCGGCCTGCAACGGCGGCAACGCCGGCCTCCTGGGCGGTAACGGCGGCAAGGGCAAGAACGGCGGCCACGGCGGCAATGCCGGCCACTTCTTCGGTAACGGCGGCGACGGCGGCGACGGCCGCGACGCCGTCTACAACGCAAGCACGGGCGCCCGTACGGCGGCCACCAACGGCGGCAACGGCGGCAAGGCCGGCTGGATCGGCAACGGCGGCAACGGCGGCAAGGGTGGCAACGACCACAACACCGTGAACAAGACCGACGACCCGGCCACCACGGACGTCGACGAGTCGCTGGCCAACAACGCCTACGCCGGCAACGGCGGTCGCGGCGGCCAGGGCGGCTACTTCGGTAACGGCGGTAACGGCGGCGATGGCGGAAACGCCTCGTCGGTCAACGGCAGCGCGTACGGCTACTTCAACCGCAGCGTCTCCTTCGGTCGTGGCGGCGACGGTGGTAACACCAACGGCCTGCGCGGCAACGGCGGCAAGGGCGGCAACGGTGGCACCTCGACCGCCAACGCCGATGGCGAGGAAGCTCTGGGCGGCGACGGCGGCCACGGCGGCCACGGCGGCTTCACCGGTAGGGGCGGCGACGGCGGCACCGGTGGCGCGGCCAGCGGCGGCCAGGACGCGTACGCCGAGGGTGGCTTCGGCGGCGACGGCGGCGGCAGCCGCAACGGCGACGCCGGCAACGGTGGTGACGGCGGTGACGGCACCAGTCAGAACGGCACCGCATATGGCGGCGACGGCGGCTGGGGTGGAGACGTGCTGTTCAACGGCCGCGGCGGTAACGGTGGCCACGGCGGCGACGCCGACGGTGGCGATCCCGAGGTCAAGGACGGGAAAGAAGCCGATCTCGCTGCCGGCGGCGGCTGGGGCGGCGACGGCGGTCGCGGCGGGCTGCTCAACCGCGGCGGCAACGGCGGCAACGGCGGCAACGCCACCGCCAACGACGAGGACAAGGCCGAGGGCGGCTGGGGTGGCGAGGGCGGCCGCGGTGCATCCGACGGCGCCAACGGAACACCTGATCCGGCCGACAATGACACCAGTGCGAGCAGCAGCAGCGAGAGCAACGACAGCGACAGCTGACGGATAGAACGACCAACACGACCGGGTACGGACCGCCGCGCAGGCGCCGTACCCGGTCGTCGTTCGTGCCCGTCGGTGCCGGGGGTCCTCCCGGCTATGATCGCCGAATGCCCGAGACACTGAGGTCGTCACGTCCTGCGCCCGCCTGGATCGCTCCCGCCGCCCTGGTGGTCGCCGTGATCGCCGCGGTGCTCGCAGTCTGGGGTCTGCTGCGTTCCCCCGCCGGATCGAGTGCCGCCGAACCGATCGACAAGGGCCGGATCTGCTCGGCGTTCGAGACCGTGCGCCAGGCCGTCTCCCTGCAGACCAACGCCGATCTCGGCCCCGATGACGTCGCCGTACAGGCGGTGGCCGCCAATGCGCGCCTGGCCACACTCGGTGGCGGACAGTATCTGCTCTGGCAGATCGAGAACGCCGAATCCGACGACTTGACCGAGGCCGTGCGTTCCTTCGCCGATGACCTCACCGAGATCGGTATGGGCCAACTCGCCGGTGCTCGCAGCGAGGACCCGGCGCAGAACGAGCGCATGAACAACGCCCAGACGACGGCGGCACGTGTCGCCGAGCTGTGCAAATAGTCCTGGACTTCAACTCTTGACTCTCTCCCTGGGGGAGACCGCACCCTCGGGACATGACTTCGGAGAGAGACAACATCCGGGTGCGGAACTGGTTCATTACCGGCGGCACCCCGGGCGGGTTCGGCATGGCGTTCGCCGAGGCAGCGCTGGAGGCGGGGGACAGGGTGGTGCTCACGAGCCGTCGACCGGGTGAGCTGATCACGTGGGCCCGGGCCTTCGGTGATCGGGTCCTGGTGGTGCCGTTGGACGTCACGGATGCCGCGCAGGTGCGCGCGGCGGTGTCGGCGGCACAAGACTTCGGCGGCATCGACGTCCTGGTCAACAACGCCGGCCGCGGCTGGTACGGCTCTGTCGAGGGCATGGCCGGGTCGGACATCCGGGCGATGTTCGATCTGAACTTCTTCGCCGTCGTCGCCGTCCTGCGTGCGGCGCTGCCGGGCATGCGTGCGCGTGGTGCGGGGTGGGTCGTCAACGTGTCGTCGGTGGCGGGTCTGAGCGGCACCGTCGGATTCGGTTATTACAGCGCAACGAAGTTCGCGATCGAAGGTCTCACGGAGGTGCTGCGAGAAGAAGTCGCGCCGTTCGGAATCCGTGTCCTGACGGTCGAGCCCGGCGCATTTCGCACCAACACTTACGCCGGCTTCGCCGACGAGCCGATCACCGAGTCCGTCGTCGAGTACCGCGAGCTGCTGACTCAGGTGCGGGCCGCCATGGTGACCCAGGACGGAGCCCAACCGGGCGACCCCCGCCGCGGAGCGCGTGCCGTGCTGGCGGCGATGACCCAGGATCCTCCGCCGCAGCGACTGGTGCTGGGCAGCGAGGGGTTCGACGTCGCCACCTCGGCGCTCGAGCGCACGTTGGCAGATCTGCGGCGCAACGAGACACTGTCCCGCAGCGCGGACTTTCCGCACCCGAGCGGCGACCTCGAAGAGAAGGAGCCCGGCATTGCGATCCGGCCTGTCCATCGGTGAGTTCGCCACGGTGACGCGACTGAGCGTGCGGACGTTGCGTCGCTATCACGAACTGGGGCTGCTCGAACCCGACACCGTTGATCCGTTCACCGCGTACCGGTACTACAGTCCCGAGCAGATCCCCACCGCGCAGGTGATCCGACAGTTGCGGGCGCTCGACGTTCCCCTAGCCGAAGTCAAAGCCGTTCTGGCCAACGATGATCCACAATATCGAGCCGAGGTGATCACCGGTCATCTGCAACGCCTGGAAGACCAGCTGGATCGGACCCGCGCCGCCGTGGTCTCCCTGCGTCGTCTGCTACGCCCCGATTCGGCCGACTTTCCGGTCGAGTTGCGGTCGGTTCCTGCGCGCACGGTGGTGGCCGTCACCGGCCATGTCACACAAGAGGATTCGCTGGAATGGTACGACACCGCGATGGCCGAACTGGACCAGGCGTTCCCGCCGGCCGAACGCGAGGGGCCGCCCGGCGGACAGTACGCGAACGAACTGTTCACCGAGGGCGCGGGCGAGATGACGGTCTTCCGCGCGGTCCGCACACCACGGGCCTGCGGGCGGATCCAGGTGCTGGACCTACCTGCCGCCCACCTCGCGGTCACCGCGCTGATCAGGCCGGAACGAACTCCACGCCGGCCAGTGCGACGGCGTTGTCCCGCTCCGGTGCGGTGACGGTGGCCGTGTAGGCGTCGTCCTGCTTCCAGACGCTCACGCGCAGTGTCTCGCCGGGGAACACCACACCGGCCATCCGTGCTCCGTAGGACTTCAACCGGGTGACGTCGCCGTCGAGCAGGTTGTCCACCAGCGCCTTGCACGTCATCCCGTAGGTGCACAACCCGTGCAGGATCGGACGCGGAAACCCTGCCGCGGCAGCAAAATCCGGATCGGAGTGCAGGGGGTTGCGGTCGCCGCACAACCGGTAGAGCAGTGCCTGCTGCGGTGACGTCGGCACGGTCAGCTCCAGGTCAGGTGTACGGTCGGGCGCCTCCGACGAGCCGGAAGGGCCGCGGTCGCCGCCGAAGCCGCCCTCGCCACGCGCGAAGATCGAGCGCTTCTGCGTCCACAGCAGCGTGCCTGCGGGGTCGGTCACCGTGGTCTCCGACCAGATGACCGCGGCCTTGCCCTTGTCCCAGATCTCGGTGAACTTCGTGACTGCGGTGCCGGATCCCGACGGAGGGATCGGACCCGGCACCGTCACGGCCTCGCTGGCGTGCAGCACCTTGCTCAGCTCGATGTCGATGCCCGGGAACTTGACCGACGGCGGCTCGGTCATGTGGAAGCTGGCCGCGACGTTGCCGAACGTCGGCAGCACCTGCGGAGTGTCGTCGGTCAGGTAGCGCAGTTCGCGCTTGTCCATCGGGTCGTGCCCGGCACCGAGGCCCAGGTGGTAGAGCTGGATGTCGCTGCTGGTCCAGGAGAATTCGACCGGGTCGAGTTCGGCGCCGAGCGCCTCGTCGAGATTGATGGGCAAGGTTACGCCTTTCCTGCCAGATGGAGCGCTGCCAGATAACCGAAGGTCATCGCCGGGCCGATGGTGCCGCCCGGGCCGGGATAGGTGTGACCCATCACCGGGGCACTGACATTACCTGCGGCGTAGAGCCCTTCGATCACCGAGCCGTCGTCGCGCAGTGCCCGGCCGTGCACGTCGGTGACGATGCCCCCCTTGGTGCCCAGGTCGCCGGGAACCAACTTGGCCGCGTAGAACGGCGCGTGGCTGATCTCTCCGAGGTTCGGGTTCGGCTTGTTGGTGGGATCGCCGTAGTAGCGGTCATAAGCGCTCTGGCCGCGCTTGAAATCCTCATCGACACCCGAGCGGGCAAACCCGTTGAATCGGGTCACCGTGGCCTTGAACGCGTCGGCGGGCAACCCGGTCTTCTCGGCCAGTTCGTCGAGAGTCGAAGCGGTGACGATCACGCCGGATTCCAGCCACTTCTTCGGGATGCGCTGTCCCGGTTGCAGTCCCGCGAAGATGTAACGGTCGCGATACTGCTGGTCGAACACCAGCCAGGCCGGGATGTTCTCGCCGGGTCCGGGCCCCTGCCCGTACTGGCCGCCGTACATGTGGTGGCACGCCTCCACATACGGCATTGACTCGTTCATGAACCGCTTGCCGTTCATGTTCACGATGATCGACCCGGGGGAGTTGCGCTCCGACAGCGCGAACCACGGAGCTCCGACCAATGGGACCGTGGGACCCCACCAGGCGTCTTCCATGACATCGAGTGCCGCGCCGAGCTTTTCGGCGGCCAGGATGCCGTCGCCGGTGTTGGCCACCGCGCCGACGGTCCACTCGGTGGTGATGGGTGCGCGCTGGTACTTCACCCGCATCTGCTCGTTGTGTTCGAACCCGCCGCTGCCCAGGATCACGCCACGCCGGGCCCGGATCAGTTGCGGTTCGGCGGCTTCACCTGCGGTGGTGTCCTTGACGTAGATCCCGCGCACCACTCCGTCTTCGACATACAGGTCGGTCAGCGCGGTGTTGAGGCGCACCGGCACACCGGCATCGCGCAGCGCGATACGCAGCGGGGCGATCAGCGCGCGACCCATGCCCACCAGATTCTTGCGGGTGGCGTTCGCCCACACCGTGCGAGCGCCGACCTTCAGGCTGCGCAGCAGCCCGCGCGGATGCCGCTTGAGCTGGTTGAGCCGGACGTAGTCCTGCTGCATCACCACCATGTTCATCGGCACCTTGCCGTACGGCGGCTCCAGCCCGGCCAGGTCGGCGCCGAGCTTGTTCGCGTCGAACGGTTTCGGCTCGACCGAGCGCCCACTGGCCTTACCGCCGGGCGTCTCCGGGTAGTAATCGGAATAGTTCGGCACCCAGCACAGCTTCAGCGGCGAGTTCTTCAGGACGAAGGACAGCATTTCGGGGCCGCGGTCGAGGTAGGTGTCGATCTTCTCGGCCGGCACCACGTCGCCGATGATCGCGTGCAGATAGGTGCGCGCGGCCTCGCGGGTGTCGTTGACGCCGTCGCGCGCGAGCACCTCGTTGTTCGGGATCCACACACCGCCACCTGACCGCGCAGTGGAACCACCGTAGTGCGGGGCCTTCTCAACGACTATCGTCGAGAGGCCCTGGTGGGCGGCGGTCAGGGCCGCGACCATACCCGCGGCACCGCTGCCGACCACGACGACGTCATACTCCTGCTCCGACATGTAGAACACGTTATAGAATTGCCCGGCCGACCCACAACTGCGCCGGTCGACGAAACGAAGGGACTTCACCAGATGTTGTCCGATGAGGTGCGCGAGAAGCTCGCCGCAGACCTGGCCCAGGCCGAACGCAGCCAGGTTCCCATCAGTCCGCTGACCGACGCCCACCCCGACATCGATGTTGTCGACGCCTACGAGATCCAGCTGATCAACATTCGCCAGAAGGTCGCCGAGGGCGCCCGCGTCGTGGGGCACAAGGTGGGACTGTCCAGTGAGGCGATGCAGAAGATGATGGGCGTCGACGAGCCCGACTACGGCCATCTGCTCGACGACATGCAGGTCTACGAGGACGTGCCCGTCCGTTCCGCCAAATACCTCTATCCCCGGGTGGAGGTCGAGGTCGGGTTCATCCTCGCCGACGACCTGCCCGGTGCGGGCTGCACAGAGGACGACGTGCTGGCCGCGACGGCCGCGTTCGTGCCGGCCATCGAGCTCATCGACACCCGCATCACCAACTGGCAGATCAAGCTGTGTGACACGATCGCCGACAACGCCTCATCGGCGGGTTGGGTGCTCGGTGAGGCTCGGGTGTCGCCGAAGGACATCGATATCAAAGGCATCGACGCGGTGCTGACCAACAACGGCGAGGTGGTGGCCGAGGGGCGCAGCGATGCAGTGCTGGGCAACCCGGTCACCGCGGTGGCGTGGCTGGCCCGCAAGGTCGACAGCTTCGGGGTGCGATTGAAGGCCGGTGACATCGTGCTGCCCGGGTCCTGCACCCGTGCGATAGATGCACCTCCGGGGAGCCATTTCGTCGCGGACTTCAGCGGTTTAGGTTCAGTACGACTGAGTTTCGAGTAGTAGGGGTTCGTCCATGCCGAACAAGTTATCCGTCGCGATCGTGGGATCCGGCAACATCAGCACCGACCTGCTCTACAAGCTGTTGCGATCGGAGTGGCTCGAGCCGCGCTGGATGATCGGCATCGACCCCGACAGCGAAGGGCTGGCCCGGGCGCGCAAGCTCGGACTGGAGACGTCGCACGAGGGCGTGGACTGGCTGCTCGCGCAGTCGGAGAAACCCGACATGGTGTTCGAGGCCACCAGCGCCTACGTGCACCGCGACGCCGCACCCAAGTACGCCGACGCCGGGATCCGCGCCATCGACCTGACCCCCGCCGCGATCGGGCCCGGGGTGATCCCGCCGGCGAACCTGCGCGAGCACCTCGATGCGCCGAACGTGAACATGGTGACCTGCGGCGGGCAGGCGACCATCCCGATGGTTCACGCCGTGAGCCGAGTGGTGGACGTTCCTTATGCCGAGATCGTCGCATCGGTGTCCTCGGCATCCGCGGGACCGGGCACACGCGCCAACATCGACGAGTTCACCAAGACCACCAGCGCCGGGGTCGAGGTCATCGGCGGTGCGAAGCGCGGCAAGGCGATCATCATCCTGAACCCGGCCGAGCCGCCGATGATCATGCGCGACACCATCTTCTGCGCGATCCCGGAGGATGCCGACCACGCCGCGATCACCCAGTCCATCAAGGACGTGGTGGCCGAGGTGCAGACCTATGTGCCCGGGTACCGCCTGCTCAACGAACCGCAGTTCGACGAACCGTCGGTGGTCAACGGCGGCAACCACCTGGTGACCGTGTTCGTCGAAGTGGAGGGTGCGGGCGACTACCTGCCGCCCTACGCTGGAAACCTGGACATCATGACCGCCGCGGCGGCCAAGGTCGGCGAAGAGATCGCGCGCGACGAGCGCTCGCGCGAGGAGCAGACAGGTGGAGCGTCGCTCTCCGCGACGGCAGGAGGCCAATCATGAGCACCGAGGACATCTACTTCAACCCGGTGTGGGACGTCCGGATGACGGACACGTCGCTGCGCGACGGCAGCCACCACAAACGTCACCAGTTCACCAAGGACGAGGTCGGCGCCATCGTCGCCGCCCTCGACGCGGCCGGGGTGCCCGTCATCGAGGTCACCCACGGTGACGGGCTGGGCGGGTCCAGCTTCAACTACGGCTTCTCCAAGACGCCCGAGCAGGAACTGATCAAGCTGGCCGCGGAGACCGCCAAGGAATCCAAGATCGCCTTCCTGATGCTGCCGGGTGTCGGCACCAAGGAGGACATCAAGGAGGCCCAGAACAACGGCGGATCGATCTGCCGCATCGCGACGCACTGCACCGAGGCCGACGTATCCATCCAGCACTTCGGGTTGGCTCGAGAACTCGGTCTGGAGACCGTGGGCTTTCTGATGATGAGCCACACCATCAGCCCGGAGAAACTCGCCAAGCAGGCGCGCATCATGGCTGATGCGGGCTGCCAGTGCGTGTACGTGGTCGACTCTGCCGGTGCGCTGGTCCTCGAAGGCGTCCGGGACCGGGTGGCTGCGCTGGTCGCCGAACTCGGAAACGATGCGCAAGTCGGTTTTCACGGCCACGAGAACCTCGGGCTCGGCGTCGCCAACTCGATCGAGGCCGTACGGGCCGGCGCCAAGCAGATCGACGGCTCGTGCCGCCGGTTCGGCGCCGGTGCCGGCAACGCCCCGGTCGAGGCCCTGATCGGCGTGTTCGACAAGATCGGTGTCAAGACCGGAATCGACTTCTTCGACATCGCCGACGCGGCCGAAGAAGTCGTCGCGCCGGCCATGCCCGCGGAATGCCTGCTGGATCGTAACGCCCTGATCATGGGCTACTCCGGGGTGTACTCCAGCTTCCTCAAGCACGCCATCCGCCAGTCCGAGCGCTACGGCGTCCCGGCACACCAGCTGCTGCACCGCGCGGGGCAGCGCAAGCTGATCGGCGGCCAGGAAGACCAGCTCATCGACATCGCGCTGGAGATCAAGCGCGAGCAGGAGGCGGCAGCTACGCCGTAGCGCGCGGAGCCCCGATTCCCGGGTCGATCTTCGTCGGCCCGCCCGCCGACGGGACGACGGGGAAATCGAAGATGGCCGTCGGAAGGTACACGGTCGCACAGGAATTCGGGATGTCCACCACTCCCGAGAACCGCCCCTCGATGGGTGCCGCACCCAGCAACAGGTATGCCTGTTCCGGGCTGTAGCCGAAGTTCGTCAGGTAGTCGATCGCGTGCAGGCACGCACGCTGGTAGGCGAGCTGGGAATCCAGATACCGCTGCTCACCGTCGAGGGTGACCGAGGTGCCGGAGAACACCAACCATTCGGAATACTGCGGTTGGGTGTTGCCGGGCATGAAGATCGGATGTTCGGTGACTCCGTAGGTCTGCATCCCGTCACGGATGACATCGACGTGCAGGTCGATGAAGCCGCCCATCTCGATGCCGCCGCAGAAGGTGATCTCGCCGTCTCCCTGGGAGAAGTGCAGGTCGCCCACCGAGAGGTTGGCGCCGTCGACGTACACCGGGAAGAACATCCGGCTGCCTCTGGTCAGATTCTTGATGTCCATGTTGCCGCCGTTCTCCCGCGGGGGCGCGGTGCGGGCGGCTTCGGACGCGACTCTGGAGAAATCGTCGCCCGTGAGGGTGCCGAGCACCGCGTCGTCGGGTTCCGGAGGCAGCGCCAGCGGCGGTAGCCGATCCGGGTCGGTCGCGATCAGCGCGGCCTCCCGGGCATTCCAGGTCGCGAGCAGATCCGCCGACGGGGCGGTGCCCATCAGACCGGGATGGATGATCCCGGTGAACTCGACACCCGGGACATGTCGCGACGTCGCCTTCTCGCCGGCGAAGTCCCAGACCGCCTTGTACGCGTCCGGGAACTGGTCGACGAGGAAGCTGCCCCCGTTGCTCTTGGCGAAGATGCCGGTGTACCCCCAGCCCTGACCGGCCAGGGGTCCCGAGTCCTCCTGTGGAATGGGGCCGACGTCGAGGATGTCCACCATCAGCAGGTCGCCGGGCCGCACACCGTCGACGGCGACCGGGCCGGACAAGGCGTGCACCTTGCTCATCGGGGCATCGCGGATGTCCTCGGCGGAGTCGTCGTTGTGGATGTCGCCGTCGAACCACTCGCGACAGTGCAGACGAAACGAGTCACCGGACCTGACGGTGACAGCGGCCGGGATGTCGGGGTGCCAACGGTTGTGACCGAGCACCTGTTGGTCGACGAATCTCTTCGTGGAGTCCAGCGGAAAAATCAGTTCGGGCATCGGTCTTCCTTCAGGGTCGCGGGAGTGTTCGGTGCAGCGGGTTGACGGTGGTTCTCTGCCGCCGGGTGCTCGACGGGGGTGCGTTGACGACCCCAGGCTGATCGGCGCTGGCTCGGGTCGCGTCGTGGAGCGCCATCGCGGTGCCGGAACGACCCAGGTGGGGAGCCGACATCGTCCTGCGGGCAAGGCCCGAACACGTCGGGCAATCGACAACGTCCGGCCGGTCGCGCATCGGGTGCATCTGGGCGGTGACACCGCAGCCCGAGTCGCAACGGTATGTGTAGAGGACCATGGTCGGGCCATACCCGATCGTTTCGGGCATAACCGTGCAGGCACGATGAGTCGATGACGATCCGCGAGCAGGCGCAAGCGATTCTGGAAGACCTGGCCGGGCCGCGGGCCGCGCTGCGCGACGACCAGTGGGCGGCGATCGAGGCGCTGGTGGTGCACCGGCGGCGTGCGCTGGTCGTGCAGCGCACCGGGTGGGGCAAGTCGGCGGTGTACTTCATCGCCGCGAAGCTGCTGCGCGCCGCGGGCTTCGGTCCGACGGTGATCGTGTCCCCTCTGCTGGCGCTGATGCGCAACCAGGTCGGGGCGGCCCAGCGCGCCGGTGTTCGGGCCGCCACCATCAACTCCGGGAACGTCACCGGATGGGACGCGATCCGTCAGCAGGTCGCCGCGGGAGACGTCGACGTGCTGCTGGTCAGTCCGGAACGCCTCAACAACCCCGACTTCCGTGACAACGTGCTGCCCGCGCTGGCCGCCGACGCCGGCCTCGTGGTCGTCGACGAAGCGCACTGCGTGTCGGACTGGGGCCACGACTTCCGTCCCGACTACCGCCGCATCCGGACGCTGGTCGCCGAACTCGGTTCAGGTGTGCCGGTGCTGGCCACCACGGCGACGGCCAACGACCGGGTGGTCCACGATGTGGCGGCCCAACTCGATGTCGGCGGTGGTGACACCCTGGTGCTGCGCGGCGGGCTGGACCGCGAATCGCTGCGACTGGCGGTGGTGAAAGCCGGCGGCCCCGCCGCACGCGCGGCATGGGTTGCCGCGCATCTGGATTCGCTGCCCGGTTCGGGAATCATCTACACCCTGACCGTGGCCCAGGCCCACGACGTGGCCGGATTGCTTTCCGAGCGCGGGCACGCGGTCGCGGCCTACACCGGCTCCACCGACACCACCGAACGCGAACAACTCGAGTCCGATCTCCTCGACAACAAGGTCAAGGCGTTGGTGGCCACCTCGGCGCTCGGAATGGGTTTCGACAAACCGGATCTCGGCTTCGTCGTGCACCTCGGCGCACCGTCGTCTCCCATCGCGTACTACCAGCAGGTCGGTCGCGCGGGCCGCGCCACCGACAGCGCCGAGGTGATCCTGCTTCCGGGCCGGGAGGACCAGGACGTCTGGCGATACTTCGCCTCGGTCGCGTTCCCGCCGGAACCGTTGGTGCGCAACGTGCTCGCCGCGCTGGACACCGAGCGACCCCAGTCGACGCCCGCGCTGGAAACCCAGGTGGACCTGAACCGGTCCCGGCTCGAGATGGTGCTCAAGGTGCTCGACGTCGACGGTGTGGTGCGCCGGGTCAAGGGCGGTTGGCTGTCCACCGGTCAACCGTGGACCTACGACGAAGAGCGTTACCGTGCCCTCGACGACGCCCGGCGGCGTGAGGAACAGGCCATGCTCGACTACCAGGACACCGATGGTTGCCGCATGGTGTTCCTGCGCCGCCAACTCGACGATCCCGAGCTTGCGTCCGACGAGCGTTGTGGACGGTGCGACAACTGCACAGGTGAGCACCATCCGGCCGCTGTCGACGAGGCGACGCTGGACGCCACCGCCGACCGGTTGCGCCGTCCCGGCGTGACGCTCGCACCCCGCAAACAGTGGCCCTCCGGTCTTGCAGCGCTGGGCGTGAACCTGTCGGGGCGGATCACCGACGGGGCCGGCGTCGGCCGCGCAATCGGCCGGCTCACCGACCTCGGCTGGGGCGCGCGGCTACGGCGCCTGATGGCCGAGCCCGATCAGGAGGTGCCCGACGACGTTCTTCGCGCGGCGGTGACCGTCCTCAAGGCGTGGGACTGGGAACGCCGGCCGGTCGCCGTGATGGGACTGGACTCGCGGACACATCCGCAGCTCATCTCCTCGTTGGCTGCCCAACTTGCGCAGATCGGGCGGCTCGAAAACCTCGGCATCCTGCGCTACGCGCCGACCCATCAGCCGGTGACGGCCGCGAACTCCGCCTACCGGGTCGCGGCGCTGCACGGCGCCTGGGAACAGCCGCACATCGACTGCGACGGTCCGGTGCTGCTCGTCGACGACTTCACCGACACCGGGTGGACGCTGACGACGGCGGCGCGCACTGCCCGTGCGGGCGGGGCGCAGGAAGTGCTGCCGTTCGTCGTGGCCGCCACCAGTTGAACCCGACGCCTAGCGGACGTGTGGAAGTGCAGTAGCGGACTACTGCCCGCCCGGTCCGATCACCGTTCGACGATTCCTCTGATAGAGCCCCGTAGGAGAGGAATCGATCATGTCGGAAGTATCAGCGCCGCGCCGGCACCACCGGGATTCGCTCACTGCCACCTGTGCCCTCGCCACAGCCACCGTCCTGGTGTGCGGTTTCCTCGCGCCATCGGTCGAGGCGCCCACCGCGCGAGCCGACACGCAGGTCGTCGCGCTCACGGCTCGGTCGCAACCTCTCCCGATCCCACCCGAAGTGCTCGTCGACGCACTGGCCGAAGCCGCGGCAGCAGACGCAGCGGCCGTGCTGCCCCCCGAGGACAGTGCGGTAGTGGCCGAGGCGACCCTCGGCGACCTCCGACTCGCCACCCGTTTGATCAGTCTGGCGCTGCAACCTCTGGTCTGGCTCGTCAACGCCGCGCCGGCATCCCTGAAGCCGATCTTCGGCGGCTTCCTCCTTTTCGTGACTCCCATCGCCGCCTTCGTCGGCGCCGCGATCGACTCGGTGCTGGACCCGATCCTGCGACTCTTCGGGATCGGTGTTCCGATTCCCGACCCGCCCGCACCGGAATCCGTCATGCGTTCCGAGGACACGTCGCTGAGCGAGGATGCCGAGGCCGGTATGACGAGCGGCCGCGCGCGTGCGGCGACGCAGGACAGGACCGCAGTCCCCGATGTTCCCGAGGTTGCCGATATCGCTGAGGCCACCGACACCGAAGAAGCTTCCGAAGTTCCGGACACGACAACGCCGGAAGTGGTCGAGACCGAGCCCGAGCCGCCTGCGATCGAGACGGCGGAGATCGAGGCGGAGTCCGAGACGGTCCCGGAAGTCGAGGAAGCCGCCGAGCCGGAAGTGGCCACCGAGCCGGAAATCGTCGTCGAGTCGGAAGGGGCCACTGACATGGAAGAAGCGGCCGATGTCGAGGAAAGCACGGCGACAGACGAATCCGTCGGCGACACAACAACAGCGGCCGAGCCCTCGGACGAGGAAACTACGGCTGCCTAGGGGGCCTTCGACGGCTTGCTGCCGCCCAATTGCCGGGTGACCGCATCGGCGGTGTCGACCACTGCCCGGGCGCGCTCACGGATCTCGTTGTCGGTCAACGGCTTACCGACATGTAACGAGGCAACCATCGCCTGGCGCCGGTCGTGGTCGAAGACCGGCGCGGAGATCACGCTGATGTCGTGCCGTGTGCGGCTGCGGATCTCCTCGCCGAGGTACACCCGTTCGCCGATGTCGGACACCAGCTCGCTGAGCAACGCCTGCAACTCGTCGGGCAGATCGGTGGGCATCCCCGCCATCAGCGAGTACAGGCGCCGCCCACCCGGTGTCTGTCGTTCCACGAGGTAGCCATCGGCACGGCACGTCGCGATGACCCGTTGCAAGCGCTCGGTGTCCGTCCGCAGCGCGATGGTCGGGGGCTTCTGCAGCCAGGCGTGTGCGGCTTCGTCGTCCCACAGCACGAACATCAGCCCGACCGGAGGGGCGAACGGGTAGCTCTGACCGACCTCGACACCCGGTCGGGTCCCGGCCGGAGCGGCGAGATCAAGCAGTGTGATCCGGTCGTCGACGACCGCCGAAAGCGCAGTCGTGGCCCCGAATCGCGACGACAGCACGCGCAGTTCCTCGTGCGCGGCCGGGCTCACGCGCATCGACTGCTGGGCACGCTGACCGAGCCGGATCAGGGCGGGGCCCAGTCGATAGGTCTTGTCGGCCGGATCCCGGACCAGATAGCCGGCGTCGGTCAGCGCGCCGACGATCCCGAGGCAGGTGGGCTTGCTCAGCTGCACACGCCGGGCCAACTCGGAGACCCCGAACCGTTCCTGCGGCCGCTCGCCGAGGAAGTCGAGGATGCGCACCACCCGGTCCGTGGGCGGCGACGCACGTCCCGGCAGTGGCTCGGACATGGTGCGCAGGCTACCGCATTTCGGTCCATATTTGGAACGCCCCGGTCGATATATTGACTACTAGTGGAACGGGTTCTAGTTTCACAACTGTGTACACGCAGCCGCTCGTCGATGCCGTCGCCGAAGCCGAGAAACTCGTCGCGGCGGCCCCGTTCATCGAATCCGAGGCCGATCTGCTCGAAGGCCTGCAGTACCTTGCCGGTTGCATCGCCGCCTGCACCCATGTGGCGTTCGACTACGACCGTGACCACCCGTTCCTGCACAGCGGGACCGGTCCGTTCACGAAGATGGGCCTCGACAATCCCGACACCCTCTACTTCGGCACCAGGGTCCTGCCCGGGTGCGAGTACGTCGTCACCGGACGTCGCGGCACCACCACCGATGTCAGCTTCCAGCTGATCGGCGGTGAGTACACCGACGAGGTGGTCCCGGACAGCGAGACCGCGTTCGACGATCGCAAACTCGACATCGCCCCCGACGGCACGTTCGAGTGGCGGTTCACCCCCGAAACCCCGGCGCAGTTGGTCATCCGCGAGGTCTACAACGACTGGTCGGCCCAGCGTGGCACCTTCGCGATCGCGCGCACCGACACCGTCGGCACCGCGCCGCCACCGCTGACGCGGGAGCTCATCGAGAAGCGATACACCGTCGCGGGCAAGCAGTTGGTCCAGCGGGTCAAGACCTGGCTGCAGTTCCCGCAGTGGTTCTACGACACGCTGCCGGTGAACACGATGGTGGCGCCGCGGCTGACACCGGGCGGCCTGGCCACACAGTACTCGTCGGTCGGGCACTTCGATCTCGCGCCGGACGAGGCCATGGTGATCACCGTGCCGGTGTCCGACGCGCCGTACATGGGATTCCAGCTGGGCAGCCTGTGGTACATCTCGCTGGACTACATCAACCACCAGACATCGCTGAACGGCACACAGGCGCAAGCCGATCCAGACGGGAAGATCCGCATCGTCGTCTCCGACACCGACCCCGGCGTCACCAACTGGGTCGAAACCCTGGGGCACCGCAAGGGATATCTGCAGTTCCGGTGGCAGCGATTGTCCCGGGAGATGACGGAGGCAGACGGGCCGACGGTGCAGGTGCTCGGCGTCGATCAGGTGGCCGACGCGCTGCCCTACTACGAGGACAACCGCATCACCGCAGACGCCTGGAGGCAACGGATCGCGCTGCGGCAGAGCCAAATCGGACACAGGATGGTGGGCTGACCATGAGTACGCTGCCGTTGCTCGAGGGCAAGATCGTCGTCATCAGTGGTGTGGGGCCGGCGCTGGGAACCACCCTGGCGCGGCGCTGCGCCGAGGCCGGCGCCGACGTCGTGCTGGCCGCCCGCACCGTCGAACGGCTCGCCGAGGTGGCCGAGCAGGTCGAGGGTCTGGGCCGGCGCGCCCTGTCGGTCGGCACCGACATCACCGACGACGCGCAGGTCGCGAACCTGGTCGACAAGGCCACCGGTGAGTTCGGCCGGGTGGATGTCCTGATCAACAACGCGTTCCGGGTCCCGTCGATGAAGCCCCTGGCCAACACGACGTTCGAGCACATGCGCGAGGCGATCGAGCTGACGGTGTTCGGCGCGCTGCGTCTGATCCAGGGTTTCACGCCGGCGCTGGCGCAGGCCCAAGGCTCGGTGGTCAACGTCAACTCGATGGTGATCCGGCACTCCCAGGCCAAGTACGGCGCATACAAGATGGCCAAGTCGGCGTTGCTGGCGATGTCCCAGTCGCTGGCCACCGAACTGGGGGAGCAGGGCATCCGCGTCAACTCCGTTCTGCCCGGCTATATCTGGGGCGGCACGCTGGAGAGTTACTTCACCCACCAGGCCGGCAAGTACGGCACCACCGTCGACGAGATCTACAAGGCCACCGCCGCCGCGTCCGACCTCAAACGACTGCCCACCGAGGACGAGGTGGCCTCAGCCATCCTGTTCCTGGCGAGCGACCTGTCCAGTGGCATCACCGGTCAGGCACTCGACGTCAACTGCGGGGAGTACAAGGCATGAGCGCGCGCACGAACGTGGGAACCGTCGAGGACCTGCACGCTTCGGCTGTGAAGGCCTGTGGGCTCGACGATTTCGGCACCGACGACGACAACTACCGTGAGGCGCTCGGCGTCCTGCTCGATTCCTACGCCCGCGATGCCGACCTGACCGAGATCGGCAGCAAGATGTCGCGCTTCTTCCTACGCAACGCACTGGTAGCCCGGTTGGTGTCCGAAGCGGCGTGGAAGCAGCACCCGCAGTACGCCGACGTCGAGATCCGGCAGCCCATCTTCGTCACGGGTCTGCCGCGCACGGGGACCACTGCACTGCACCGGTTGCTCGCCGCCGACCCCCGCCACCAGGGTCTGGAGCTGTGGCTCGCGGAGTTCCCGCAACCCCGACCCCCACGCGAGACCTGGGAGCAGAACCCGGTGTTCGCCCAATTGGCCGCCCAATTCGCCAAGGCCCACGACGAGAACCCGGACTACACCGGACTGCACTACATGACCGCCGACGAGGTCGAGGAGTGCTGGCAGCTGCTGCGCCAGTCGCTGCACTCGGTGTCCTACGAGACGCTGGCGCATGTGCCGACCTACTCGCAGTGGCTGGCACGCCAGGACTGGACGCCGTCGTATCAGCGGCACCGTCGCAACCTGCAGTTGATCGGGCTCAACGACGTCGACAAGCGCTGGGTCCTGAAGAACCCCAGCCACCTGTTCGCGCTCGACGCGTTGTTCGCCACCTATCCCGACGCGCTGGTGATCCAGTGCCACCGGCCGGCCGAGACCATCATGGCGTCGATGTGCTCACTGGCCCAGCACACCACCGCGGGCTGGTCCAACACGTTCGTCGGCGACGTCATCGGCGCGGATTCGCTGGAGACCTGGTCGCGCGGCTTGGAGCGGTTCAATGCTGTGCGAGCGCAACAGAATCCGGCGCAGTTCTACGACATGGACTACTTCGACTTCGTCGCCGACCCGGTGGCCACGGTGGCGGCGATCTACGCACACTTCGGCATCGACATGACCGACGATGCCCGCGCGGCCATGGATGCCAGCCACGAGCAGAGTAAGCAGGGTCCGCGCGCCCCGAAGCACACCTACTCACTGGCCGACTACGGCCTGAGCGCCGAACAGGTCAAGGCACGGTTCAAGAACCTCTAGCCGTCGCGGTTTGATGGACGGCTCAGCCGTCGCCGGGCGCCGGGGCGCTCGAATACTCCTCCAGACAGCCCTCGGCGACGGCGTGCTTGATGCTGTCGGTCATTCGGGGGCAGGAGCGCTCCCGGGCCGGGTCGCCGCCCGATTGCCGGATCTCCTCGAAATGGGCGCAGCGGGCGGTCGCATCGCTGGTCCACTGAACCGAGGTATGCGCGGGACCGAGCTTCTTGACCTTGACCGCGACGTGGCAGTAGCGGCAGTCGACGGTGACCAGTCCCGCGGTCAGATACCGCTCCCGGTCGCGCAGCGACGCCTCCCTCACCGCAGCGGCACGGTCCGGGTCGGACGCGAAACTCGGTGCCTTGCTCCAGGTTCCACCCTCCCGTCCGTTGGCGCCGTGGTGAGCGTGGTCCTCGTCGTCGTGGCCGCCGTGCAGCAGCAGCATCGACTTCGCGACCTGGTCGACATCGGGGCGGGACTCCATCAGCGCAATCCTCAGGTCGACTGCTTCTCGGCCTGCCGTGCCTTGAGGTTCTCTTCCACCTCGACGTTCCACTTCTCGACCGCGGCCGTGGTGTCGACCTCCATCTCGAAGCGGTCGGTCATCTCCGGCGTGACGTCGGCGACATCGACATAGAACTGCTGATACCAGCGGCGCATCTGGTACACCGCGCCGTCTTCCTCGACCAGCAGGGGGTTGTCGATGCGTGTCTTGTGCTTCCAGATCTCGACGTCCTGCAGGAAGCCCTTGCTGACGCCGTCGGTGAAGGCATCGGCGAGCTTCTCCGAGGTCTTGTCATCCAGGCCCTTGGGCTTCTCGACGATCACACCCCACTGCAGCACGAACGAGTCCTGGGTGACCGGGTAGTGACAGTTGATCAGGATCGACTCGGCCTTGAAGTCGCCGTAGGTGTTGTGCAGCCAGTTGATCATGAACGACGGGCCGAAGTAACTGGCCTCGGAGTCCAGCGACGCGTCTCCGTAGGCGGTGCCCATGTCGTTGACGTCGGGGCGGCCCACGTTGTGCAGGTACTGGCTGGCGATGTGGCCTTCGAAGACGTTCTTGAAGTACGTCGGCAGCCCGTAGTGGATGTAGAAGAAGTGGGCCATGTCAGTGACGTTGTCGATGATCTCGCGGCAGTTGGAGCCCTCGATCAGCATCGAGTTCCACTTCCAGTCCGTCCACTCGCCGCTGGACCACTGCGGGATCTCCGGGATCCGGACCTCCGGCTGCGGCGGGTTGCCCTCGTGGTCGTGCCAGACGAACAGCAGGCCGCCGCGCACGTCGGTGTGCCAGGCACGGGTACGCGCGAGGCGCGGAGTGCGCTTGGCGTAGGGGACCAGCTTGCACTTGCCGTCGCCGCCCCAGCGCCAGTCGTGGAACGGGCACGCGATCTCGTCGCCCTTGATCGTGCCCTGGGACAGGTTGCCGCCCATGTGCCGGCAGTACCCGTCGAGGACGTTGAGCTCCCCCTTGGAATCGGCGAAGACCACCAGCATGGTGCCGAAGATCTCGATGCCGTGCGGCTTGCCGTCGGTGAAGTTCTTCACCGGTCCCAGGCAGTGCCAGCCCCGGGCATACCGGTCGGGCAACGTGCCGGTGTCGATCTCGCGAATTCCCGCCGTTTCCGTGCTCACCTCGGGCCTCCCAGCTTCTCGGTGCTTCTAACTAGAACACGTTACAGTTTTTGCGCGGGGTAGCGCAATCGAACGGCTCTCACCTGCGCGTTGGGGTACCCGTTTGTGACGTCTTCAGCTCACCCTTTGCCGCCGAAATCGCATTCCACGCGCGTCAAAACTGCGTTTGACGCGCGTGGAATGCAAGTTCGGCGGGAAATTAGGCGGGTTTGTCGGCGCCGACGACCCACATGGAGAAGTACTGGGCGCCGCCGCCGTAGGCATGGCCCAGGGCCTTGCGGGCGTTCGGCACCTGGTGCTCGCCGGCCTTGCCCATCACCTGGATGGCGGACTCGGCGAAGCGAATCATCCCCGACGCACCGATCGGGTTCGACGACAGCACGCCCCCGGACGGGTTGAACGGGATGCGCCCGCCGATGGCGGTCTCGCCTGCTTCGGTGAGCTTCCAGCCGTCGCCCTCGGCGGCGAAGCCGAGGCTCTCGAGCCACATCGGCTCGTACCAGGAGAACGGAACGTACACCTCGCCGACGTCGATCTCGTCGATCGGGCTGGTGATGCCCGCGGCCTTCCACAGCGCGGCCGCGGCGTCACGGCTGGCCTGCGGGTTCACCTGGTCGCGGCCCGCGTAGGCCAACGGCTCGGTGCGCAGCGCGGTCGCGTGGATCCAGGCCACCGGATGCCCGTCGGCGACCCGGGCGTCGGCGCTGGCCTCGTCGCCGATCACCATCGCGGCCGCGCCGTCGGACGACGGGCAGGTCTCGTCGTAGCGGATCGGGTCCCACAGCATCGGCGAGGACATCACCTTCTCCAGGGTGATGTCGGGCTGGTGTAAGTGCGCCAGGGGATTCTTCGCACCGTTGAGGCGGTCCTTGACCGCCACCATCGCCCCGATGTGTGTCGGCGCACCGGAGCGGCGGATGTAGGCGCGCACGTGCGGTGCGAAGTAGCCACCCGCGCCCGCGCCGACGGGTTTGGTGAACGGCACGGGGATGCTCAGCGCCCACATCGCGTTGGACTCCGACTGCTTCTCCCACGCCATCGTCAGGACGCGGCGGTACTTGCCGGACTGCACCAGGCTGGCGGCCACGATCGCCGTCGACCCGCCCACCGAACCGGCGGTGTGCACACGGATCAGCGGCTTTCCCGTCGCGCCGGTGGCGTCGGCCATGAACAGCTCGGGCATCATGACGCCTTCGAAGAAGTCGGGCGCCTTGCCCACCACAACGGCGTCGATGTCGGCGAGCGTGACGCCGGCGTCGGTCAGTGCCCGGTCGATCGCCTCGCGCACCAGGCCGTTCATCGAGACGTCCTTGCGCTTGGCGACGTACTTCGTCTGCCCGGTGCCCAGCACCGCGGCCAGCTTCTTGGTCATCGCTACTTGCCCTCCAACACGGCCACCAGATTCTGTTGCAGCGCAGGGCCGCTCGTCGCATGGGCCAGTACCCGCGAGGCGGCGCCGTCGAAGATGTGGCGTGCCGCGAAGCCGATGCGTTCCAGTCCTGCCGAGAACATCGGGTTGGCGGCCAGGGCGCCGCCGGACGGGTTGATCTTCGTGCTCTCCGGCAGGCCGATCGCCTCGGTGAGGATCAGCTGCTGATGGGAGAACGGGGCGTAGAGTTCGGCGATCTCGATCGAGGCGGTGTCCCCGCCGGTGGCCGCCTGCGCCGACGCCGCCGTCGACGGTGAGGACGTCAGGTCCCGCGCGCCGAGGACCGGGGTTTCGATGCGATGCTCGAAACCGGTGATCCAGGCCGGGTTCTCGCGCAGTTCGCGGGCGCGGTCGCCGGCGGCCAGCACGATCGCCGACGCGCCGTCGGTGATCGGAGCGATGTCGTGGCGACGCAGCGGTTCGGCGAAGTAGGGCTGCGCGAGGAGTTCCTCGACGCTGCTGCCGGACTCCAGTCGGTCCACCCGCGGGGCCGCGGCCTGCGCGTCGAGCGCGACCTGCGCCATCTGCTCGGCGGTCCACTTGCCGGAGTCCAGGCCGAAGCGGGCCTGTAATCCGGCCATGCTCACCGAGTCGGGCCACAGCGGCGCGACGGTGTAGGGGTCGGTCTGCAGCGCCAGCACCCGGCGCAGCGTGCCGGCCGAGGACTTGCCGAACCCGTACACCAGCGCGGTCTCGACCTCGCCGGTGAGGATCTTGATGTAGGCCTCGTACAGCGCCCACGCGGCGTCCATCTCGACGTGGGATTCGTTGATCGGCGGTACCGCACCGATCGAGTCGATCGCGGAGATGAACGAGAACGCCCGGCCGGCAAGGTAATCCGAGGACCCCGAACACCAGAAGCCGATGTCGGCCTTGGTGATTCCGAGGTCTTCGTAGATGGACGCGAAACACGGCATCAGCATTTCGACGCCGTTGGTGGTGCCGTCGGTGCGGCGCACATGCGGTGCGTGCGCAAACCCGACTACTGCAACATCGGTCATGGTGGTCCTGTCTCTACAGGTGATGCTTGTAGGTGTCGTAGTCGGCGTCGGGCTCGCCCGTCGGCCGGAAGTACTCGATGTTGTCGATGCCCAGACCCCACTGGTCTTTCGGCTTCCAGACGGCCTGTACCCGCATGCCCATGCGGACCTGCTCGGCGTCGATGTCGGAGACCAGGTGCAGTACCGGGATGTCGGCGCCGTCGAGCAGGACGTAGGCCGCGACGTACGGCGGCTTGATGCGCTGCCCCGCGAACGGGATGTTGATGATCGCGAACGTGGTCACCGTGCCCTTGTCGGACAGCTCGATGAACTGATCGAGCGGCTTACCGGTGGCCGGATCCGCCTCTCTCGCAGGGAAGTACACCTTGCCGTCGGAGCCGGTGCGCGCGCCAACGAGTTTGCCCTGTTGCAGCGCACGCAGGAACGTGCTCTCCGGCTTGGACGCCGTGTGCTGGATCTCGATCGCGCTCGGCGACACCAGCATGGTCACCGGATCCAGGCCCTCGGCCGGCGACGGGATCTCCTCAGGCTGGTCACCGAGCGCGAAGTATGCGATATCGGTGATCGCGCCCTGGGGCTCCTCGACCCAGTGCGCATGCACCCGGGCGCCGGTGCTGATCGCGTCCGGTCCATCGGCTGCCACGGCGTGCAGCAGCGGCGTGTCGGCGCCGTCGAGCTTGATCAGCGCCCACGCGAACGGGCGGTCCAACGGTTGCCCCTCGAGCGGCTCGGGCTGCCACGTCCACGACACCACGGTTCCGACGCTGGACACCGGTACGATCTCGCTCAACTGCTCCCAGGAGACGGGGTCGTACTCGGCCGGTGGAACGTGCACGCGGCCGTCGGTGCCACGGACGCCGACGATGCGCCGCTCCCGCAGCGCGGTGAAGAACTCCGACAGGAGGGGTCCGACCGAACGGGTGTAGTCGAAGGCGAGCTTCAGCGGCGCGGAAAGAGGCGGTTCATGGGGATCGATCTGCACCGGGCTGCTTTGGCTGGTGGTCACGGCAACGAGTAGAACAGGTTCTAAGAATGGTTTCAAGGCACGGTTGTGGCTTGCAGGGAAGGTGGATCGGATGAAGTTGGGCTTGCAGCTGGGGTACTGGGGCGCGCAGCCGCCGACGAACCACGCCGAACTGGTCGCCACCGCCGAGGAGGTCGGCTTCGACACCGTGTTCACCGCCGAGGCCTGGGGCTCGGACGCGTTCACGCCGCTGGCGTGGTGGGGCCGCGAAACCAGCCGGATGCGGTTGGGCACGTCGGTGGTGCAGCTGTCGGCCCGCACGCCGACCGCGTGCGCGATGGCCGCGCTGACGCTGGATCACCTCTCCGGTGGCCGGCACATCCTCGGGCTCGGCGTGTCCGGGCCGCAGGTGGTCGAAGGCTGGTACGGCGCGAAGTTCCCGAAGCCGCTGGCACGCACCCGCGAATACATCGACATCCTGCGGCAGGTGTGGGCGCGTGAGGCTCCGGTGCGCAGCGACGGCCCGCACTACCCGCTGCCGCTGACCGGTGAGGGCACCACCGGTCTGGGCAAGAATCTCAAGCCGATCACCCATCCGCTGCGTGCCGACATCCCGGTGATGCTCGGCGCCGAAGGGCCCAAGAACGTCGCGCTGGCCGCCGAGATCTGCGACGGCTGGTTGCCGATCTTCTACTCGCCGCGCATCGCGACGATGTACAACGAGTGGCTCGACGAGGGCTTCGCACGTCCCGGCGCCCGGCACACCCGGGAGACCTTCGAGATCTGCGCGACCGCGCAGGTCGTCGTCACCGACGACCGCGCCGAGATCATGAAGCTGATGAAGCCGCACCTGGCGCTCTACATGGGTGGGATGGGTGCTGAGGACACCAACTTCCATGCCGACGTGTACCGACGGATGGGGTACGCGGAGGTGGTCGATGACGTCACCCGCCTGTTCCGCAGTGACCGCAAGGACGAAGCCGCGAAGGCCGTACCCGACGAGCTGGTCGATGACTCGGCGATCGTCGGCGACCTGGCCTACGTCCAGGAGCAGATCAAGGCCTGGGAGGCCTCCGGGGTGACGATGATGGTCGTCGGCGCACGCTCGCCGGAGCAGATCCGCGACCTCGCGGCACTCGTGTAGCTGCGACTAGACACCTGCTTGCCGGGTGTCTAGTGGCGATCTAGATTGGGCGTGTGACCGATGCCACTTCCCAACACCTGATCGCAGGAACCACCCTGACGATGCCGGTGCGCGTCCGCACGGCCCACCAGCACACCGCGATGTTCGTCGTGGACGCCGACGCCGCCCAGCGGATGATCGACTACAGCGGGCTGCGGGTGTGCCGGTTCGGTCCCGGCAACCGCCGCGCGCTGGTGGTGCTGATGCTGATGCGCTACGAGGACACCGACCTCGGCCAGTATTACGAGTACGGCACCAACGTGATGGTCAATCCGCCCGAGAACCCGGGCGCCAGCGGTATGAAGGCGTTGCAGTCGGCCGGGGCATTCGTCCACCACCTGCCCGTCGACCAGTCCTTCACCCTCGAGGCGGGTCGCACGATCTGGGGCTATCCGAAGGTGATGGCTGACTTTACGGTCCGCAACGGCAGGCACTTCGGCTTCGACGTGACGATCGACGGAAAGTTCGTCATCGCCATGGATTTCGCGCCCGGGCTGCCCACGCCGGCGGCGCTGACGTCGCGGCCGCAGGTGCATTCGACGTATTCGTGCCTCGACGGCGTCGTCCGCGAGACGCCGGGGCAGATGGTGCTCTCGGGTGTGCGCTACCGACCGGGCGGAGTTTCGGTTCGGCTCGGCGAACATCCCTACGCCGCCGAGCTGGCTTCCCTAGGCTTTCCCAAACGTGCCCTGGTGTCGAGTTCGGCGGCCAACGTCGACATGACCTTCGGTGACGCCCGAATCGTAGGAGAGCGATGACCACCACCACCCCCGCCGTGCTCGATGTCGACCTCGCCGACGGCCGGTTCTACGCTGACGGCCGCGCGGCCCGCGAAGCCTACAAGTGGATGCGGGCCCACCAGCCGGTGTTCCGCGACCGCAACGGTCAGGCTGCCGCCACCACCTACCAGGCCGTCCTCGACGCCGAGCGCAATCCGGAGCTGTTCTCGTCGACCGGCGGCATCCGGCCGGACCAGCCCGGTATGCCGTACATGATCGACATGGACGATCCCGCACATCTGTTGCGGCGCAAGCTCGTCAACGCCGGCTTCACCCGCAAGCGGGTGATGGACCGGTTGCCGTCGATCGAGGCGCTGTGCGACACGCTCATCGATGCGGTGTGCGAGCGCGGGGAGTGCGACTTCGTTCGCGACATCGCCGCGCCGCTGCCGATGGCGGTGATCGGCGACATGCTCGGCGTGCTGCCCGAGGAGCGCGAGAAGCTGCTCGAGTGGTCGGACAACCTGGTGTGCGGACTCAGCTCGCACGTCGACGACGACACCGTGAAAATGCTGATGGACACCTTCGCGGCCTACACCGCCTTCACCATGGATGTCATCGCGGATCGGCGCGCCAACCCGCGTGACGACCTGTTCTCGGTGCTGTGCAACTCCGAGGTCGAGGGCCAGCGGATGTCTGACGACGAGATCGTCTTCGAGACCCTGCTGATCCTCATCGGCGGCGACGAGACCACCCGCCACACACTCTCGGGCGGCACCGAACAGCTTCTGCGGCACCAGGATCAGTGGCAGCAGGTGGTGGCCGACAAGGACCTGCTGCCCAGCGCCATCGAGGAGATGCTGCGCTGGACCTCTCCGGTGAAGAACATGTGCCGCACCCTGACCGCCGACACCGAGTTCCACGGCACCTCCCTCAAGTCGGGCGAGAAGATCATGCTGATGTTCGAGTCGGCGAACTTCGACGAGACCGCATTCGACAACCCCGACGAGTTCGACATCCACCGCAACCCGAACAGTCACCTGGCGTTCGGGTTCGGCACCCATTTCTGTCTGGGCAACCAGCTGGCACGGCTGGAATTGAAGATCATGCTGACGAAGGTGCTCGAGCGGCTCCCAGACCTCCGGCTGGCCGACGACGCCATGCTGCCATTGCGTCCGGCGAACTTCGTATCGGGCCTGGAGAGCATGCCGGTCGTGTTCACGCCCAGCGCAAAGGTGAACGCCTAGCTCACCCGTCGTCGGAATTGCATTCCAGCAGGACCGCACTCGAACTATCGCTGCTGGAATGCAATTCCGTTGCGGGTGGCCCCCACCAGCGGCCTACTTCAGCTTCCAGACCGGCTTGCGCTTCTCCAGGAACGCCTTCGGACCCTCCTTGGAGTCCTCGGAGAGGAACACCGGGATGCCGTTGGCGGTGTCGGGTTTGAAGGCCTCTTCCTCGTGCATGCCCTCGGTCTCGCGGATGGTCTTGAGGATCGCCTGCACGGCGAGGGGGCCGTTGCCGTTGATGATCTCGGCGATCTCGAGCGCCTTCGTCAGCGCCTGACCGTCGGGGACCACGTGGCCGATCAGGCCGAACTCCTTGGCCTCGGCCGCGGTGATGTGGCGTCCGGTCAGCAGGATGTCGCACGCGATCGTGTACGGGATCTGCCGGACCAGCCGGACCGCTGAGCCGCCCATCGGGTAGAGGCTCCACTTGGCCTCGGAGACGCCGAACTTCGCGCTCTCGCCCGCCACGCGGATGTCGGTGCCCTGCAGGATCTCGGTGCCGCCTGCGATCGCGGCGCCCTCGACCGCCGCGATCAGCGGCTTGGTCAGCCGACGGCCCTTCAGTAACGCCGGGATCTTGGTCGGGTCGAATCCGCCCTTGAACGAGTCGCCGGGCGACTGGCTGTCGGCCTTCTTGAGGTCCATGCCCGCGCAGAAGGCCCCGCCGGCGCCGGTCAGGATGCAGCTGCGGATCTCGGGGTCGGAGTCGACGCGATCCCAGGCCTCGACCATGATCGCCATCATCTCGGCAGAGAGCGCGTTGCGCTTCTCCGGCCGGTTCATTGTGACGATGAGTGTGTGTCCCCGCTGTTCAACCAGGGCGTCGGGACCCTTTTCCGAGTTCTGTGCGTCGCTCACGAATTGATCCGCCTTCCAGCGCCGATGCCACGGACTTGTCTCGAAATGTAACACGTTCTAATTTAGAGCCGTGGCTCTGAACATTGCGGATCTCGCCGAGCACGCCATCGACGCCGTGCCTGACCGTGTCGCCCTGATCTCGGGTGACGAGACGTTGACCTATGCGCAGCTGGAGGAGAAGGCCAACCGCCTGGCGCACTACCTGCTCGACCAGGGCATCAAGAAGGACGACAAGGTCGGGCTGTATTGCCGCAACCGCATCGAGATCGTCATCGGGATGCTGGGCATCATCAAGGCCGGCGCCATCCTGGTCAACGTCAACTTCCGCTATGTCGAGGGCGAGCTGAAGTACCTGTTCGACAACTCCGACATGGTCGCGCTGATCCACGAGCGCCGCTACGCCGACCGGGTGGCCAACGTGCTGCCCGAGACACCGGCGGTGAAGACCGTGCTGGTCATCGAAGACGGCACCGACGAGGACTACCAGCGCTACGGGGGCGTCGAGTTCAACGCCGCCCTGGCGCAGGGCTCCCCGGAGCGCGACTTCGGTCCGCGCAGCGAGGACGACATCTACCTGCTCTACACCGGTGGCACCACCGGATTCCCCAAGGGCGTGATGTGGCGCCACGAGGACATCTACCGAGTTCTGTTCGGCGGCACCGACTTCGCCACCGGCGAGCCGATCGCCGACGAGTACGGGTTGGCCAAGCAGGCGGTGGAGAACGGTCCCATGGTCCGCTACCCGATCCCGCCGATGATTCACGGTGCGACGCAGTCGGCCACCTGGATGGCGCTGTTCGCCGGGCAGACCACGTTGCTGGTGCCCGAGTTCGACCCCGAAGAGGTCTGGGAGACCATCGACAAGCACAAGGTGAACCTGTTGTTCTTCACCGGCGACGCGATGGCCCGCCCCCTGCTCGACACGCTGCTCGAGCACCAGGAGGAGGGCAAGCAGTACGACCTGTCGAGTCTGTTCCTACTGGCCAGCACTGCGGCGCTGTTCTCCACCAGCCTCAAGGAGAAGTTCCTCGAGCTGCTGCCCAACCGCATCATCACCGACTCGATCGGCTCGTCGGAGACAGGTTTCGGCGGCAGCAGCGTGGTCGCCAAGGGCCAGTCGCACACCGGCGGCCCGCGTGTGACCATCGACAAGAACGTCGTCGTGCTCGACGACGACGGCAACGAGGTCAAGCCCGGCAGTGGGGTGCGCGGCGTGATTGCCAAGCGCGGACACATCCCGGTCGGCTACTACAAGGACGAAAAGAAGACCGCCGAGACCTTCCGAACCATCAACGGCGTGCGCTACGCCATCCCGGGTGACTACGCCACCGTCGAGGAGGACGGCAGCGTCACGATGCTCGGCCGCGGGTCGGTCTCGATCAACAGTGGCGGCGAGAAGATCTACCCCGAAGAGGTCGAGGCCGCGCTGAAGGGCCACCCCGACGTGTTCGACGCGCTCGTGGTCGGCGTGCCCGACCCGCGCTTCGGTCAGCACGTGGCCGCGGTCGTGCAGCCGCGCCACGGCACCCGGCCGACGCTGGCCGAACTCGACGCCTTCGTACGCAAGGAGATCGCGGGATACAAGGTGCCGCGCAGCCTCTGGTACGTAGACGAGGTGAAGCGTTCACCCGCAGGCAAGCCGGATTACCGCTGGGCCAAGGACACCACCGAGGAACGCCCGGCCGACGACGTCAGCGCCAAACATGTAGGAGCGAAATCCTGATGCGTACCGAACTCTGCGAGCGCTTCGGCATCGAGTACCCGATCTTCGTCTTCACCCCGTCGGAGAAGGTCGCCGCCGCGGTGTCGAAGGCCGGCGGGCTCGGTGTGCTCGGCTGCGTGCGGTTCAACGACGCCGATGACCTCGAGAACGTCCTGCAGTGGATGGACGAGAACACCGACGGCAAGCCCTACGGTGTCGACATCGTGATGCCGGCCAAGGTGCCGACCGAAGGCACCTCTGTCGACATCAACAAGCTGATCCCGGCCGAGCACCGCGAGTTCGTCGACAAGACGCTCGCCGACCTCGGCGTGCCGCCGCTGCCCGAGGACGACGAACGCTCCGAAGGCGTTCTGGGATGGCTGCATTCGGTTGCCCGCAGCCACGTCGAGGTCGCGCTCAAGCACCCGATCAAGCTGATCGCCAACGCGCTGGGCTCCCCGCCCAAGGACGTCATCGACCAGGTCCACGCCGCCGGTGTGCCTGTGGCGGCGCTGGCCGGTTCGCCGAAACATGCGCTGCGCCATGTGGAGAACGGCGTCGACATCGTGGTGGCCCAGGGCCACGAGGCCGGCGGACACACCGGCGAGATCGGTTCGATGGTGCTGTGGCCGGAGATCGTCGACGCCCTCGACGGCAAGGCTCCGGTGCTCGCCGCAGGCGGTATCGGCACCGGCCGCCAGGTCGCCGCCGCGCTGGCCCTCGGCGCGCAGGGCGTCTGGATGGGCTCGGCATTTCTGACCTCCGCCGAGTACGACCTCGGGGTGCGGCTGGAGTCGGGCCGTTCGGTGATCCAGGAAGCCATGCTCAAGGCCACCTCCGCCGACACCGTGCGCCGCCGGATCTACACCGGAAAACCGGCCCGGCTGCTCAAGAGCCGCTGGACCGACGCGTGGGACGCCGAGGGCGCACCCGAGCCGTTGCCGATGCCCCTGCAGAACATTCTGGTCAGTGAGGCCCATCAGCGGATGAGCCAGTCCGCGGATCCGACCACAGTGGCCATGCCGGTGGGGCAGATCGTCGGCCGCATGAACGAGATCCGTCCCGTCGCCGACATCATCGCCGAGTTGGTCAGCGGATTCGAGAAAGCCACCCGGCGCCTCGACGGCATCCGCGGGAACTGACTAGCGCGGCTGCGCGTCGAACTCGTCGAGGTCGGCGGCCGTCAACAGTCGGTACTGTGGGCGGTCCCGACCGGCCCAGCGGTACACCGGTTCCTCGGTGTGCCAGCGCTGCGCCTGCAGATCACGTTTGAGCACCTTGTTCGACCCCGTGGCGGGCAGGCGCGCCGACACGCGCAGCAGCCGCGGAAAACCCTTGCTTCCCAGATCTTTCTGGCCAGCCAGGAACACCGCGAACTCGTCGACGTCGAACGATTCGGGGTCGGGGACTTCTACCGCGGCCATCACCTGGTCGCCTGAACGCGGATCGGGCACACCGTAGACGGCCGTGGCGATGACCGCCGGATGACGACGTACCACGCGCTCGATACTCAGCGCCGAGATGTTCTCGCCGTCGACCCGCAGCCAGTCGCCGCGCCGGCCCGCGAAGTACAAGAACCCGGAACCGTCGATGTAACCCAGATCGCCCGACCAGTACCAGCCGTTGCGGGTGCGCTCGGCGTCGGCGACCTCGTTGCGGTAATAACCTTCGAACTGGGCTGCGCCGCGCTGATCCACGATCTCGCCGACCGCCTCATCGGCATTGAGGACACGACCCGATTCGTCGAGAACAGCTGTCGGGCAACGTCGCAGTGTCTGCGGGTCGACGATGACCACGCCGGAGTGGGCCGGCCGTCCCAGCGCCGCCGGCGGCGCTTCGGGGTCCGGCACGGCCACCGCGCCACCCTCGCTGGAACCGTAGCCCTCGAACAGTCGGGCACCGAACCGCCGCCGGAACTCGCGTTGGTCTTCAGGTGAGGCTTCGGTGCCGAAGCCGCGGGTCAGCGGGTTGTCCGCATCATCGGGCAGTTCCGGGGTGGCCAGCAGGTAGGCCAGCGCCTTGCCGACGTAGGTGAAGAACGTCGCTCCGAAATATCGGACATCGGAAAGGAATCCGGACGCCGAGAACGCGGGGGTAAGGCACACCGTGGCGCCGTTGGCCAGGGCGGGTGCCCACAGCGCCATGATCGCGTTGCCGTGGAACAGCGGCATACAGCAGTAGTCGACATCGCCGCGGTGATGTCCGTACTTGTCGGTTGCCGCATAGGCGATGCGCGCCAAGCGGCCCTGACTGCATTTGGCCGCTTTGGATGTTCCGGTGGTTCCGGAGGTGAACAACAGCAGCAGAAGCGAATCAGTGTCTACCCCGGCGACTTGCCGTGGGTCCGCTCTGTGCCGCTCGACCAGCGTGCCGTAGGAGTCGTCGTCGATGCACAGGATGTGCGTCGACGGCAGGCCGTGGTCGAGTCCGGCCAACCGTTTCGCGCCGTCGGTGTCGGTGACGATGAGCTGACAGTCGGCGTGGCGGATGTCGGCGGCCAGATCGGCCGCGCCGCGCGTCGGGTTGAGGCCGACGATCGTGGCGCCGGCCAGAGCGCCGGCGCCCAGCCAGAACACGAAATCGGGCACATTCGGTAGCAGGACGCCGATGTGAAACGGTGCCGCAGCGAAGGATTCGGCTTGCAGCGCGGTGGCCAGTGCTGCGCGGGCGGCCGATTCGGCCACCACCTCGTCCCATGTCCACGTCTGCTCGCGGGTGCGCAGCCCCGGATGATCGTCGCCGACCCGGTCGAGGAGCATGGCGGCGATGTCGGCGCGTCGGGCGGTCACGGTCGCCGGATCTCGAACACCGGATCCGCGCACCCTGTGGCCTCGGCGGTGAGCTGGCGCTTGATCACCTTGAACGTCTCGGTGCGGGGCAGCGCGGAGCTCACCCGCACGTAGGACGGCCACTGCTTGGGGCCGAGATCCGACTGTGCTGCCAGGAATTCGGTGAAGGCCTCGGCATCGAAGGTCGCGTCGTCACGCAGGACGAGTGCGGCCATCACCTGATCACCCACCGCGGGGTCGGGGATCGGATACACCGCGACCTCGGTGATGTCGGGATGGCGCAACAGAATCCGCTCGATCGGCGCCGTGCCCAGGTTCTCACCGTCGACCCGCATCCAGTCGCCCAGCCGTCCCGCGAAGTACGCGAAGCCGTTCTCGTCGCGGTAGGCTAGGTCGCCGCTGTGGTACACGCCCCCGCGCATCCGCTCCGCCTCCGCCTCGGGATCGCGGTAGTAACCGCGGAACTGGCCTGGCCCGGCGGTGTTGACCAGTTCGCCGACGACGCCGGGCGGACATTCGGCACCGGTGTCGACGTCGACGATGGTGACCCCGTTGGCCAAGGGTCCCAGTGCTGTCTCGGGGGTGTCGGGTGTGCGGGCGATCGACACCCCGCCCTCGCTGGAGCCGAACCCGTCGACGACCCGGACGCCGAACCTCTGCGCGAAGCGGGTGAGGTCGCGCGGCGCCCCTTCGTTGCCGTACGCGATCCGCAACGGGTTGTCGGCGTCGTCGGGGCGCTCCGGCGTGGCCAGGATGTAGGACAGGGGCTTGCCGACATAGTTGGCATAGGTTGCGCCGAACCGCCGGACGTCGGGAAAGAACTGCGACGCAGAGAACCTGCGGCGCAATGCGATCGACGCGCCGGCGGCCACCGCGGGCGCCCAGCCGGCCATGATCGCGTTGGAGTGGAACAACGGCATCGACAGGTAACAGGTGTCCGACGGGCCGAGACCGAAGCGCTCGGCCAGCATCGTCCCGGGGAATGCCACCTTCTCGTGCGTGCAGCGCACGGCCTTCGGGTCCCCGCTGGTACCCGAGGTGAAGATCAGCATGAACAGGTCATCGGGGTCGGCCCTGCGGAACTTCACGGGAGCGTCGCGGTGTGAATCGAGTTCGGCTGCGAAATCGGGGGATTCGACATCGAGTGCCCCACCGAACCCCGGCGCGTGACGGTCGGCGAGCACCAGCTGGCAGTCGGCGTGCTCGACATCGCGGGACAGCGCCGCTCCCCGCCGGGTCGGATTCAATCCGACCGGCACGATGCCCGACAGCGCGGCCGCAACCAGCATGGTGCCGAAGAACGGGGTGTTGCCCAACAGCACCCCCACGTGTGGGGGTCGGTCCGGATCCAGACGTGATCGCAGCAGCGCCGCCAGGGCTGCCCCGTCGCGGATGTGATCCCGCCAGGACGACCATGTCACCGCGTCGTCGTCGACGAAGTGCACGCCTCGGTCGTCGACGTCAGCCAGTGGCGCCAGCAACGAGGCGACGGTGGGTTGGTCCACCGTCGGTCAGACCGGTGTGTCGGCCAGCTCGGTGCCGATGCGCAGCAGCGCCCCTGTGGCACTGCCGATGGCGAACTCGGTCTGCTTGGCGGCGAGGAAGTACCGGTGGATCGGGTGATCCATGTCGATGCCGACACCGCCGTGCACATGGACCGCGGTGTGCGCCACGCGGTGGCCGGCTTCGGCGGCCCAGAACGCCGCTGTGTCGATGTCGACGTCGGCCGCCACACCCTCCGACAACCGCCAGGCTGCCTGCGTCACGGTCAGCCGCAGCGCCTTGGTGTCGATGTAACCGTCGGCCAGCCGCGACGATACGGCCTGGAAGCTGCCGATCGGGCGGTCGAACTGTTCGCGCTCACGGGCATAGGACGCGGTCAGTTCCAGCGCACGTTCGACCACCCCGAGTTGGAAAGCGCTGCGCCCCAACCGATAGTGCGTGGCGAGCCACTCCAGCGCCGCCGCGCCGCCGCCGAGCAGGCGATCGGAGCCGACCTCGACGTCCGAGAGCGTCAGATGACCGACGCTGCTGCGGCCGGTCACCGACAACGCTTCGGTACTCACCCCCGCATCGCCGGCCGAAACGACGAAAATCTCGACTCCACGGTCGGTTTCGGCGGGAACCAGGAACGCGTCGGCCACCGGACCGAACGGCACCTGGGTGCGGGTCCCGCTCAGGCGAAACCCACCGTCAGCGGCCGCAGCGCGTACCGGACCCTCACCGGGATCACCGTCGAGGGCCACGGTCAGGATCTTCTCGCCCCGCACCGCAGGCGCGGCCCACTGCTGCGCGAGCTCGTCGGGACCGAACCGGGCCAGCGCAGCAGCGGAGACGACGACGGACTCCAGATACGGCACGGCAGCCATCTGACGTCCCAGCGACTCGAGAACCGCGACCTGTTCCACGACGCCGAAACCGCCGCCGCCCAGGGATTCCGGTGCCGCAGCCGACAGGATGTCGGCGTCGATCAACTTGCCCCACAATGCGCGGTCGACGCGTTGTTCGAGGCCGTCGAGTTCACGCTGATGTTCAGGTGTACACACCGATTCGGTGATGGTGCGTACCAGACCGCCGATGTCATCGGCGGATTCGGGCCTGTTGAAGTCCATGGAAGTCCTCGATTCTTACCGGTTCACACGGGGTAGGCCGAGCGCCACCATGCCGATGATGTCGCGCTGGATCTCGTTGGTGCCGCCACCGAACGTGAGGATCAGGCAGGAGCGGTGCATGCGTTCGACGCGTCCGCGCAGCAGTGCGCCTTTGGAGTCGGGCCGCAGCGTCGCGGCACTGCCCAACACCTCCATCAGCAGGCGGTAGGCCTCGGTGGCCAGTTCGGTGCCGAACACCTTGGCCGCCGACGCGTCGGCCGGAGACGGCGCGGCCTCGGTGGATGCCAGCTCCCAGTTGATCAACTTGAGCACCTCGGCCTTGGCGTGCACGCGCGCCAGGTTCATCTGCACCCACTGTGAGTCGATCAACCGCTTGCCGTGTGCGTCCTTGGTGTTCTGCGCCCACTCGCGCACCCCGTCGAGCGCGACGAAGATCGGCTGCGCCGACACCAGGGCGACGCGTTCGTGGTTGAGCTGGTTGGTCACCAGCTTCCAGCCGGCGTTCTCCTCGCCGACCAGGTTGCCCACCGGCACCCGCACGTCCTGGTAGTAGGTGGCGCTGGTGTCCACGCCGGACATGGTGTGCACCGGCGTCCACGAGAAGCCCTCGGCCGTGGTCGGGACGATCAGCATCGAGATACCGCGGTGCTTCTTGGCCTCGGGATTGGTGCGCACGGCCAACCAGACGTAGTCGGCGTAGGCGATCAACGACGTCCACATCTTCTGGCCGTTGATGACGTAGTCGTCGCCGTCGCGCACCGCGGTCGTCCGCAGCGCCGCGAGGTCGGTGCCTGCGCCGGGCTCGGAGTACCCAATGGAGAAGTGCAGATCACCCGACGCGATGCGCGGCAGATAGAACTTCTTCTGCTCCTCGGTGCCGAACGCCATGATCGTCGGCGCCACACTGTTGATGGTCAGGAACGGCACGGGGACGTTGGCGATCGCTGCCTCGTCGTTGAAGATCAGCCCGTCCATCGGCGGGCGAGCCTGCCCGCCGAACTCCTTGGGCCACGACAGCGTGAGCCAGCCGTCCTTGCCCATCTGCGCGACGGTCTCGCGGTAGACATTGCCGCGTCCGATCTCACCGTCGTTGCTCGCCAGCGCCTCGGCACGCTCGGGCGTCATGAGCTTGGTGAAGTACGCGCGCAACTCGCGGCGAAGCTCCTCCTGCTCAGGGGTGTAGCCGATTCGCATCGCGCCGTCCTCACTACTCTGCAAGCCTTGTCCGATGGGCGCCGTCGAGGGGATAGGGCTACCTCAGCGGTTCCCCGGTTGTAACACGTTCTAGTCTTGGGGTCCAGGGTGGTGCCACACTGGATGCCCGCCGAGCTCGGACCACCGACAGGAGGAACCATGCGAGTGGAAGTCGACCGTGACCGCTGCGAGGGCAACGCGGTGTGCGTCGGAATTGCGCCCGACCTGTTCGAGCTCGACGATGACGACTACGCCGTGGTCAAAGCCGACCCGGTTCCTGCCGACCAGGAGGACCTGGCCGAACAGTCGGTCCACGAGTGCCCCCGAGCTGCCCTGATCCGACACGACTAGAGGTCTTCGTAAATTGAGCCAGATCGATCTGTCCGGCCGCGTGGCCGTCGTCACCGGTGCCGCCGCCGGCCTGGGCCGTGCCGAAGCCGTGGGCCTGGCCCGCGCCGGCGCCACCGTCGTCGTCAACGACATCGCACCCGCACTCGACTCCTCCGACGTCCTCGACGAGATCGCGGCTGCGGGAGCGAAGGGTGTCGCCGTCGCCGGTGACATCAGCGAGCGCAGCACCGCCGACGAGCTCGTCGAGACCGCCGACGGCCTCGGTGGGTTGAGCATCGTCGTCAACAACGCCGGCATCACCCGCGACCGGATCCTGTTCAACATGTCCGACGAGGAGTGGGACGCGGTCATCGCGGTGCACCTGCGCGGGCATTTCCTCCTGACCCGCAACGCGGCGACCTACTGGCGCAGCAAGGCCAAAGAAGCAGACGGTCAGGTCTACGGCCGGATCATCAACACGTCGTCGGAGGCAGGTCTGTCCGGCCCCGTGGGCCAGCCGAACTACGGCGCAGCCAAGGCCGGGATCACCGCGTTGACGCTGTCCGCGGCCCGTGCGCTGCACCGGTTCGGTGTACGCGCCAATGCGATCGCCCCGCGCGCCCGGACCGCGATGACCGCCGGGGTCTTCGGTGACGCGCCCGAGCTGCCCGAGGGTGCGGTCGACCCGCTGTCGCCCGAGCACGTCGTCAACCTGGTGCGGTTCCTCGCCTCGCCGGCCAGCGAAGCGGTCAACGGACAGTTGTTCATCGTCTATGGTCCGACCGTGACGCTGCTCGCCGCGCCGACCGCGGAGCGTCAGTTCAGCGCCGAAGGGGATGCCTGGGACCCGACAGCGCTGTCTGACACGCTGACCAATTACTTTGCTAACCGTGATCCCGAGCGGAGTTTCTCTGCCGCCATGGGACTGGGTGACCCGGACTGACCGTGACGTCCCCGGGCCGCCTTAATCGGGTAGAACACGTTCTAGAATGACCTGGGTCACAATGCCGTTGACATGCGCAGATATTACCAACTCTGTCACAATGGGTGACTTTGACACCGTGAACACGTTCTAGTTAGTATGATCCGGCTCACGGAGAGCGGCGCATCCGGCCGGGGTGGGGAGGCGGTACGGGCGGGCGGTTTGCGGTTGTTCGCCACGGTTGAGCCCTCGACGACCTGTCCACACGGGACCCTGCCCTTGAGAACGGAGCCGACTTGATCGAACAGCTTGCGGCGCCGGCGCGGGCCGTGGGCGGGTTCGTCGAAATGTCTCTGGACACTTTCGTCAAGACTTTCCGGCGTCCATTCCAGTTCCGCGAATTCCTCGACCAGACGTGGATGATCGCCCGGGTCTCCCTGGTGCCGACCCTGCTGGTCGCCATCCCGTTCACGGTGCTGGTCTCGTTCACGCTCAACATCCTGTTGCGCGAAATCGGCGCCGCCGACCTCTCGGGCGCGGGCACCGCATTCGGCACGATCACCCAGCTCGGTCCGGTGGTGACGGTGCTCGTCGTGGCCGGCGCCGGCGCCACGGCGATCTGCGCCGACCTCGGTGCGCGCACCATCCGCGAGGAGATCGATGCCATGCGGGTGCTGGGCATCGATCCCATCCAGCGTCTCGTCGTACCCCGCGTGCTGGCCTCGACGTTCGTGGCCCTGCTGCTCAACGGGCTGGTGTGCCTGATCGGGCTGTCGGGCGGCTACGTGTTCTCGGTCTTCCTGCAGGGCGTGAACCCCGGCGCGTTCATCAACGGTCTGACCGTGTTGACCGGACTGCCCGAGCTGATCCTCGCGGAGGTCAAGGCGTTGCTGTTCGGGGTGGTGGCCGGGTTGGTCGGCTGCTACCGCGGTCTGACGGTGAAGGGCGGCCCGAAGGGCGTGGGCAACGCGGTCAACGAGACCGTGGTCTATGCGTTCATCTGTCTGTTCGTGATCAACGTGATCATGACCGCGGTCGGGGTCCGGGTGTTGGACGCATGAGTTACGACGCCACCCTGCGCTTCCGCCGCATGCTGCGCGGCGTGCCGAAGGTCGTCGACACCATCGGTGAGCAGGCACTGTTCTACGGCGAGACGTTCCGCTACATCCCCAACGCGATCACCCGGTACCGCAAGGAAACCATCCGTTTGATCGCCGAGATGTCGATGGGCACCGGCGCGCTGATCATGATCGGCGGAACCGTCGGGGTCGCGGCGTTCATGACGCTGGCGTCGGGCGGTGTGCTCGCCGTGCAGGGTTACTCGTCGCTGGGCAACATCGGTATCGAGGCGCTGACCGGCTTCCTCTCGGCGTTTCTGAACGTGCGCATCGTCGCGCCGGTGATCGCGGGCATCGCGCTGGCGGCGACCATCGGCGCCGGAGCCACGGCACAGTTGGGTGCGATGCGCGTCGCCGAGGAGATCGACGCCGTGGAAGCCATGGCGGTGCACGCGGTTTCGTACCTCGTGTCCACCCGCATCGTCGCCGGGCTGATCGCGATCGTTCCGCTGTATGCGCTGTCGGTGCTCTCAGCGTTCTTCGCGGCCCGCTTCACCACCGTCTACATCAACGGCCAGTCCTCTGGCCTCTACGACCACTACTTCAACACGTTCCTGAACCCGAGCGACCTGCTGTGGTCGTTCCTGCAGGCCGTCGCGATGGCCGTCGCGGTCATGCTGGTGCACACCTACTACGGTTACAACGCCTCCGGCGGGCCGGTGGGCGTCGGCATCGCTGTGGGTCAGGCCGTGCGCACCTCGCTGATCGTGGTCGTGACCATCGTGTTGTTCATCTCGCTCGCCGTCTACGGCGCGTCCGGCAACTTCAACCTCTCCGGCTGAGGAAGGCAGGGAACAGAGACCATGTCCGACGGTGACGCCAAGCGCAGCCACGTCAGGATCGCTGCGGCGATCCTGGCTGCCGTGGTGCTCGCCGCCGTGGTCTTCACCTACCTCTCCTACACCGCCGCGTTCACCCCGACCGACAAGGTCACCGTGCTCTCGCCCCGGGCCGGCCTGGTGATGGAACGGGACGCGAAAGTCAAGTACCGCGGCATCCAGGTCGGCAAGGTCGAGTCGATCGAGTATGCGGGCCGCGACGCCAAGCTGACGCTCGCCATCAACCGGGCCGACCTGCGCTACATCCCGGAGAACGCGGGCGTACGGATCGGCGGGACCACGATCTTCGGCGCCAAGTCGGTGGAGTTCCTGCCGCCGGAGCAGACCTCGGGGGAGTCGCTGCGCCCCGGCACCGAGGTGGCGGCCCGCCATGTCCAACTCGAGGTCAACACGCTCTTCCAGAACCTGACCGACCTGCTCGAGAAGATCGATCCGATCAATCTCAACGCGACGATCTCCGCGCTCGGAGAGGGACTGCGGGGCAACGGTGACGATCTGGGTGCGCTGCTGGCCGGCCTGAACTACTACCTGTCGCAACTGAATCCGAAGCTCCCGACGCTGCGCGAGGACATCCGCCAGACGGCGGTCGTCGCCGGCATCTATGGCGACGCCGGCGCCGACCTGGCCCGAATCCTCGACAACGCACCGTCGATCGCCCGGACGGTCGTCGAAGAGCAGGACAACCTGAACACCACGCTGCTGGCGGCCACCGGCCTGGCCAACAACGGCGCCGCCACCTTGGAGCCCGGTGCCGACGACTACATCGCCGCCATCCAGCGCCTGCGGGTACCTCTGAAGGTGCTCGGTGACTACTCGCCGGAGTACGGATGTCTGCTGCAGGCCATCGATCTCGCGATCGACCGGTTCGGCCCGATCATCGGCGGCACCCGCCCCGGGCTGTTCACGTCCTCGAACTTCATCCCCGGCTCGCCGGCGTACACGTATCCCGAGAGTCTGCCGATCGTCAACGCCACCGGCGGGCCGAACTGCCGTGGCTTGCCGAACATGCCGTCGAAGCAGTACGGCGGGTCGTGGTACCGGGCACCGTTCCTGGTCACCGACAACGCCTACGTGCCGTATCAGCCCAACACCGAATTGCAGTTCGACGCACCGTCGACGCTGCAGTTCCTGTTCAATGGGGCGTTCGCGGAACGGGATGATTTCTAGTGGACCACCGTCGCAACCTGATCAGTGTCTCGATCTTCACCCTGGTGATGGCCCTGGTGGGCGCCGGGTTGATCGTCGTGTTCGGCGAGTTCCGGTTCGCCTCGAGCAACTCGTTCCGGGCCACGTTCTCCGAGTCATCGCGGCTGAAGACCGGACAGGACGTCCGGATCGCCGGTGTGCCCGTCGGTTCGGTCACCGAGGTGGCCCTCAACCCGGACAACACCGTCGACGTGGGCTTCGACATCGACAAGCGCTACCAGCTCTACACCTCCACCCGCGCGGTCATCCGCTACGAGAACCTCGTCGGCGACCGCTACCTCGAGATCACCTCGGGGCCGGGCGAATTGCGCAAGCTGCCGCCGGGTTCGACGATCCCGAAGGACAACACGGCACCGGCGCTGGACCTCGATGCGCTGCTGGGCGGGTTGCGCCCCGTGGTGAAGGGCCTCGACGGGTCGAAGGTCAACGAGCTGTCCGGTGCGGTCATCGAGTTGCTGCAGGGCCAGGGTGGAGCGCTGTCGAGCATGCTGGCCAGCACCAGTGCGTTCAGTCAGAACCTCGCGGCACGGGATCAGCTCATCGGTGAGGTGATCACCAACCTGAACACGGTGCTGTCGACCGTCGACGAGCGGAGCGCCGAGTTCGACGCGAGCGTCGACCGGCTGCAGCAGCTGATCACCGGCTTGAGTGAGGGACGCGACCCGATCGCGGGTGCGATCGGACCGCTGGCCACCGCCGAGAACGACCTGACCGAGATGCTGGCCGGATCGCGGCGGCCACTGCAGGGGGTCATCGAACAGGTGCGCCCGCTGGCCGAGGAGCTCGACGAACGCAAGGCCGAGGTCAACGAGGTCATCGAACCTCTGGCCGAGAACTACCTGCGGCTCAACGCACTCGGGGCCTACGGTTCGTTCTTCAACATCTTCTACTGCTCGACACGCATCAAGATCAACGGTCCCGCGGGCAGCGACCTGCTGATCCCGTTCGGTGGACCGCCGGACCCGTCGAAGGGGAGGTGTTCGGAGAATGGCTAGCACCGAGAGTTCGAATCCGTTGCGCACCGGCATCTTCGGCATCGCGCTGGTGGCCTGCCTGGTGATCGTGTCGTTCGGCTACACCAGCCTGCCGTTCTTCCCTCAGGGCAAGACCTATCAGGCCTTCTTCGCCGACGCCGGCGGCATCACGCCGGGCAACGACGTCAACGTCTCGGGCATCACGGTCGGCAGCGTCAAGGACGTCGCGCTGGCCGGCGACGCGGCCAAGGTCACCTTCACGGTCAAACGCGACATCGCCGTGGGCGACCAGTCGTTGGTGGCGATCAAGACCGACACGGTGTTGGGGGAGAAGTCGCTGGCGGTCACGCCCAAGGGCGGTGGTGAATCCACGGTGATCCCGTTGGGCCGCACCACGACTCCGTACACCCTGAACACCGCATTGCAGGACCTCGGCGGTAACACCGCCGAACTCGACAAGCCGCAACTCGAGCAGGCCCTGCGGACGCTGACCGACTCGTTGCGCGACGCCACCCCGCAGCTGCGCGGCGCGCTGGACGGCATCGCCGACCTGTCCCGCACGCTCAACAAGCGCGACGAGGCGCTGGCTCAGCTGCTCGGGCACGCCAAGCGGGTCTCCGACACCCTGGCCGCCCGTTCCGGTCAGGTCAACCAACTCATCACCGACGGCAACCTGCTCTTCGCCGCCCTCGACGAGCGGCGCCAGGCGTTGTCGCGGCTGATCGCCGGTATCGACGATGTCTCCGAACAGCTCTCCGGTTTCGTCGCCGACAACCGCCGCGAGTTCGGTCCCGCGTTGCAGCGCCTCAACGCCGTGCTGGACAACCTGCTCGAGCGGCGCGAACACATCAGCGAGGCACTGCGCCGGCTGCCGCCGTACGCGACCGCGCTCGGTGAGGTGGTCGGTTCGGCACCGGGCTTCCAGATCAACCTGTACGGCCTGCCGCCCGCCCCGATCGCGGAGGTGTTGCTGGACACCTACTTCCAGCCGGGCAAGCTGCCCGACAGCCTTTCCGACCTGCTGCGCGGATACATCTCCGAGCGCTTCATCCTCAGGCCGAAGTCACCATGAGCATCACCGACAAGATCAACACACGCAGCCGCGCGGTCCGCACCTCGCTGGCGCTGCTGCTGGTTGCCGTGCTCGCCGTCGGGGTGTTCCTCGTCTGGCCCACCCGCACGGGCTCCAAGATCGTCGCCCACTTCACCACCGCGGTCGGGTTGTACCCCGGTGACGAGGTTCGCATCGTCGGGGTGCCGGTCGGCAAGATCGATGCCATCGACCCGCGGGCCACCGACGTGCGCATCACGATGACCCTCGACCACGGCATCCAGGTGCCCGAGAACGCCAAGGCGCTGATCGTCGCACCGAACCTGGTGTCGGCCAGGTTCATTCAGCTCACTCCCGCGTTCACCGGGGGCCAGGCGCTGCCCGACGGCGCCACCATCGGGCTGGACCGCACCGCGGTTCCGGTCGAATGGGACGAGGTCAAAGAGCAATTGACCGCGCTGGCGGAGGAGCTCGGGCCCCGACAGGGGCAGGTGCAGGGACCGATCTCCGAGTTCGTCAACCAGGCCGCCGACACCTTCGACGGCAACGGCGACTCGTTCCGCGACGCGTTGCGTGAGCTGTCGCAGACCGCGGGCCGGCTCGGCGACTCGCGGACCGACATCTTCGGCACCATCCGTAACCTGCAGGTCCTCGTCGACGCGCTGTCGAACAGCAACGAGCAGATCGTGCAGTTCACGAACCACGTCGCGTCGGTGTCGCAGGTGCTCGCCGAGAGCGCCTCGGGCCTCGACGCCACCCTCGGCACCCTGAATCAGGCGCTCGGCGATGTCCGCGGATTCCTCGGTGAGCACAACGAGGCCCTCATCGGGCAGGTCAACCGCCTCACCGACTTCACCAATCTGCTCACCGCGCAGAGCGACGACATCGAGCAGATCCTGCACATCGCGCCCAACGGGCTGGCCAACTTCTACAACATCTACAACCCGGCCCAGGGCACCGTCGGCGGCGTGCTGTCCCTGCCGAACTTCGCCAACCCCGTGCAGTTCATCTGCGGCGGCACATTCGATGCCGCCACGTCGACCGACAACTACAAGCGCGCCGAGATCTGTCGCCAGCGCATGGGACCGGTGCTCAAGCGCATCACGATGAACTACCCGCCGGTGATGTTCCACCCGATCAACAGCATCACCGCCTACAAGGGCCAGATCATCTACGACACCCCGGAGACCGAGGCCAAGGCCAGGACGCCGGTGCCGTACCTGCAGTGGCAGAACGCGCCCGGCGTGACGCCCCCGGAGGTACCGATCGACGCCGACCTGGCCACGTTCTTCCTGCCGAAATCCGACGGTGCCGCCCCGTCGGCGCCGGAAGCCGGTGCCGCGCACGGTCAGCCCGGCGCCGCCCCCGGCCCGGTGCCGCTGCCAGGTGAGGAGGGACAGCGATGACCGTCCGCACCCGGTGGGCACTACGCACCGTCGCCATCACCAGTGGCGCCGCGTTGCTGGCGGGCTGTCAGTTCGGCGGCCTGAACTCGCTGAACATGCCCGGCACCGCAGGGCACGGCCCGGAGTCGTTCACCATCACCGTCGAATTGCCCGACGTCGCGACGCTGCCGCAGAACTCGCCGGTCATGGTCGACGACGTCACGGTGGGCAGCGTCTCGGGTATCGACGCCGTGCAACGCCCCGATGGCACGTTCTACGCCGCCGTCCAATTGTCGTTGCAGGGCAACGTCAATCTGCCCGAGAACACCGGGGTACGGGTCGCCCAGACCTCGCTGCTGGGTTCCCAGCACGTCGAGTTGGCCGCACCTGTCGGCGAGCGCCCGGTGGGGCGCCTCGGCGAGGGAGCGCACATCCCGATCGACCGCGCGGGCCGCTACCCGACCACCGAGGAGGTGCTGTCCTCCCTGGGAGTGGTGGTCAACAAGGGCAATCTCGGTGCGCTGCAAGACATCACCGACGAGGCCTACGCCGCGGTCGCCGGTCGACGGGACAGCTTCACCGATCTGGTGCCCCGGTTGGCCGAGCTGACCGCGTCCCTGCAGGAACAGACCGACGACATCATCGCCGCGGCCGAGGGCCTCAACCGTTTCGCGGGCATCCTGGCCGACAGCAAGGACAGTCTGGGCCGCACCCTCGACACGCTGCCCGGCGCGCTGGAAGTGCTCAACAACAACCGCGCCAACATCGTCGACACGTTCGCGGCGTTGCGCAGCTTCGCCGAGGTGGCCTCGCGGATGCTGTCGCAGACCAAGGACGACTTCACCGCCGACCTCGTCAGCCTGTACCCGGTCGTCAAGGAACTCAGCGAGAACCGGTCGGCGTTGGTCAAGGACCTGCAACTGCTGCCGACGTTCCCGTTCGTCAGCAAGAACATCAAGCGTGCCGTGCGTGGTGACTACCTCAACGTGTTCACCACCTTCGACCTCACCCTGCGCCGGGTGGGCGAGTCGATCTTCACCACGTCACTGGGCCTGGACCCGAACATGAAGCGGATGGACGAGATCATCAACCCGCCCGACTTCCTGATCGGCTCGATGGCCAACCTGTCGGGTCAGGCAGCCGACCCGTTCAAGATCCCACCGGGACCGGCCGGAGGGGAGCCACCGCGATGATCGATCGCCTCACGCGCGTACAACTCGGGATCTTCGCGCTCGTCACCGTCATCACCGTCGGGATCACCGCGGTGTTCTACCTGCAGGTGCCGGCCGCCTTGGGCATCGGCGTCTACAACGTCACCGCCAACTTCGCCGCCGGTGGCGGCATCTACCAGAACGCCAACGTCACCTACCGGGGCGTGACGATCGGCCGGGTCGAGTCGGTCGGCCTGACCGACGACGCCGTGGTGGCGCGGATGCGTCTCAACAGTGGCACCCCGGTGCCGGCGAACGTCACCGCCACCGTCAAGAGCATGTCGGCCATCGGCGAGCAGTACATCGACCTGGTGCCGCCCGACGATGTGATCGACCAGGAGATGCTCGCCGACGGGGCCGACATCGGGTTGGACCGCACCGCGATCGGGCAGGACATCGCGGGCCTGCTCGACGAGGCCGACGCGCTGGTCACCAACATCAGCAACACAGGGTTGCAGGACCTGCTGCGCGAGTCGTTCGCCGCGTTCAACGGCTCGGGTCCCGAGCTGGCCCGGATGATCGAGTCGGCGCGCCTTCTGGTCGACGAGGCCAACGCCAACTACGAACCGGTCGAGCAGCTGATCGACCAGGCCGGTCCGCTGCTGGCCGCGCAGATCCGCAGCGGCGACGACATCCGGTCGCTGGCCGACGGATTGGCCCGCCTGACCACCGAGGTCGCCAACGCCGACCCGCAGCTTCGGACGACGCTGCAGACCGCGCCCGGCACCATCGACGTCGCCAACGAGACGTTCACCGGCATCCGGCCGTCGTTCCCGATGCTGGCTGCCAACCTGGCCAACGCCGGTCGCGTGGGCGTCATCTACCGCAAGTCGATCGAGCAGTCGCTGGTGATCTTCCCGGCACTGTTCGCCGCGCTGCTCACCGTCGGTGGCGGGGTGCCCGGCGACGAGGGCGGCAAGCTCGACTTCAAGATCGACCTCGGCGACCCGCCGCCGTGCTCGGTGGGCTTCATCCCGCCGACGCAGATCCGCTCGCCGGCCGACACCACCGTGCGTGAACTGCCGACCGACCTGTACTGCAAAGTGCCGCACAACGATCCGAGCGTGGTGCGTGGTGCGCGCAACTACCCGTGCCAGGAGTTCCCGGGTAAGCGGGCGCCGACTCGTCGGCGCCGGTGTGCTCGACGCACAACGGACCGCGGCATCGGTGATGGTGTATATGAACCGCACCGTCACGGAGAAGGGCGGCAAACCCGTCTACGACGGAAGCCGGCTGCGCGTCGACTACCGCAAGATCGACGGCAGATGGTTGATCGACTACATCACGCCGATCTGAGACTCACTCCTGCGTCGCCAGCGCGTCGAGGAAGGCGCGCGCCCACCGATCCACGTCGTGGGCCAGCACCTGCCGGCGGAGCGCACGCATCCGCCGGCGCCCTTCCTCCGGCGACTGGGTGAGCGCAGCCTCGATCGCGTTCTTGACGCCCTCCAGGTCGTGCGGGTTGGTCAGGTAGGCCTGCCGCAGTTCGGCGGCCGCACCGGTGAACTCGCTGAGCACCAGCGCCCCGCCCAGGTCGCTGCGGCAGGCCACGTACTCCTTGGCGACGAGGTTCATGCCGTCACGCAACGGCGTCACCAGCATCACGTCCGCGGCGACGAAGAAGGCGACCAGATCCTCCCGCGGGATCGGCCGGTGCAGGTAGTGCACCACGGGGTGGCCGACCTCCCCGTACTCGCCGTTGACGTGGCCGACCTGGCGCTCGATGTCCTCGCGCATCACGATGTAACTCTCCACGCGTTCCCGGCTGGGCGTGGCCAACTGCACCAGTACCGTGTCCTCACGGTCGATGCGGCCCTCGGCAAGGAGTTCGGAGAACGCGCGCATCCGCACGTCGATGCCCTTGGTGTAATCCAACCGGTCCACGCCGAGCAGGATCTTGCGCGGGTTTCCCAGTTCGGCGCGCAGCACGCGGGCGCGTTGACGGATCTTGCGGCTGCGGGCCTGCTGGTCGAGTTCGGCGGAGTCGATCGAGATCGGGAACGCGCCGACCTTGACGGTGCGGAAGCCGTGCTGCACCTCGCCGAAGCGTGACCGCACCCCGACGTTGCCGCGCGAGGTGTTGGCGCCGAGCAGGCGCCGCGCCAGGATCAGGAAGTTCTGGGCACCGCCGGGCAGGTGGAATCCGACCAGGTCCGCGCCGAGGAGGCCTTCGATGATCTCCCGGCGCCACGGCATCTGCATGAACAGCTCGACCGGCGGGAACGGGATGTGCAGGAAGAAGCCGATGGTCAGATCGGGCCGCAGCATGCGCAGCATCTTGGGGACCAGCTGCAGCTGGTAGTCCTGCACCCACACCGTGGCGCCCTCGGCGGCGGTGGCGGCCGTGGTCTCGGCGAAGCGCCGGTTGACGTCGACGTAGCGGTCCCACCACTCCCGGTGGTAGACGGGTTTGACGATGACGTCGTGATAGAGCGGCCACAGCGTCGCGTTGGAGAAGCCCTCGTAGTACTCGGCGACATCCTCGGCGGACAGCCGGACCGGCACCAGGACCATGTCGTCGTCCGCGATGGGCGTCTCGGTGTCGGGGTCGCCGGGATCGTGCGGCACACCGGCCCAGCCGACCCAGGCGCCGCGGCGGCGGCGCAGCAGAGGCTCCAGCGCCGTGACCAGGCCGCCCGGGCTGCGCCGCGGCTCAACGGTGCCGTCGGGCAGTCGCACCATGTCCACAGGCAGCCGATTGGCCACCACGACGAAGTCGGCGCTGCCCTGGGTGCTCATTACGCGTCGAGCTTGCCCGGGTTGATGCCGAGCATCGACAGGAACACCCGGCATTCGTCGGCGTCGGTGGCGTAGGCGGCCACGACGCGTCGGGCCTGGCGCTCGGTGCTGTCGGCGATCGGTTCCACGTCGGCCAGGTCTGCGGCCGGATCAGATTTCGCAGGCATGACCTCAACTTTAGACAACTCCGGGGTGGGCCTCGGGCGGTGTGCCTCCGGACACACCCCGCGACGTAATGTGCTCCGTGTGGCAACGACGCAGCAGGTGACTTATGAAACGCTCGACGACGGCCGGATCGCCCGGATCTGGCTGAACCGCCCGGACGCGCAGAACGCGCAGTCGCGGACGCTGTTGGTCCAACTCGACGAGGCGTTCGGCCGGGCCGAGGCCGACGACGAGGTGCGGGTCGTCATCCTGGCGGCCCGTGGGAAGAACTTCTCGGCCGGCCACGATCTGGGTTCGGAGGCCGCGATGGCCGAGCGTTCCCCCGGACCCGACCAGCACCCGACCTTCCTGTGCAACGGCGCCACCCGCGAGGCCATCGCCGAGCAGACCTACCTGCAGGAGTGGCACTACTTCTTCGAGAACACCTGCCGGTGGCGCGACCTGCGCAAGATCACCATCGCCCAGGTGCAGGGCAACGCGATCTCCGCGGCCCTGATGTTGATCTGGGCGTGCGATCTGATCGTGGCCGCCGACGACGCGCGGTTCTCCGATGTGGTCGCTGTCCGAATGGGGATGCCCGGCGTCGAGTACTACGCCCACCCGTGGGAGTTCGGACCCCGCAAGGCCAAGGAACTGCTGCTGACCGGCGACTGCATCGACGCCGACGAGGCGCACCGGTTGGGCATGGTGTCGAAGGTCTTCGCCCGCGACGAACTCGAGGACAAGACCCTGGAGTTCGCGCGCCGGATCGCCGAGCGCCCCACAATGGCCGCGCTGCTGGTGAAGGATTCGGTCAATGCCGCCAGCGACGCGATGGGCTTCACCGAGGCGCTGCGGCACGCCTTCCACATCCACGAACTCGGACACGCGCACTGGGCGGCGTTCAACGAGAACCGGTACCCGATCGGCCTGCCGCCGAACGTGCCGGACTGGCGCACCCTGGGTGCGCCGAAGTTGGCCCGCCACGACGAGCCGTGACGTATAACTGAGAGATTCTGTTAGACCGTCAAAGGAGCGTGCGCGTGCAGATCTCGTTGTCCGACAAGACCGTTCTGGTCACCGGTGGTGGCAGCGGAATCGGCAAGGGGGTCGCCGCGGCGGTGGTCGCCGCCGGGGGCAACGCCATGCTGATGGGTCGCAACGCCGACAAGCTCGCGGCGGCGGCCGACGAGATCGCCTCTGCCGCAGGCGAAGGCGGCGGTGCGGTGCGTTACGAGGCCGGTGACGTCACCGACGAGGACGACGTGATCCGCGCGGTGGCGGCGGCGACGTCCTGGACCGGCCGGCTGCACGGTGTGGTCAACTGCGCCGGCGGCAGCGACACCATCGGGCCGATCCCGCAGCTCGACTCCGCGGCGTGGCGCAACTTGATCGACCTGAACGTCAACGGAACGTTCTACGTGCTCAAGCACTCCGCGCGCGAGATGGTCCGCGGCGGTGGCGGTTCGTTCGTCGGGATCTCGTCGATCGCGGCGAGCAACACCCACCGCTGGTTCGGCGCGTACGGGGTATCCAAGGCCGCGGTCGACCACCTGATGAAACTGGCCGCCGACGAACTGGGCCCGTCGTGGGTACGCGTGAACTGCCTGCGCCCCGGGCTGATCCGCACGGATCTGGTCGCGGCGATCTTCATGTCCCCGGAGGTCAGTGGCGACTACGCAGAGGCCACACCGCTGCCGCGGCCCGGTGAGGTCGAGGATGTCGCCGACGCGGCGGTGTTCCTGCTCTCGGATGCGTCGAGTTACATCACCGGGCAGGTGATCAACGTCGACGGCGGGATGATGCTGCGCCGCGGGCCGGACTTCTCGTCGATGCTCGAGCCGGTGTTCGGCGCCGACGGTCTGCGCGGCGTCGTCCCCGACTGACCCGCCGAAATCGCATTCCACGCGCGTCAACCGACGAAAATCGCGCGCTGGAAGCAATCTCGTCAGCCGCGGGTGGTCCGTCCCTGCGACTCCCACTCAGCGATCGCGCCCATCGCCGACCAGTCCAGTTCGGCGCCCCCGCCGGCCAGCAGCGCCAGGTAGCGGTCGCGGATCAGGCCGCCCACCGGCATCGGCACCTGCAGCTCCTCGCCGGCCGCCAGCAACAGCCGCACATCCTTGAGCCCGAGCCGCGCTGCGAAGCCCGCCGGCTCGAACTCCTGGCGGGCCAGCAGCCCGCCGTAGGTGCGGTAGGCGGGCGCGTCGAACAACGTGGAGGTCAACAGGTCGAGGAACTCGACCTTGTCGACACCGGCCTTGGACACCAGAGCCATTGCCTCGCCGAGGGATTCGATCACCGAGGCGATCAGGAAGTTGCCCGACAGCTTCACCAGGTGGGCGATGTGCGGTTTTTCGGAGATCGTGATGGTGCGCTGACCCACCGCCGAGAAGATCGGCTCGAGGGCCTCCACCGCAGCGGGCGAACCGCCGGCCACGACGAACAGCTTCGCCGCCGCGGCCGCCTCGGGACGGCCGAACACCGGTGCAGCCACGAACGTCTGGCCGGCCGCGGCGTGCGCCTCGGTCAGCCGCTGTGACAACGCGACGCTGATGGTGGAACACGACACGTGAATCGCGCCGGGCGGCAACGAGGACAGGATGGCCGAGTCGCCGAACGTCACGGCTTCGGTGGCGGCGTCGTCGGCGAGCATCGAGACGACGACCTCTGCGTCGCAGACCTGCGCCACCGAGGCGGCGGCGGTGGCGCCCTGCCCGGTCAGCGGCCGGGCTTTCTCGGGGGATCTGTTGTAGACCGTCAGGTCATGGCCGGCGGCCAGGAGATTGGCGGCCATGGCCGCACCCATGTTGCCCAGGCCGACGAACCCGATCCTCATGCCGTCGAATTATTCACCTCTGCCGCGCGTTTCACCGCGTTGACGATGCCCTGATACCCGGTGCACCGGCAGAAGTTGCCGGACAGACCCTCGCGGATCTCCTCGTCGGTGGGGGACGGGTTGTCGCGCAGCAGGGCGGTGATGCTGGTGACGAATCCCGGTGTGCAGAAACCACACTGCAAACCGTGGCACTCCCGCATCGCGGCCTGCACAGGGGACAGCTGACCGTCCTCGCCGCCCACGCCCTCGACGGTGGTGACCTCCTGGCCTTCGGCCTGCACAGCGAAGATCAGGCACGAACGCACCGCCTGGCCGTCCAGCAGTACCGTGCAGGCGCCGCACGCTCCGTGCTCACAACCCAGATGGGTTCCGGTCAACCCGCACTTCTCGCGCAGGAAATCGGCCAGGGTCAGTCGGGTCTCCACCACGTGGCGCACCGGGTGGCCGTTGACGGTGATCTCGACGGGGGTCTCGCGCATGCTCACGTTCCTTGGGTCTGGGTGCTTGCCGACGCCAGCGCCTTGCCCAGCGCTCGCGCCACCATCGCCGAGCCGACGCGGGCCCGGTAGGTTGCCGAGCCCTGCAGGTCGGCGGGAATGTCGTCGAGGGCGTCCATGGCCACGTTGCCGATCTCGTCGAGGGCTTCCTCGTCGAGCTCGCCGGCTGCGCGCCCGAGGATCGCGGTCTCGGCGGCGCTGCCACGCAGCGGGGTCGAGCCCAGGCCGAGCAGGCCGATGCCGCATCGCTTCACGCGGTCGGCATCGTCGAGTTCGACCGCGACGACGGCGCCGGCGATCGCGAAATCGCCGTGGCGGCGGGCGAACTCCTCGACGGCGAACCCACAGCGGCCCTGCCACACCGGGAACCGCACCGCGCTGAGGATCTCGTCGCCCTCCAGGGAGTTCTCCCACAGCCCGGTGAAGAAGTCCTGTGCCGCGACGACACGTGTTCCGCGGGTCGAGGTGGCTTCCATCTCGGCGTCCAGAGCCAGTGCCACAGCGGCGTATTCGGCTGCGGGGTCGGCGTGGGCGATGGCTCCGCCGAGGGTGCCGCGGGTGCGGATCTGGAAGTGGCCGATGTGCGGAGTGGCCAACGTCAGCAGCGGCACCGACTCGGCGACCTCGTCGTCGAGTCCGACCAGCGCGTGCGACGTGGTGGCCCCGACGCGGACCGCGCCGTCGACCGGGTCGATTCCGCACAGCTCGTCGACCCGCGAGATGTCGACCAGGTTCTCGAAATGCGTGAGCCGCATGTTGAGCATCGGGACCAGGCTCTGTCCACCGGCGAGCACCTTGGCGTCATCGCCGAGCCGTCCGAGGATCTCGGCAGCCTCGGCAAGGGTGTCGGGCCGGTGGTAGTCGAATGCGGCGGGTTTCATGACAGCAGCCGGGACAGCGCGGCGACCAGCTCGTCGACGGCCGGCGGAGTCGGGGTGCTGCGGCGGCGCCGGCCCAGCAGGAGGCCGACCGCCACACCGGCGGCCACCCCGGCCGCGACCGGTGCGTAGCGCTTGGCGATCGGCAGCGCGACGACCTTCAACAGGTCCACCGACTCGTCGGCGGCCGCGGCGACCGGTGCAGCGGTCTGCGCCTCCGCGGACGGGGCGGACTGCGGCTTGGCGGACCCGCCCAGTACGTCGGCCTCCAGCCGCTGCGCGAACTGGGCGATGAGGTTGCCGGCCACGTCGGCCAACACACCGCGACCGAACTGTGCGGCCTTGCCGGAGATCGTCAGGTCGGTGGTGATCACCACCGCGGTCTCGGAACCCTCGTCTTTCAGTTGCGCGGTCACCAGCGCCGAGGCGTTGCCGCTGCCGCGGGTCTCCTTGCCGCTGGCCTTGATCACCACGCGCCCGGCGGACTCGTCCTTCTCGGTGAACGTCGCCTCGCCCTTGTAGGACACCGTGATCGGACCGACCTTGACCTTCACCGCGCCGGTGAAGTCGTCACCGTCGACCGACAGCAGCTGCGCGCCGGGGATGCACGGCGCGACGCGCTGCACATCGGTGAGCACCTCCCACGCCGTCGCGGCCGGCACGGGAACGCGGAACTCGTTGACCAACTCCACTGTTCGTCCTCTACTTCGTCGCTTGTTCTTGGCTCTTCTGGATGGCCTCGATGATCGAGGCCGGGGTGGCCGGCAGCCGGGTGATGGTGACCCCGAGCGGCGCCAGCGCGTCGTTGATCGCGTTGATGACCGCCGGGGTGGAGCCGATCGCGCCACCCTCGCCGCAGCCCTTGTATCCGCCGACGCCGGGGCCGGGGATCTCGACGTGGCCGTACTCGATGGCGGGGACCTCGGTGGCGGTCGGCAGGAGGTAGTCGACGAACGTCGAGGACAGCGGGTTGCCGTCGTCGTCGTAGTTCATCTCCTCGAGCAGAGCGCCGCCGATGCCCTGCGCGGTGCCACCGGCGATCTGGCCTTCCACGACGTTGGGGTTGATCATCGGGCCGACGTCCTCGCTGACGATGTAACGGGTCAGCGTGACCTGTCCGGTCTTGACGTCGACCTCGCAGGTGCAGGCGTGAGTGGCGTTGGCCCAGTGGATCATCGCCTCGGAGTTGAAGCGTGCGGTGGCCTCCAGCGTGGGGTTGGTGCCGGCCAGCTGTCCGGGGTCGTAGTAGGAGCGGTAGGCGATGTCGGCGAAGCTGACGCTCTTGTCCGGTTCGCTGCGCACGATCGCGCGCGAGCCGGCGAGTTCGATCTCCTCGGCCGGCACGCCGAGCAGGTTCGCGGCGATGGCCAGGATCTGCTTGCGCAGGATCGCGCCGGCTTCGCTGACCGCGCCGGCGGTCATGGGTCCGCTGCGGCTGCCCTGGGTGCCCGCACCGTACGGGGTCACCGCGGTGTCACCCTGGATGGTGGAGACGTCGTCGATGTCGGCGCCGAGCGCGTCGGCGGTCAACTGCACCACGGTGGTCTCCAGGCTGTTGCCGGTCGAACCGCCGTTGACGTAGACGTTGATCTTGCCGGTGGACTCCATCCGGATGGTGGCGCCCTCGGTGGCCAGGTGGCCGGTCGCCGCACCCGTGGGCTCGATGTAGGCCGAGTAGCCCAGTCCGATGTAGCGGCCTTCCTCCAGCGCATCGGCCTGTTCCTTGCGGAATCCCTCGTGGTCGAGGATCTTCACCGCCTGGTCGAGGGTGTCCGCCGGGGCGACATGATCGTAGGGCATGCCGTTCGGGTTGAAGTACGGCATTTCGTCACGCCGCAGGATGTTGCGCTGCCGCAGCTCCAGCGGGTCGATCCCCATGTCACGTGCGGCGATGTCGAGAAGTATCTCGCGCGTGAGGGTTTCGTACTGCCACGGTCCGCGGTAGGCGGCCAGTCCGGCGGTGTTGGAGAAGATGGTCTGGTAGTTGAAGCTGGACTTCGGCACCCGGTACGGGCCGGGGAAGAACATGCCGATGGCCGCGGTGGTCAGCACCGGATACGGCGTCGGATAGGCGCCGACATCCTGGATGAAGTCGATGTCGGCGGCCAGGATGTTGCCCTCGGAGTCGAAGGCCATCCGCACGTCGCCGTCGACGTGGCGGGCCTGCCCCGCCGACATCAGGTTCTCGCGGCGGTCCTCGATCCACTTCAGCGGTGCCGCGACCTTGCGGGCGGCCAGCAGGATGCACATGTCCTCGCGCATCGGCACGACCTTCTGGCCGAAACCGCCGCCGGTGTCGCGCATGATGACCCGGACCCGTTGCGCCGGGATGCCGAGCAGCCGCGCGGCGAATGCGCGCAGTTCGTGCGGTGTCTGGGTGGACGCCCAGACGGTCAGTTCGCCGGGGGCGGCCTGCCATTCGACCACCATGCCGCGGGTCTCGATCGGGACCGGTGCGTGGATCTGCTGGTACACGTGCGCCTTGGCGACATAGGCCGCGTTGGCGAACGTCTCCTCGTCCGGCGGTGCGCCGCCCATGCCGCCGGCGCGGTTGTCCGGATAGGCCTCGTGCACCACCGCGCCGCTCTCGGCGAGTTCCACCGCGCGGGTGAAGTCGGCGACGGGGGGCAGGGGTTCGTAGTCGACGTCGATCAGCTCGATCGCGTCCTCGGCGATGTACCGGTTCTCGGCGATGACGATCGCGATCGGGTCGCCGACGAAGCGGACCTCGCCCTCGGCCAGTGGCGGGCGCGGGGTGTCCGGCACGTCCTTGCCCGCGACGGCGTGCCACGCCTCGTTGACCTCGGGGTTGATGTCGTCGGCGGTGAGCACCGCATGCACACCGGGATGGGCCAGTGCCGCCGAGGCGTCGAAGCTCAGGATCTTCGCGCGGGCGTACGGGCTGCGCACGAAGCACGCGTGCAGCATCCCGGGGCGGTTGATGTCGTCGACGAACGAGCCGTGACCTGTGAGAAGTCGGCTGTCCTCGACACGTTCCATGCGTCGGCCGGCGTAACGCGCGGTGACGGACTCGACGGCGGTGTCGGTCACTTCGATCACTCTCCTCAGAACTTGAAGAGTGACGTTATCGCATCGGAGAGCGACATTTCCACCACTTGTGTCTCACGCGGTTTCATGCTTCGTGGTGGATGCGTCCGTCCGTCTCGGACAGTCGCCGCCCGGTACCGCCCCACTGGCGCGCGATGATCTCCGCGGCGATCGACACCGCGGTCTCCTCCGGGGTGCGGGCGCCCAGGTCCAGGCCGATCGGGCTGGCCAGCTGCGCCAGCTCGGTGTCGGTCAGTCCGGCCTCGCGCAGGCGGCGAGTGCGGTCGTCGTGGGTGCGTCGCGAGCCCATCACCCCGATGTAGCCGACCTCGGGAAGGCGCAGCGCGACCTCGAGGACCGGGACGTCGAACTTGGGATCGTGGGTGAGCACGCAGATCGCGGTGCGCGCGTCGAGGGTGCCTTGGTCGGCCTGCGCAGCCAGGTAGCGGTGCGGCCAGTCGACGACGACCTCCTCGGCGGCGGGGAAGCGCGCCTCGGTCGCGAATACCGGACGTGCGTCGCAGACGGTGACCCGGTAGCCCAGAAAGGCGCCCTGCTGCGCCAGGGCGGCGGCGAAGTCGATCGCGCCGAACACCAGCATCCGCGGTCGCGGCGCGTGGCTGCCGACGAACACCTCCATGCCCGATTCCTGCCGCTGACCCTCCGGTCCGTACGTCAGCACACCCGAGCGGCCCGCAGCGAGCAGCCCTCGGGCGTCGTCGGCCACCGCGGCGTCCGCACGCGCGGAACCCACCGTGCCGTCGGCACTGTCGGGTCGAATGATCAACCGGGAACCCACGCGGTCGGAGTCGGGATGGGCGATCACGGTGGCCACCGCGACCGGCCGATGCGCAGCGATGTCGTCGGCGATGTCCTGCAGCTGCGGAAAAGTGTTGCGTGACACCGCTTCTGTGAAGATGTCGATGGTGCCGCCACAGGTCAATCCGACCGAGAACGCGTCGTCGTCGCTGACGCCGTAGCGCTGCAGCTCAGGCGTGCCGCCGGAAACCACCTCCTGGGCGAGCTCGTACACGGCGCCCTCGACGCAGCCTCCCGACACCGATCCGGCGACGCTGCCGTCGGGCGCGACCACCATCGCCGCACCGGGCGGGCGAGGCGCAGATTTCATGGTGCGCACCACGGTTGCCAGTCCGGCGGTGCCGCCGGACTGCCACACCCTCAGGAGCTCGTCGAGAACGTCGCGCACGAACGCGAGTGTAGGGGGCCGTGTCTGGAGAGCTTTTCGTCCGTCAGAGCTTGGACAGGTCGGTGCGCATCAACATGATGTTGTAGTCCGACCACAACGACAGGTTCCAGTACAGGTCCGACCCGGTGCCCGCCGTCGACGGCGACCACGGGTGCAGCATCGGCGCGTAGATGCCGCCGGGCTGCTGGCCCATCAGCACCGTGGCCTCCGACCATTCGCCCTCGGGGGTGTCGGATGTCCGCATGACGATGTTGTTGAACTGATCGCCGTAGAGCGTCACGTACTTGCCGAGGTACTCGTTGTACTGCACCGACATCTCGCTGACCCGGTACCCCGGTTTGGTGGCGCCACACGCGCCGCCGGTCTTGCCGATCACTGCCGAGGCCGACGACGGGCTGCCCTGCACCCAGCGCGCGGGCGTCGTGCCGAGCCAGCCCGACGACGCCTTCTTGTAGTACTCGTACTTCGACGCGTCGAGAATGTCCTCGGGAGCCACCCGTGCGACGTAGGCCGCGCCCTGGCGGCCGTTGGGTGTGCCGTACATGTACACGTAGCCGTCGTTGCCCTGCACGAACGCGGACTGCTGAAAGTTGCGGTGTCCGCTGAAGATCGAGTTGTAGCGCACACTTTGCGGCGCGACCTTGAAGTTCTCGCCGTTGTCGTCGGAGTACGCGATCGCCGAGTAGTTCGTCGTCCACCGGCCGGCCGAACCCCAGCGCGACACCGACATGAAGCTGACGTACTGCATGACACCGAATTTGGTGCCCGGGGCCTCCACCGAGATTCCCGCCGTGGGGATCAGGGTGACCGAACCGGGCAGCCACGTCGGCCGGTTGATGATCGGACGCGCGAACGTCTCGGCCGACAGCGGCGCGCCGCCGAACATGTTGCCGTTCTTCCACTCTCCGTCCGGGATGTCCATGCCGTTGGACAGGTCGCGGTCGGAGCTGCGGAACAGGGTGTTGTAGCGCCAGCCGCCCTGCATGCCGGGGCCGCTGAACGTGTCGCCGACGGCGATCAGCACCTGGCTTTCGTTCCACGGGGTGTTGGGGTCGTCTTTCATGCCGTTGTCCCACATGACACCGACGTCGGTGCCGTGCACGCCGAAGCGACTGTAGGTGTCGGCCAGCTGGTTGCGCTTGCGCGGTTCTGACTCGGGATAGACGTAGCTCCCGGTGACCCAGCTGACGAAGTTCGTCGACGGGCTGACCTGGGGGTCGGCCCACGGCTTGTGTGGCGGTACCCAGGTGTCGGTGGCGGCGTTGGCGGCCAGCGCGAGGCTGGTGGTGCGTGCGGCGGAGGCGACCGGGGTGGTGCTGCGGGTCGCGAAGAGGTTGTCCAGCTCGCGACGGGCGAACGACATCAAGGCCCACAGGAACGGGGGTTGTGGGGTGCTTGCGGGGTCGTTGGTGTCGGCGCGCTGCCGCGCCCAGTCGAGCATGCTGTGTACGACATTGACCACCGCGGAAACCAGGTTCGGCCGGCGCGTCTCCACCTCGTCGTCGGCCGGCAGGTCGATCTCGGCGACCTCGGGGGCGGACCGCACGCTGCTGGCCTCCGCCAACACGGTCGCCGAGGCGAACACCGCGACCTTGGTCGGCTCCTTCGGGGCCACCGCGGGGTCGTCTTCCGACGTCGCCGCCGGCTTCTCGGGGGCGTCGGTGGCCTCGGTGCGGACCTCGGGCTCCGCTCGGCGCTGGGTGCGGGCCGGAGCGGACGTCGGCGCCGCTTCGGGCTCTGTGGACTCGACCGGTTGGGCCGCCGCCCGGCGGCGCTCGGGCCGCGGGGCGGGCTCGGGCTCCTCGACTGCGCCCTCGTCGATGGCGGTCGCGTCCTCGTCGTCGAGCACGACCTCGTCGCCCTGCGCAGAGTCTGTACCGGCGTCGGCGGTACGGGCCGACCTGCGCTCGGTGGTCTGTTCGTTGCGGCGCGTGCGCTCGCCACTGTCGGCATCGGTGGTAGCTGACGACGATGACCGCGCCCCCGCGCCGTCGGTGTCATCGGCGACTGCGACGCCATTGCCGACAAAGACAGCTGATCCGATACCGAGTGCGACGGCAAGCCCGCCGACGCGGCCGACGTAGGCTGCGGAACCCATGAAACCCCTCTGATCCAACCTGTTCGTGTCCCGAACTGGTGGCCATTCAATCGCACGTGCCGGAACAGACTGAGCAAAAGGTTAAATCGTCACAGAATCCGTTTCGTTACCGTGATCTTGGTGTTTCTCACGCAGGGTCAAACGTGGTGGTTCAGCAGCAAACGGACGCGAGCGGCCTACTCGAGGGTCTCCAACGCCTTCTCGTAGAGCCGGACCGCCTCGGCAATGCCGTCGCCGGCCCACGCGTCGACCACCCCGACCTGATCGGCCACCAACTGCACCCGGGCCAACCAGACCCCGAACGACTCGTCCCGCCGCAGCCCGTCGATCTGCTCGTCGGAGCCCTGGATGAAGATGAATCCGCCGATCTCGATGCTTTGCGGCTTGAGGACCACGCGATCGAAGCGTTCGATGCGTCCCTGCTCCTGAAGCTCTGACAGATAGCCCTCGGTCTCGACGAGAAGCTCGAGTGCACGGCGCTCCCGCCCGGCCGTCGGCACACCCCACGCGATCCACAGTCCAGCTTCAGCCATGGCCGTGACGGTACTCGTGCCGGTCAGAACGACTGGCCGTTGGCGTAGCGCTGACGGCGGTAATACCGGCCGCTGCCACGATTGCGGCTCTTGTATGTGGGTAGCTGCGAATCACAGTTCGGACAGATGAGCCGCAGGTTCTCCCGGCGGTTGTTCGACGCGTCGCCGTCGATGTGGTCGAGGACGAAGGCGAGGGGCCGTTCCAGCCAGACCGCGGTCCCGCCGCAGATCGCACAGCAACCCGACTGTTGGGCACTGAGATATTGCCTGATGTAGTGCTCGCTGCGGGTGCCCACCCAGGACGCCCCGGAGTTCAGCCACCGTTGCGTAGCCGACCTTCGCCGGACGGAAGCCTGGCAACTATTGCTGCAGTACACCTTTTGACTGCGCTTGGTCAACGAGGAACCGCACCCGCGACACTCTCTCACGTCGCACACGTTACGAAGGGCCTATGACAGATCCGTGTAGCTTCGGAGCCTCCTGTCAGGATTGAACTGACGACCTGCCGCTTACAAGGCGGCTGCTCTACCACTGAGCTAAGGAGGCGTGCCCTCGAAGAGGACGTGCCGGATCTTATCTGCTCATTGGGGCGGGTCGATAACCCGCTGCGAAGGCACCGGCCGGGGCGTCGTGCGGCTGCGCATGCGGCGTCCCGGCAGGGGGATCCGGTCGGCGATGTTGCTCAGCGGGTTGACCACCTGGCTCAGCACGATCACCGCCTCGCGCAGCGCCTCGATGGTCGGCTCCAGTGCTTCCAGGCCCGGCGCCAGCCGGTTCAGCGTGTCGGCGACGTCGGCCAGCTGCTCGAGCGGGCCGTTGCGCGCGGTCAGCTTCTCGATCAGCCCGCCCTCAGCGAAGAGCCGGTCGGCCAGTCCGTCCTCGGCGAGTAGGCGATCGACCAGGCCGTCTTCTTCGAGCAGCTGATCGACCAGACCGCCCGGCTCGATGGCGCGCATCAGTCCGCCGTCTTCCTGGGTCAGGCGGTCGAGCACGCCGCCGGGGGCGGTGATGCGATCCACCACGCCGCCGGGCTTGAGCAGCCGGTCCAGCGGACCGTCCGGGGCGAGCGCGCGTCCGAGCGGTTGGTCCTCGTCCATCAGGCGGGCCAGGCGGTTGGCCCGCTCCACGGCCTCCTGCATGCCGAGCATTTGCGCCAACGAGGTCGGGCGCTGCTGCACCCCCGTCTCCCCGACCGCGCGGTGGGCCACGTCCATCGCGCTGGTCGCCATGCCGATCCCGGCGTCGGCGACGGCCAGGCCCACGCGCACCGGCGCGAACGCGAGGTCGGTGAGCGATTTGGCGAGGTTCATACGGTCAAGTCTAAAGACGAGGCAACAGCGACTCACAGGAACCGCACAGCGGACTTCCAGGAATCGCGCACCGGAAGCGAGGACACTGGAGGGATGGCCATGCCGCTTCAGGATCACGTCCCCGAGGCTCGCGTCCTGGTCGTGGACGACGAGGCGAACATCGTCGAGCTGCTGTCGGTGAGCCTGAAATTCCAGGGTTTCGAGGTGCACACCGCCACCAACGGGCAGGCCGCCCTGACCGCAGCGCGGGAGGTGCGCCCGGACGCGATCATCCTCGACGTGATGATGCCCGGTATGGACGGGTTCGCGCTGCTGCGCGCGCTGCGCGGGGAGGGGATCGACGCGCCGGCGCTGTTCCTGACGGCACGAGATTCGTTGCAGGACAAGATCGCCGGCTTGACGCTGGGCGGCGACGACTACGTGACCAAACCGTTCAGCCTCGAAGAAGTGGTGGCCCGACTGCGGGTCATTCTGCGTCGCGCCGGCCGCGGCCCCGAACTGCGGACCTCACGTTTGACGTTCGCCGACATCGAACTCGACGAGGAAACCCACGAAGTGTGGAAGGCCGGCGAGCCGGTGTCGTTGTCGCCGACCGAGTTCACGCTGCTGCGTTACTTCATGATCAACGCCGGCACGGTGTTGTCGAAGCCGAAGATCCTCGACCACGTCTGGCGCTACGACTTCGGTGGCGACGTCAACGTCGTCGAGTCCTATGTCTCCTACCTGCGGCGCAAGATCGACACCGGCGACAGGCGACTGCTGCACACGCTGCGCGGCGTCGGGTACGTCCTGCGCGAACCACGGTGAGCCGCGGTCGGGGTGTGCCGCTACGCGTCGCGCTGGTCGCGGCCACGCTGCTGCTGGTTGCGTGCGGGCTGTTGGCCTCCGGTATCGCGGTCACCACGATCCTGCAGCACGGTCTGATGAAGCGCGTCGACGCCACCCTGCTGGACGCGTCGCAGGGCTGGGCCCAGGTGCCGAGGCAGACGCCGGTCACGCCGCTGGGTGACCCCAATCCGGCGCGTCCGCCGTCGGACTTCTACGTGCGAACCGTCGACTCCGAACGCCACGTGTGGACCGCCGTCAACGACCGCGTCGCCGAACCCGATCTGCCCGCGGACAACGACGTGGGGCCCGACCCGGTGACGGTGGGTTCGGTCGACCACCCCGAGCTGCAGTGGCGTGCGATGACGGTGCGCGCCGCCGACGGCGGATTGACCACGGTGGCCATCGACCTGGCCGACGTGAACTCGACGATGCGCACCCTGGTGTTCACGCAGATCGGCATCGGCGCCGCGGTGCTACTGGTGCTCGGCGTCGCCGGCTATGCCGTCGTGCATCGCAGCCTGCGCCCGCTCATCGAGGTCGAGCAGACCGCGGCGGCCATCGCAGCCGGGCAGTTCGACCGTCGGGTGCCCGAACGCGACCCGCGCACCGAGGTCGGTCGATTGTCGTCGGCGCTGAACGGCATGCTGGCCCAGATTCAACGGGCGATGGCCTCCTCGGAGCAGTCCGCCGAATCGGCCCGCACCTCCGAGGAGCGGATGCGGCGCTTCATCACCGACGCCAGCCACGAATTGCGCACACCGCTGACCACCATCCGCGGTTTCGCCGAACTGTACCGACAGGGCGCGGCCGGCAACGTCGAGATGCTGATGAGCCGTATCGAAAGTGAAGCGCGCCGAATGGGTTTGCTCGTCGAGGACCTGCTGCTGCTGGCGCGTCTGGACGCGCAGCGCCCGCTCGAGCAGCGCCGCGTCGATCTGCTGACGTTGGCCACCGACGCGGTACACGACGCGCGGTCGGTCGCACCGAGTCGTCGCATCGACATGGAGGTGTTCGACGGGCCCGGCACTCCGGAGGTTCTCGGCGACGAGGCGCGGTTGCGACAGGTGCTGTCCAACCTGGTCGCCAACGCCCTGCAACACACGCCCGACAGTGCCGCGGTGACCGTGCGGGTGGGCACCGAGGGCGACGACGCGATCCTGGAGGTCCGCGACGAGGGACGCGGCATGAGCGCCGAGGACGCCCAACGCGTATTCGAGCGGTTCTACCGCGCCGATTCGTCGCGCACCCGAGCCAGCGGCGGCACCGGACTGGGTCTGTCGATCGTCGATTCGCTGGTCTGGGCCCACGGTGGACACGTCGAGGTGACCACCGCACCTGGCCAGGGCAGCCGGTTCCGGGTGAGCCTTCCGCGCATCGCCGACGTCAGCCCCTCGGCGGCCGCGGTCCCCTCAGGACAACTCGGCTAACGCGGCCTTGATCTTGGCCTGCGCCTCGTCGAGCGATTCCGGTGACGGGTTCTGGTCGACGTTGGCGAACCCGAAGTCCGACAGGTTGCGGGCCGGGAAGACGTGCACGTGTAGGTGCGGCACCTCCAGGCCGGCGATGATGACGCCCGAACGTTCGGTGTCGAAGGCCTTGCAGACTGCCTTCCCGATGAGCTGCGCCACCTCCATGACCCGGGCGAACTTGGCCGGCTCGATGTCCTGCCAGTTGTCGATCTCCTCGCGGGGGACCACCAGGGTGTGGCCCTGTGTCATCGGCTGGATCGTCAGGAACGCCACGATGTCGTCGTCCTCGTAGACGAAGCGTCCCGGCAGCTCTCGGTTGATGATCTTGGTGAAGACGGTCGCCATGGGCTCGAGCATTCCAGTCGGCGAATCCGGCGCGCAACGGCCCCCGCGGTGTTCCGGTTCGCTCTAGCCTGGCCAGATGTTGGGTTTGATGCAGGACCGGCCGTTGTTGATCTCGTCGCTCATCGAGCATGCGGCGACGTTCCACGGACAGACCGAGATCGTGTCCCGGCTGCCCGAGGGGCCGGTTCGGCGCACCACCTGGAGCGCGGTCCGCGACCGGTCCAAGCAGGTCGCCAACGCGCTGGCCGAACTCGGCGTCGCCGCCGGCGACCGGGTCGCGACGCTGGCGTGGAACAGCGACCGCCACCTCGCGCTGTACTTCGGCGTCTCGGGATCGGGTGCGGTGATGCACACCGTCAACCCGAGGCTGTTCGCCGAGCAGATCGTCTACATCGTCAACCACGCCGAAGACCGCGTGCTGTTCTTCGACATCACCTTCGCACCGCTGGTCGGCCAGCTGGCCGACCAGTTCACCACCGTCGAGACCTACGTCGCGATGACCGACCGCGAGCACATGCCGGACATCCCGGAGATCCCCGCCGACAAGCTGCGCTGCTTCGAGGATTTCGTCGGACGCCAGTCCACCGACTACGTCTGGCCGGAGTTCGACGAGCGCACCGCCTCGTCGCTGTGCTACACCTCCGGCACCACCGGGAACCCGAAAGGTGTTCTGTATTCCCATCGTTCGACGGTGCTGCACGCGATGTTGTCCCTGTCGCGCGACACCTTCGACATCCACAGCGGCGCCACGCTGCTGCTGGTCGTGCCGATGTTCCACGCCAACGCATGGGGCACGCCGTACTCGGCGGCGATGGTGGGCGCCAAGCTGGTGCTGCCCGGCCCGCACCTCGACGGGGAGAGCGTCTACCGGTTGATGCGCGACGAGGGCGTGACGATCATGCAGGGGGTGCCGACGGTGTGGCTGATGTTCTTCGCCTACCTCGACGAGCATCCCGAGATCGACCCGAGCGAACTGAAACTCGAGTGGGCGGGCATCGGCGGTTCGGCGCTGCCCAAGACGATGCTCGAGCGCATCGAGAACGAGTTGGGGGCCGAGGGAGGTCAGGGCTGGGGGATGACCGAGACCAGTCCGATCTGCGTCGTCGGCCGGCTCCTGCCCAAGCACGCCGATCTGTCCGTGGAAGAGCAACAACAGATCAAACTCAAGCAGGGTCGCGGTGTTTTCGGCGTCGAACTCAAGATCGTCGACGAGGACGGCAACCGGTTGCCTTGGGACGGCAAGGCTTTTGGGGAAGTACTGGTTCGTGGCCCGTGGATCGCCAGCGGGTACTTCAAGGGCGAGGGCGGAGACAAGCTCGACGCCGAGGGCTTCTTCCCCACCGGGGACGTCGCCACCATCGACCCGGACGGATACCTGCATCTGGTCGACCGGACCAAGGATGTCATCAAGTCCGGCGGGGAGTGGGTCAGCTCGATCGATCTGGAGAACGCCGCCATGGGACATCCCGCGATCGCCGAGGCCGCGGTGATCGGGGTTCCGCACCCGAAGTGGCAGGAACGGCCGCTGCTGATCGCCGTGCTGCGCAAGGGCCACACGGCAACTCGCGACGAGGTCCTGGAGTACCTGGCCGGTCAGGTGGTCAAGTGGTGGCTTCCCGAGGACGTGATCTTCGTCGACGAACTGCCGCACACCGCGACCGGCAAGGTGCTCAAAGTCAAGCTGCGCGAGCAGTACCGCGACGTCACCCTGCCGGGGTGAACTCGATCTGCAACTCGCTGAGCCCGCGGAGCAGGAACGTCGGGTCGTAGGCGAACCGGTGTGCCCCGGCAGGACCATGGGTGGTTTCGTCGAGCCGGATCTCGCTGGTTCGGTCCAGCCAGCGGCGCACCGTGATCTGCCCCTCGACCCGGGCCAGCGGCGCCCCTGCGCAGGTGTGGATGCCGCGGCCGAACGCGATGTGCTCGCGCACATTCTTGCGGTCGGGGCGGAACTCGTGCGGATCGTCGAACTTGCGCGGATCGCGGTTGGCCGCGCCGAGGCAGAGCATCACGATCGTGCCGGCCTTCAGGTGCACGCCGCCGAGCGTGGTGGTCTTACGGACCAACCGGAAGTCCACCTTCGTCGGCGAGTGCATCCGCAACGACTCCTCGATGAACGTCGGGATGCGGTCGGGGTGCTCGCGCAGGATCTGCTGGTACTCGGGCTGTTCGCCGAGGGTCTTCATCGCCGCGGACAGCAGCTTGGTGACGGTCTCCTGACCGGCGGCGAACAGGAACGTCGCCGGCTTGACCACCTCGATGAGCTCGGGCGTGGAGCCGTCGGGGTAGACGGCGGTGGCCATTCCGGACAGCACGTCGCCGCGTGGCTCCCGGCGCCGTTCGGCGAGGTATCCGGCGAACTTGTCATCGAGGTACTGCAACGGATCGGAACCGACGGGTTCGCCGTCGAGAGCGCCGACGCGACTACCGTGGCGCTCCTCGACACCGAGCGCGGCGAGGAACTCGGGACGGTCCTGTTCGGGAACGCCGAGGAGGTCGATGATGGCCGAGGTGGCGAAGGGCTTCGCGTATTCGGAGAGGAACTCGCATCGGCCGTTGTCGATCACGCGATCGATCTGGCTGTCGACCAGCTGCCACATGTAGTCCTCGTTCTCCTTGAGGCGACGCGGCGTCAACAGCTTGTTCAGCAGGGAGCGGGCCCGTTCGTGGGCGGGCGGGTCCATCACCACCATGTGCTCGTAGATCGGGAACAGGTGTCGGTGCGCCTCGATCTGCTCGGTGATGTCGTCGCCCTCCGGGGTGAACGGCAGCGGCGGGAACGGCCCGCCGATCGCGTTGACCGCGGAGAACGCGTCGTGATTCTTGAACGCGGCCACCACTTCCTGATATCCGGTGACCGCGACGACGCCGTAGTGCGGTTCCCGGTAGACGGGGTTGCGTTCGCGCAGCGCATCCCAGTAGGCGTACGGGTCCTGGCTCAGCTCGTAGTCGGAGAAGAAGTCCACCGAGGCGAGGTCGGTCATCAGGTAAGCCGTCCTTTCGCTTGCCTGATCGATCGATCAGACTGATAGAATGCGCCATGCTTACCACGGCGTCTGAGGCACGGTCAAGCAATGCGCGGCAACGTCTGATAGAGGCGACGGCCAAGGTGATGCGCGACGAAGGTTATGCCGCAGCGACTTCCCGGCGCGTGGCCGCCGAGGCCGGGGTCAAGCAGGCGTTGGTCTACTACTACTTCCCGACGATGGATGACCTGTTCGTCGAGGTGCTGCGGGCCGGCGCCGAGACGTCCCTGGAGCACATGCGCAAGGCGTTGACGAATGACGACCCGCTGCGGGCGCTGTGGCTGATCAACTCCGAGGTCCACCGCACCGGTCTGAACACCGAGTTCATGGCGCTGGCCAATCATCGCAAGGCGATCCGCGTGGAACTGCGGGCCTACGCCGAACGTGTGCGTGACATCGAAACGGCCGCAGTCACTGTCGCCCTGCGCACCAATGGGATCGACCTGCGCGAGCATCCGCCGGTGGCGGTCTCGATGTTGATCGCCCAGATCGCCCGCAGCCTCTGCAACGAGAGCAACGTCGGGGTCACCCTCGGCCATGACGAGATGCGCTCCTACGTCGACCGCCTGCTCCAACAGCTCGGATCGTCTTCCGACGGTTGACAGTCCGGGTGATCGGTGTCACGCTCCTGATCGATCGACAAAAGTCGGTCGTCGGGCTGGATTTGAGGTGAGAGATGGCTGGTCGGGTCGAAGGCAAGGTCGCGTTCATCACGGGCGCAGCGCGCGGGCAGGGACGTAGCCACGCGGTCCGTCTGGCGGAGGAGGGCGCCGACATCATCGCGATCGATGTCTGCGGACCGATCAGCAGCAACACACAGATCCCCGCCGCGACACCGGATGACCTGGCCCAGACCGTGGACCTGGTGAAGGGGACCGGGCGCCGGATCGTCGCCGCCGAAGTGGACGTACGCGACTTCGCCGCCGTCAAGAACGCGGTCGACTCCGGGGTCGAGCAACTGGGCCGCCTCGACATCGTGGTCGCCAACGCCGGCATCGGCAACGGTGGGCAGACGCTGGACCACACCAGCGAAGAAGACTGGACCGACATGATCGACGTCAACCTCTCGGGCGTCTGGAAGTCGGTCAAAGCCGCTGTCCCACACCTGCTCTCCGGTGGACAGGGCGGATCGATCGTCCTCACCAGCTCGGTCGGTGGACTCAAGCCGTACCCACACACCGGCCACTACATCGCCGCCAAGCACGGCGTCATCGGCCTGATGCGGACGTTCGCCGTGGAGCTCGGCCAGCATTCGATCCGGGTCAACGCGGTCTGTCCGACCAACGTGAACACCCCGCTGTTCATGAACGAAGGCACGATGAAGCTGTTCCGTCCCGATCTGGAGAACCCGGGTCCGGAAGATCTCGCGGTGGCCGCGCAGTTCATGCACGTGCTGCCGGTCGGATGGGTCGAGCCGATCGACATCAGCAACGCGGTGCTGTTCCTGGCGTCCGACGAGGCGCGGTACATCACCGGGCTACCCGTCACCGTCGACGCCGGAAGTATGCTGAAATAGCCTGATGCAACTGGTCTTTGCCCTTCCACACATGCTGCGGCTGCCGGCGATGTCGCAGCCCTGGGAGGCCTCGGTCACCGGGGCCGACCAGACGCGGATGGCCAAGTGTGCCGATCAGTGGGGCTACGACATGATCGCGGTGCCGGAGCACTTCGTGATCCCCGTCGAGCACGTCGAGCTGTCGGGGCCGCACTATCTGCAGTCGACGGTGGCGCAGGCTCACCTGGCCGGCGCCACCGAGCGGATCCGGCTGAACTCGTGCATCACGGTGCTGCCGCTGCAGCATCCGATCGTGCTGGCGAAATCATTGGCCACCGCGGACTGGATGAGCAGCGGTCGGATGATGGTCACCTTCGGCGTCGGTTGGCTGGCAAGCGAATTCGATGCGCTCGGCGTTCCGTTCCGAGAACGCGGACGGATGGCCGACGAGTACCTCGCGGTGATCAAGTACTTGTGGACCCAGGAGACGACGAGTTTTCACGGTAAGTACGTGTCCTTCGACGAGGTGGCGTTCGAACCGAAGCCGGTGCAGAAGCCGCATCTGCCGATCTGGATCGGCGGTGACGCCGACGCCGCGCTGCGCCGCGCCGCGAAGTTCGCTTCCGGTTGGTGGTCGTTTCTGACCCCGCCGGAGAAGATCGCCGAGCGGCTGGATTTCATCAAGTCGCAGCCGGAGTACGACGGGCGGCCCTTCGATGTCGTCCACGGGCTGGGCACCAACCGGGTGGGGGAGGGCCATGTCGCACAGGACGACCCGAACGCTCGCCCGGGCATGAGCGCCGACGAGATCGTCGAGCGTCTGGGCTGGTTGTCCGAGCAGGGTGTCACGGTCAGCTCGGTGCCGATCCCGGAAGTACGCGGTGTCGAGGAGTACCTGGACTACGCGCAGTGGGTGATCGAGGAGATCAAGCCGCAGCTCGCCTGATCATCTGACCTGGGCGGCGATCTCCTCGACCGTCCACGGCGGCTCGTCGTGATGCCCGCGGAACGCCACGATCGACGGAGCCTGACGGTCGAACCGGCCGACGAAACCGCCTGCAGCGATGAAGATCTGACCGGTGATGTGCGCGGCGAGGTCGCTGGCCAGGTAGGCGTAGGTGGGTGCGGCGTACTCGGGTGGGGCGGCATCGAGGGCGCCGTCCATGCTGATGTCGTCGAGCAGTCCGCGTCGGTTCAGCTCGGTGATGTGGGCCTCGTAGTCCGGACCGGTCGACAGGCGGGTCCGGGCGCCGGGGCACACCACGTTGGCGCGGACACCGTGCTCCTTGAGTTCGGCGGCGATCGCCAGCGTCAGGGAGTTGACCGCGCCCTTCCCGGCCGGGTAGCCGGTGCCGCCGTAATCACCCAGGAACGCAGACGAACTGGTGTTCACGATGGCGCCGCGACCTTGCGCGACCATCCGGGGGGCCGCGGCGCGGCAGGTCTGGAACACCGTGCCCAGATGCGCGTCGATGAGTTCCTGGAACTGCGCGGGGGTGACGTTGAGAATCGACGAGCCCGCCGGTTCGGCGGTACCGGCACAGTTGACCAGGATGTCCACGGCACCGAACTCACGGACACACGTGTCGATGAGTGCGTCGGCGACATCGGGATGCGCCGGTGACCCGGAATACGCGATCGCACCTGGAATGCGTTGCGCCGCTTGCTCGGCAGCCTCGGCATCGCGCCCATTGACCACCACATGCGCGCCGCGGGCGGCCAGCAGTTCGGCGACGGCCAGACCGATTCCGCGGGTGCCGCCGACCACGACGGCCGCGCGGCCGGACAACGACTCGCTAATCGGTGCTCTCCGCCTGGGTGAACGTCATGGCGTCCATGTTCCAGTAGCCCCGCAGATTGGTGATCAGGCCGGCGTCGTCCACCCGGTAGGTGAACACGCCACGCACCGTGGCCACGAAACCGTTGGGGAACGTGGTCTCCAGCACCAGGATGTAGGCGATCTCCGTCGGACTGCTCGACGGGAACGTCTCCTCGCAGGTGACGCGCAGCTGGTTGGGCCCGATGTTGGTGTCGTAGAACGCCGCAACGGCGTCCTTGCCGCGAACCCCGGTGCCGTCGGGGTTGGTGACGGCCTCGCCGATCGGGTCCTCGATGACGACGTCGTCACTCATGAGGGCCAGCCAGCCCTCCCGATCGCCGGACTGGACGCAGCGCCACGAGTTCCGTGACGCCGCGACCACCGGGCTCAGCGCCGCCGTGTCAGTCACGACGACTCAGCGATCCTCGTCGGTGTAGCGGATGACGCCGCGAATGTTCTTGCCCTCCAGCATGTCCTGGTAGCCCTCGTTGATCTGCTCGAGCTTGTACTGGCGGGTGACCATGTCGTCGAGGTTGAGCTTGCCGGCCTTGTACATCGACAGCAGCGACGGGATGTCGTGGTGCGGGTTGCCACCACCGAAGATGGTGCCCTGCAGGTTCTTCTGCAGCAGCGTCAGCATCGACAGGTTCAGCGTCACGTTCGTGTCGAGCATGCTGCCGACCGCGGTGACGACGCAGGTGCCGCCCTTGGAGGTCAGGTTGAGGTAGTTGTCGATGTCCTCGCCCTTGAGTTCGCCCACGGTGATGATGGTCTTACGAGCCATGCCGCCGGAGGTGACCTCTGCGATGCCCATCATCGCCTCGGCGATGTCGGGGTAGACGTGGGTGGCGCCGAACTTGAGGGCCTGGTCACGCTTCCACTCGACCGGGTCGACGGCGAAGATGTAGCGCGCGCCGGCGTTGACCGCGCCCTGCAGCGCGCCCATGCCGACACCGCCGATCCCGATGATCGCGACGTCCTCGCCGGGACGGATGTCACCGCTGCGCACGGCCGAGCCGTAGCCGGTGGTCACGCCGCAGCCGACCAGGCAGGCCACCTCGAACGGGATGGACGGGTCGATCTTCACCACGGAGCTCTTGTGGACGACCATGTACGGCGAGAAGGTGCCGAGCAGGGTCATCGGGATGACGGGCTGACCGTTCTTGACGGCGTGGATCCGGTGGGTGCCGTCGGAGACCGCGACGCCCGCCAGCAGGCCGGCGCCCAGGTCGCACAGGTTGCGCAGGCCGGCCTGACAGGACGGGCACTCGCCGCAGGACGGGATGAAGGACAGGACCACGTGGTCGCCGGGAGCCAGGTGCTCCACGCCCGGGCCGACCTCGGTGACCACGCCGGCGCCCTCGTGACCGCCCAGGACAGGGAAACCGGCCATCGGGATACCGCCGGTGACCAGGTGATGATCCGAGTGGCACATCCCGGACGCTTCCATCCGGATCTTGACCTCGTCCTTGACGGGATCGCCGATCTCGATTTCCTCGATCGACCACGGCTGATTGAAATCCCAGATCAGAGCGCCTTTGGTCTTCATTTCTCCTGCTTTCCTGCTTACTTAGTAGAGCTTCTAGCTAGAGACTAGAGGCTCTAGTTAGCCACACCACATCGCCCCCAAGCAACCGCTTGGGTGGGAGCTACCAGAGCGGGGCCGGCGCCTGGCCCAACGGGTAGTAACCGGGCAGCTTCTCGCCGGCCAGCGATCGCTCGATGCGCTTCTGCATGGTCGGGGTCAGGTCACCGGACTCGATCAGTTTCATGAACGCCTTCTGCACGTGACCGAAGTCGAAGAAGTCGCGCTGCCACTCGATGAGCAGCTGGTCGTTCAGCCGGAACCAGCTGCCGCCGATGCCGTAGATCTCGTCACGGGTGCCGTCGCTCTTGTTGGCGATCTGCTTCCAGAAACCGACGATCTCGTTCTGCTTCTCGTCGATCAGCACCCTCTGGTACTCGTACACCCAGTTCTCCAGGCCTTCCATCTCCAGGCCCAGGGCAACGTCGCGGATCTCGTCCTTGTTGACGCACATGACGTCTTCCTTGGGGCCGATGTTCCAGCCGTAGGTCGCGTCGTCTGTGTAGAAGTCCGCCAGCGGCTTCCAGTCGCCGGCGGCCTCCGCGTCCTGGTTGGCCTTGAGCCAGCGCTCGACCCAACCTTCGAGCTGCTCACGGGTTGCCATACTCACTCCTTCTCGATGATGGTCAGTGCCCGGGTCGGACACATGTCGACGGCCAGTTCGACGGCTGCACGGAGCTCGTCGGGCGGTTCGGGGTCGGTGATCTCGACGACGCCGCGTTTGGGCACCGAGAACACCTCGGGAGCCTCGAGTTCGCACATGGCGTGCCCCTGACAGAGGTCCTCGTCGAGTTCCACGCGGTAGCAACCCATGTCAGGCCTTCGTGCGCCTGCGGTAGCGGACCTTCGCCGGACGGGCCAGCTGGACGACCATCTTGGAGTGGTCGTTGCGGTAGCTCTCGGCGGGCTGCGCCATCTCGAATTCGTACTCGCGCAACAGAACCGAGAAGATCGCCTTGATCTGCATCTGGGCGAACGCGGCGCCGACGCACCGGTGCTTGCCGGCGCCGAACGGGATCCAGGTCCAGCGGTTGATCAGATCTTCCTGCCGCGGCTTGTTGTAGCGGTCGGGATCGAAGGCGTCGGGATCGGGGAAGTCCTCGGCGATCCGGTTCGAGATGGCCGGTGAGGCCGCCACCATCTGCCCCTTGTGGATGGGATGACCCGCGACCTCGAACTCGTCCTGGGCCACCCGCATCAGAATGATCAGCGGCGGGTGCAGCCGCAGCGTCTCCTTGAGCGCGTTGTCCAGGTTCGGAATCTGCCGCAGCGCATGAAAACTGACCTCCTGCCCGTCGGCGTACAGATCGTCGAGCTCCTGCTGGACCTTGGCGTAGAAGTCGGGGTTGCGGAGCAGTTCGATCAGCGTCCACGACGACGTGCCGGAGCTGGTGTGGTGACCGGCGAACATCAGGGAGATGAACATGCCGGTGACCTCGTTGGCCGAGAAGCGGGGATTGCCGTCCTCGTCCTTGATCGAGACCAGCACGTCGAGCAGGTCGCGATCGCTCTTGTCGGTGGGCGGGTTCGCGATTCGGCCGTGCATGACCTCCTGCACCAGCTCCACCAGGTTGGCGCGGGCCTCGTCGCGAATCCGGAAGCTCTCGATCGGCAGGTACGGGTCGACGTAGCAGAGCGGATCGGTGCCGCGTTCGAGCAGGTGGTAGTAGTTGGCGAAGCGCGAGTCGAGCTGGTTGCGGAACTTCAGCCCGATCAGACAGGCCGTGGAGGTGTAGATGGTCAGCTCGGCGAAGAAGTCGAGCAACTCGATCTCGCCTCCGTCGCCCCAGTCGGCGATCATCCGCTTGACCTCGTTCTCGATGGTCGCGGCGTGGCCCTTCATCTGCTCGCCGCGCAGGGCGGTGTTGTGCAGCATCTCGGCGCGGCGCTCGGGATCGGCGTCGAACACCACGCCCTCGCCGAAGATGGGCGTCATGAACGGGTAGGCCTCGGCCTGGTTGAGTTCACTGTCGGTCGACCGGAAGAAGAACTCGTTGGCCTCGGCGCCGGACAGCATCACCACCTGCTTGCCGGCCAGCTGGAACCAGCCGACGTCCCCGCACTCTTCGCGGACGCGCTTCATCAGCCCGATCGGGTCGGTGCGGAACTCCTCGAGGTGGCCGTGTTCCTCTTCGCCGCCGGAGACACGGGGCACGTCTTTGAGAGCGGTCATTGTCCTGGCATCCCTTCCTCACCGAGTGCGAGTTTCTGTCGCTCCTTGACGTCCGCCAGCGGCGCTTCGGGCTGCAGCTCCATGTTGGCGATGAACCCACCGCGGGGTGTCTCGGCGACGAACGTGATCGCGCGGGCCAGATCGGCGGCGCGCAGGAAGTAGTCGTGGCGGGCCTGACCCCACTTGGCCCAGTCCTCCAGCGCGGGACCGATCAGCTCGGCCGGCAGGCTCCAGCCCATCGACGTCTTGGTCGGTCCCGGATGGACGATCGACGCACGCACGCCGGTGCCCTCGAGTTCCATCTGGTAGTTGGTGACCATCGCCACCAGCCCGGCCTTGGCCGCGCCGTAGGCGCCCATGTGGGGGCGCTGACGCAGCGACACATCCGATCCGACGAAGATCAGGTCCCCACGACGACGTTCGAGCATCCCGGGCAGCACGGCACCGGCCACCCGGTTGGCGCCGATCAAATGGATCTGGATCTGCGACTCGAACTGCTCGGTGCTGATCTCGGCGAGCTTGCCGAAGTACGTGTCACCGGCTCCGGCGACGAGTACCTCGATGTCACCGATCTCCGAGGTTGTCTGCTCCACACAGGCTTTCACCGAGTCCGGGTCGGTGACGTCGAGGTGCACCGCGATGGCTTCGCCACCGTCGGCGCGGATCTTCTCGACGAGCTCCTGGCACTTCTCCACCCGGCGGGCCCCGAGCGCGACGGGAAATCCGCGCGAGGCGAGATCGACCGCGGTCGCCGCGCCGATTCCGGACGAGGCGCCGGCGACGAGTGCGGGACGACGATCGGGCAGAGGGTCAAATCGAGGCATCAACGGGCCTTTCAGCGCACTTCGACGTGGATCGGGAGGTGAGCGAACCCGCGGACGTTGCTGGAGTGGACGCGGACAGCGTTGGCCTCGTCGACCTCGTACCCGCGGATTCGCTTGAACAACTCGGTCAGCGCCACCCGCGCCTCCATGCGCGCCAGGTGCGCGCCGAGGCAGAAATGGGCGCCGCTGCCGAAACTCATCAGTTTGGAGCCGATCTCGCGACCGATCAGATAGCGGTCGGGATCGTCGAAGACCCGTTCGTCGCGGTGCGCCGAGCCGGGAAGAAGCAGCACCACGTCGCCTTCGGGAATCCGGGTGTCGTACAACGTCAGGTCACCGGAGACCGTGCGCGCGAGGATCTGGCTGGACGTGTCGTAGCGCAGCGTCTCCTCGACCCACAGCGGCACGCGGTCGAGGTCCTCGTACACCGGGGTCAGCTGATCAGGGTTGCGGTGACCCCAGAACGCAGCATTGGCAAGCAGTTTCGTGGTGGTCTCGTTGCCGGCGATGACCATCAGGAACATGAACCCGATGATCTCGTCGTCGGTGAGCCGGTCGCCGTCGATCTCGGCCTCCAGCAGCGCCGAGGTCAGGTCGTCGGTGAGTTTCTTGCGTCGCTCGGCGACCATCTCCTGGTAGTAGACGAACAGGTTGATCGACGCCTCGATGGCCGCGGCCGGCACGTCGGTGACACCGTCCTCGCGGTGCATCACCGCATCCGCCCAGGCGCGCACCTGAGTCCGGTCGGCCTCCGGCACACCCATCAGCTCGGAGATCACATCCATGGGCAGCTTGCCGGCGAACTCGTCGACGTAGTCGACCGCGGCGCCGCTGCGCGCCATCTCCAGCATGATGTCCAGGTGTGCGACGGCGATCTCGGTGACGCGTGGTTCGAGTTCACGGATTCGTCGCGGCGTGAAGCCCTTCGACACCAGCGTCCGCAGCCGCAGATGATCGGGATCGTCCATCGCCAGGAACGACATGGTCTTCGCTGCGTGCGGGCCGCGTGAGGCTGGGTCGAGCGAGACACCGAACTTGTTGGACAGCGTGGTGCTGTTCCGGAATCCCTGCAGCACGTCGGCGTGCCGCGACAAGGCCCAGAAGCCGAGTTCCTCGTTGTGGTACAGCGGGGCTTCGTCGCGCAGGCGCCGGTAGTACGGGTACGGATCCTCGTGGAAGTCGTAGTCGTAGGGGTCGAGTTTCACGTCGCTCAATGTCATTTCTTGTCTCCGACAAGGTCCGTCAACGGTCTTCTCCGACGATGAGGCCGACCACGTAGCTCAGGCGGTCGGCGATCTGGTGGTAGGTGTAGACGCCGCTGCCCGCGTTGACCAGCGCGCCGAAGAACGTCATCTCCAGCGCGGCCAGAGTGCGGGGGTCCCCGTCCGGGCCGACGGCGGCGCGGATGCGGCGGTGGATCTCGCTGCCGATGCGGTCGCGGACGCTGCGCACCGCGGTGTCGTTACCCGACAGCAGGGCGGTGGTGCAGGCGGCCGCGACTTCCGGTTCGTCGGCGAGGGTGAGCGCCATGGCGCGCAACGTTTTCTCCACGCGGTCGACGGTGCTGTCGTTGACGTCGGTGAAGTAGTCGACCTTCTGCACCAGGTCCAGGTAGATCTCGGCGATGAGGTGGTTCTTCGACGAGAAGTAGGTGTACGCGGTGGCCGGGGCGACCTTCGCGCGGGCAGCCACGGCCCGCACGGTCAGGTCGGCGTAGGAGGACTCGCGCAGGGCTTCCAGTCCCGCGGCCAGGACCTTGCGGAACGTCTCTTCCTGCCGACGGTTGCGGGGTGCCTGCCGCGCCTGATCTGTGATCGCGGCTACAGCTTCACTGGACACATGTCCAACCTAGCCGACAGAGGTCGCCATCGGCAACCATGGCGTAGAAACCCCTTTCCATCAGGAATATTGGGTTGCGCCGTTCCGCTGTTCTTGCCTGTGCTGCAGGCCGGGGGCTATGGTTCGAGGGAATCCAGTCAGACAGCTGTCCAGAACCAGAACAGGAGGCCGGATGGCAATCCTGGCCGATCGCGAGAGCAAGCTGTACATCGACGGCAAGCTCGTCGACGGCAACGCCGGCACCTTCCCGACCATCAACCCCGCCACCGAGGAGACGCTCGGAGTGGCCGCCGACGCCGACGCCACGGACATGGGTGCGGCGATCGAGGCGGCGCGACGGGCCTTCGATGAGACGAGCTGGTCGACCGACGCCGAACTCCGTGTGCGCTGTCTGCGCCAACTGCAACAGGCGATGCGCGACCACGTCGAGGAACTGCGCGAGATGACGATGGCCGAGGTCGGGGCGCCGCGCATGCTGACCTCGGCGGCTCAGCTGGAGGGCCCGATCGAGGATCTGACGTTCTGCGCCGACACCGCCGAGTCCTACCAATGGATCACCGATCTGGGCGTGGCGAAGCCGATGGGCATCAAGACCGCGCGCAGGATCGCCCGCGAGGCCGTCGGCGTCGTCGGCGCCATCACCCCGTGGAACTTCCCGCACCAGATCAACCTCGCCAAGATCGGGCCGGCGCTGGCCGCCGGAAACACCCTGGTGCTCAAGCCCGCTCCCGATACCCCGTGGGTGGCCGCCGTGCTGGGCGAGCTGGCCGCCGAGCACACCGACATCCCGGCGGGCGTGCTGAACATCGTCACCTCCAGCGACCACGCGGTCGGGGCGTTGCTGTCGAAAGACCCACGGGTGGACATGGTCTCGTTCACCGGGTCCACCGCGACCGGACGGGCCGTGATGGCCGACGGGTCGGCGACGTTGAAGAAGGTCTTCCTCGAACTCGGTGGGAAGTCTGCATTCCTGGTGCTCGACGACGCGGATCTGCCGGGCGCCTGCTCGATGGCCGGTTTCACCGCGTCGATGCACGCTGGTCAGGGATGCGCCATCACGACCCGCCTGGTCGTGCCGCGCAACCGCTACGACGAGGCGGTGGAGGCCGCCGCGGCAACGATGGCCGGGCTGAAGCCGGGGGACCCGACCGACGCGGGCACGGTGTGCGGGCCGCTGATCTCGGCGCGTCAGCGCGACCGGGTGCAGGGCTATCTGGACTCCGCCGTCGCCGAGGGCGGTCGGTTCGCCTGCGGCGGCGGTCGGCCTGCGGACCGGGACAAGGGTTTCTTCATCGAGCCGACCGTCATTGCCGGGCTGGACAATGCGGCGAAGGTGTCGCGGGAGGAGATCTTCGGTCCGGTCCTGACGGTCATCGCGCACGACGGCGACGACGACGCGGTGCGCATCGCCAACGACTCGCCGTACGGCTTGTCGGGCACGGTGTTCTCGCCGGATCTGGACCGGGCCAATGGCGTCGCCGCCCGGATGCGTGTCGGCACGGTCAACATCAACGGTGGTGTCTGGTACTCGGCGGACATGCCGTTCGGCGGATACAAGCAATCGGGCATCGGCCGGGAGATGGGCCTGGCCGGCTTCGAGGAATATCTGGAAATCAAGGCCATCGCGACGGCAGTCTGAGAAGGGACAGCTATGGGACTCTACGGAGATCAGTTCAAGGACAAGGTGGCCATCGTGACCGGCGCCGGCGGCGGTATTGGGCAGGCCTACGCCGAGGCGTTGGCCCGCGAGGGCGCCGCGGTGGTCGTTGCGGACATCAACACCGAAGGCGCCCAGAAGGTCGCCGACGGCATCAAGGGCGAGGGCGGCAACGCCCTTGCGGTGCGCGTGGATGTCAGCGACCCTGACTCGGCCAAAGAGATGGCAGCACAGGCGCTCTCGGAGTTCGGCGGCATCGACTATCTGGTCAACAATGCCGCGATCTTCGGCGGTATGAAGCTCGACTTCCTGATCACCGTCGACTGGGACTACTACAAGAAGTTCATGAGCGTGAACCTCGACGGTGCGCTGGTGTGCACCCGCGCGGTGTACAAGAAGATGGCCAAACGCGGCGGTGGTGCGATCGTCAACCAGTCTTCGACGGCGGCGTGGCTGTACTCGAACTTCTACGGCCTGGCCAAGGTCGGCATCAACGGACTGACCCAGCAGCTGGCCACCGAACTCGGCGGCCAGAACATCCGCGTCAACGCCATCGCGCCCGGCCCCATCGACACCGAAGCCAACCGGACCACCACGCCGCAGGAGATGGTCGCCGACATCGTCAAGGGAATCCCGTTGTCGCGCATGGGCCAGCCCGACGATCTCGTCGGCATGCTGCTGTTCCTGCTCTCGGACCAGGCGAAGTGGATCACCGGTCAGATCTTCAATGTCGACGGCGGACAGATCATCCGGTGACGGACACGATGAAGCTCGGCTATATCGGCCTGGGCAACCAGGGCGCACCGATGGCCCGACGTTTGGTCGACTGGCCCGACGGGCTGATCGTGTTCGACGTCCGCGCCGAGGCCATGGCCCCGTTGGTCGAGGCCGGTGCCATCGCGGCCGACAGCGTCGCCGCGGTCGCCGAGGCCGACGTCATCAGCGTCACCGTGCTCAACGACGCCCAGGTGCGTGACGTGGTCGCCGAGCTCGGCGCCCACGCGGCACCGGGCACTGTGATCGCGATCCACTCGACGATCGAACCCGACACCGCCGGACAACTCGCCGAACAGCTGCGCCCCAAGGGGGTCCACATCGTCGACGCACCGGTCAGCGGTGGCGCCGGTGCGGCCGACAAGGGCGAACTGGCCGTCATGGTCGGCGCCGACGACGAGGCCTACGAGAAGGTCAAACCGGTCTTCAAGAAGTGGGCGTCCATGGTCGTCCGGGCCGGCGAACCGGGCGCGGGTACCCGAATGAAGCTGGCGCGCAACATGTTGACGTTCGTGGGATTCACCGCGGCGTGTGAGGCGATGCGCCTGGCCGAGGCCGCCGGCATCGACCTGCAGAAGCTCGGTCGGGTGGTTCGCCACAGCGATGCGCAGAGCGGCGGGCCCGGCGCGATCATGGTGCGCGACGACATGAATCCGCTGACCCCGGACCACTTCCTGTACGACATGTTCGTCCACACCCGGGGCCTGGCCGAGAAGGATCTTCGGCTGGCGCTCGGTCTCGGAGAAGCCACCGGCGTCGAGTTGCCGCTGGCCGAGATCGCGCTGCGCGACCTGGCCGCCGGTCTCGGCGTCCCGCACACCTCGTCAAGCACCAAGGAGTAGAGCCGATGGATGACGTGCGCCGTAAAGGCCTGGAGAAGATGAACGAGGTCTACGGGTGGGAGATGCCCGACATCCAGGGTGACCCGTACTTCGACCTGACTGTCGAGCACCTGTTCGGCACCATCTGGACGAGGCCCGGTCTGTCCATGCGCGAGAAGCGCATGCTGACGCTGACCGCCGTGACCGCTCTCGGTAACTCGGATCTCGCCGAGATCCAGATCAACGCAGCGCTGGCCAACGAGGAGCTCACCGTCGAAGAACTCAAGGAGATGGCCGTCTTCCTCACCCACTACCTCGGCTTCCCGCTGGGATCCAAGCTCGACGGGGCAGTGTCGAAAGTCGCCAAGCAGCGTAAGAAGGCCAGTGGCGAGGACAAGAAGGCGAACGTCAACGCTGCGGTCCGCATGCACTCCGGGGGCACGGTCCATGATGAGGGCGTCGGTTCATGATGAGTAGGTACGCCGCGCTCTCGCGCGACGAACTCGCCACGCTGGTCCCCGAGCTACTGCTGATCGGGCAGCTGATCGACCGGTCCGGAATGGCCTGGTGCATCTCGAATTTCGGTCGCGAGGAGATGGTGCAGATCGCGATCGAGGAGTGGGCGGCCTCGAGCCCGCTCTACACCAAACGGATGCAACGTGCGCTGAACTTCGAAGGCGACGACGTCATCACGATTTTCAAGGGCATGCAACTCGACATCGGCGCGCCGCCACAGTTCATGGACTTCCGCTACACCGTCCACGACCGCTGGCACGGCGAGTTCCATCTCGACCACTGCGGGGCGCTGCTCGACGTCGAGCCGATGGGCGAGGACTACGTGGTCGGAATGTGCCACGACATCGAAGACCCGACGTTCGACGCGACTGCGTTGGCCACCAACAGCAAGTGCCAGGTCCGCCCGATCCACCGGCCGCCCCGGACGCCTGCCGACCGGCATCCGCACTGCGCGTGGACCGTCACCATCGACGAGTCCTTCCCCGAGGTCGAGTTCATCCCGCAGATCGAGACCGTCAGGGCCAGTCGGGCGCACCACACCGAACTCGATCCGATCGACCCCACCGACGAGGGCATGGCCGACTACTCCGGGCCGTTGCTGTCGGACCTGGACTTCGGTGCGTTCTCGCACTCGGCGCTGGTGCGCATCGCCGACGAGGTGTGTCTGCAGATGCATCTGCTGGTGCTGTCGTTCAACATCGCGGTGCGGGCACGCGCGAAAGACGATGTGGCACTGGCTGACAGCATCCGCACCAAGCAGCTGATCGGCATCGCCGGCGTGGCCGCCGAACGTATCCACAAGGCGCTGAAGCTGCCCGGCGGGCCGGTCGGCGCGCTGCGGGTGCTCGAGCTGCATCCGCTGCTGAACCCGGCGGCCTACGTGCACGCCAACATCGATCCTGGCTTCGTGCACGTCCGTCGCTCGCCGGCGCACGGCGACGGTGCCTGGATCTCGCTGCTCTCTCCGGCCGCAGACAAACCGCTGCAGGCGATCGCGACCGCCGTGGACCCGCACCTGCGGGCAGAACTGTCGGGCACCGAGACGGACTGGACCGTGCGATTCATCGAAACCGACACCCCGGCAAAGGAACTGTCCGAGGTGTCGGTGACGAAGGTCAGCGGTGGTGCGTCCTGGGAGTTCGAGGGCCGCAAGTCGCTGCCGTTGACCGTGCTCTAGCTAGGTGATGGTCACCCCGCCGTCGACGACGACCGTCTGCCCGCAGACGTAACCGCCGGCCGGCGACGCCAACCAGATCAGCGTCGCCGACAACTCGAGCGGCGAGCCCATCCGCTTGAGCACCACACGCTCCTCCATCATGCGGTCGAGGTAGCCGGGAGCGTACTCATCGGTCATCTCGGACTCGAAGAAGCCGGGGGCGATCGCGTTGACGCGGATGCCCTTTCGGTGTCCCCACTGCTGGGCCAGGTCGCGGGTCAGCCCGATGACGGCGGCCTTGGACGCGGCATAGGCGGCCTGGGGCAACCCGGCGGTGGTGATGCCGAGGATGCTGGCGATGTTGACGATCGAGCTGCCCGGCTGCATGACGCGCCCGCAGGCCTGGGCCGCCCAGTAGGAGCCGTTGACGTTGACGTCCATGACCTTCTCGAACTCTGCCGGCGTCTCACGCAGCGCCGGGACCGCGGTGCCCACCCCGGCGTTGTTCACCAGCACGTCGACGCGGCCGAACTCGTCCATGGCGGCTTCGACCATCGCGGTGCACTGCGCGGGATCGGCGACGTCGGTCGGCACGGTAAGGCAGCGTCGTCCCGCCTTCTCGACGAGTGCTGCTGTGGCAGACAGCTTCTCGGCGCGACGCGCCGCGAGGACGACGTCGGCGCCGGCCTGTGCGCATGCCTCGGCGAACGAAACCCCCAGGCCCGAGGAGGCGCCGGTGATGATGACGACCTTGTCGTCGAGGCGGAACTGGTCCAATACCGTCATTACTCACGTCCTTTGCGATCGGATTTCACTGTGTTGCCCACCCAGCGGCGCAGATACGCGCGCAGGCGGGTGCCGCTGCGCGGTGGTCGGCCGGGGTCGACGACGAACGACTGGATGATGCGCAGCAGATGTTCGGCCAGTTCGTCGAGATCGTCGTCGCCCAGGCCCGCGGCGGTCCAATCCACGTCCAGACGGTCGACCATCGTGCGGGCGAAACGCAGCGCGACATCGGAGGTGACCGACTCGACGTGGCGGGTGCGGCCGGGGACCACGAGCAGGCCCATGTACTTCTCTCGCGGCAGCCATTCCAAAGCCGTTGCGACCGCTTCGGTCACCGCGTCGACGGGGTCCTGCACGCCGGCGAGGTGGGCGGTCAGCCGGTCCAGGAATTCGTCGACGGCCTGCACTGCGGCTGCGACCAGCAGTGCCTCGGTGCTCGGGAAGTAGCGGTAGACGGTCTGGCGGGTCACCCCGACGGTGCGCGCCACGTCGGAGAGGCTGAAGTCGGCACCGTGTTCCTCGATGGCCTTGCCGGCAGCGGCCAGGATGCGCGCGGCGGCCTCGTCGTCCGAGGCCGGTTTCGCCCCGGACCAACCATGAGTGCGCACGAAGGCACTCTAGTGGTAGGCGACCTGCAGGTCCTTGACGCCGTTGATCCAGCCCGAACGCAGGCGTTGCGGTTCACCGAGTCGCCGGAGGTCGGGGATCTGGTCGGCGATCTCGTTGAACATGAGCTTGATCTCCATGCGGGCCAGGTTGGCGCCGATGCAGAAGTGCGCGCCGTTGCCGCCGAACGCCAGGTGGGGGTTCGGGTTGCGCAGGATGTCGAACTCGAACGGCCGGTCGAAGACCTCTTCGTCGAAGTTCGCCGAGCTGTAGAACAGGCCGGCGCGTTGTCCCGCGGCGATGGTCACGCCGCCGATCTCGACGTCCTCGAGCGCGGTGCGCTGGAAACAGTGCACGGGGGTGGCCCAGCGGATGATCTCGTCGACCGCGGTCTCGGGCCGTTCCCGTTTGAAAAGCTCCCACTGATCCGGGTTTTCGAAGAACGCGTTCATGCCGTGGGTCATGGCGTTGCGCGTGGTCTCGTTGCCGGCCACAGCGAGCAGAATGACGAAGAACGCGAACTCGACCTCGCCGAGGGAGTCGCCGTCGACATCGGCCTCCACCAGACGGGTGACGATGTCGTCGGCCGGGCAGCGTCGCCGCTCCTCGGCCATGGTGTACGCGTAGCCCATCAGCTCGGCATTGGCCATCGTGGGGTCGGAGTCGAAGTCGGGGTCGTCGGTGTTCATGATGCAGTTGGACCAGTGGAACAATTTCTCGCGGTCGGCTTCGGGCACCCCGATCAGGTCGGCGATCGCCTGCAGCGGCAGCGGCATGGCGATGTCGTCCACGAAATTGCCGCTGTCCTTTGCCGCCGCGCGGGCCACGATCTCGCGGGCGGCACCGGCGAGCTTCTGCTCCATCCCCGCGATGGCCCGCGGCGTGAACAGGCGCGACACGATCTTGCGCAGCCGCGTGTGTTCGGGCGCGTCGTGATTGATGAGCAGCGCCTTGGTCAGGTCCAGTTGCTCGGCGGTGACACCGTCGGGCAACCGCATGACCGCGCCTTTGGCGTTGGTCGACCACAGCCCGTCGTGGTTGCGCGAGATGGCCTTGATGTCCTCGTGGCGCGAGATCACCCAGTAGCCGCCGTCGTCGAAGATCGACTCGCCCTGGGCGTTCCACCACACAGGCGCGGTCTTGCGCAGCTGCGCGAACTCGGTCACCGGGATGCCCCGGAGCAGCACGTCCGGATCGGTGAAGTCATACCCCTGGGGCAGAAACGGACAGCTCTGCGTCGTCGTCATGGCGTCCTCCGGATGTGACGTATGGCACTTACTCTGGACCATACACTGATCGGTCAGCTGTATGGTCCAGAGGCGCTGCGAGGCAGCCGTTAGGGTGCATCTGTGCACGTCCTGGTGATCGGCTCCGGAGCCCGTGAACATGCGCTGCTGCTGGCATTGCGCCGCGACCCGCAGGTCGATGGTCTGTCGATAGCTCCCGGCAACGCGGGGACCGCAGCCCTGGCCGACCAGTACGACGTCGACATCACCTCGGGCGAGGCGGTCACCGCGCTGGCCCGACGAGTCGGGGCCGACCTGGTCGTGGTCGGACCGGAGGTTCCGCTGGTGCTCGGCGTCGCCGACGCGGTACGTGCGGCGGGCATCGCCTGCTTCGGCCCGGCGTGTGACGCGGCCCGTATCGAAGGGTCCAAGGCATTCGCCAAGGACGTCATGACGGCGGCCGGGGTGCGGACCGCGACCAGCGAGATCGTCGACAACCCCGCGCGCCTCGACGCCGCCCTGGACCGGTTCGGTCCGGCCGCCGGGCAACGCGCCTGGGTGGTCAAGGACGACGGACTGGCCGCCGGGAAGGGTGTGGTGGTCACCGCCGACCGCGACGCAGCCCGCGCGCACGCCGCCTCCCTGCTCGACGCCGGCCATCCCGTGCTGCTCGAGTCCTTCCTCGACGGCCCCGAGGTCTCGCTGTTCTGCATCGTCGACGGTGAGACGGTGGTGCCGTTGCTGCCCGCGCAGGACTTCAAGCGTGTCGGCGACGGCGACACCGGACCGAACACCGGCGGGATGGGCGCCTATGCGCCACTGCCGTGGCTGCCCGCCGACATGACGACCCGGATCGTCGAAGAAGTCATCAAACCCGTTGCTACGGAAATGGTTCGGCGTGGCTGCGCGTTCAGCGGTCTGTTGTACGCCGGGCTGGCCATCACCTCGTCAGGCCCCTCCGTCGTCGAATTCAACTGCCGCTTCGGCGATCCGGAGACGCAGGCGGTGCTGGCCCTACTGGAATCCCCGCTCGGGCAACTGCTGTCGGCGGCCGCCACGGGACGGCTGGCCGAGATGCCTCCTCTGCAGTGGCGCGAGGGGGCAGCCGTCACCGTCGTGCTCGCCGCCGAGAACTACCCCGGGCGGCCGCGTCTGGGCGACGTCATCTCGGGCGCGGATCGCGACGGGGTGTTGCACGCCGGTACCGCGCGGCGCGACGACGGTGCGTTGGTGTCGTCCGGCGGTCGGGTCCTGTCGGTGGTGGGTGTCGGTGCGGACCTGAACGCTGCGCGTGACGACGCCTACGCCACGATGAGCGCAATCCGCCTGCCGGGGGCGCACTTTCGCAGCGATATCGGGCTGGCGGCAGCAGAAGGCCGAATCTCCGTCTAAGCGCTCAGCAGCGGCGCGATCCAGCTGATCTGGGACGTCAACTGCGCGGACCAGAACGCGGCATCGTGCCCGCCGGCCGAGAAGCCGCCCGCCGGCGGTGTAGCGAGTTGGTCGATGAACTCTCGCGTAGCGCCGGCGAACGGATCACCGTCGCCGATGTCGATCCGCAGCGGTATGCGATCGAGCTCGTCGAGACCCCAGACGTTGTTGGCGGCGTAGTCCTCGCCACCGTCGAACGCGCCGGGCGCCGCAGCACCGGGTGAGGTCCACAGGGCCGGGCTCACCGCGCAGATCGCCGCAGTACGGGCGCTGCCCAACCGGGAACCCAGCAGCATCGCTCCGTATCCGCCCATCGACCAGCCGAGGAACGCCACGCGGGAGGTGTCCAGTCCCTGGTCGGCCAGCAGCGGCAGGAACTCGTCGAGCACCATCGATCCCGAGTCGTCGCCCGACGCTCGGCGGTGCCAGTACCCGTTGCCGCCGTCGATCGCTGCCATCGCCAAGGGCGGTAACCCGGCAGCCACCGCGTCGGCCAGGAACCGTTCGACGCCCATCGACATGACGTTCGCGGCGCTGGAGTCTTTGCCGTGCAGCAGGATCACCGGACGCAGCGGCCGGTCCTGCCCCGGTGGGCGGGCGATGATCCAGTTCACCGTCACCCCTCCGCGCGCGGTCGAGCGCAACGCTCCCGAGGTGTAGGTCGGCGCAGGTGCGGCGACGGTCGGCGGGGCGCTCACAACAGACACCGCAGCCCCTGCCAACCCGGCCCGCAGACCCAGGGACAGCAGCGCGCGGCGACTGAGCATCGGCATGGCGGCAATCATGCCAGCCGCGCTGCCGAAGGTAATGAGGGACGAATTGCCGAAAGCCCGATGCCGGCCCGCCCCGACTGGCACCATGCTTTACGTGACGGCAGCGGTCACTCCCAAAGGGGAGCGTCGAAGGTATGCGCTGGTCAGCGCCGCTGCTGATCTGCTGTGCGAGGGCGGGTTCGACGCCGTGCGACACCGCGCGGTGGCCCGCCGCGCGGGCCTGCCACTGGCGTCGACGACGTACTACTTTTCTTCGCTGGACGACCTGATCGCCAACGCCGTCGAACTCATCGGACTGCGGGAGGCGCAACAACTCAAGGACCGGGTCGGGGCCTTGTCCCGACGCCGGCGCGGTGCCGAGTCGACCGCCGACATCCTGGTCGATCTGCTCGTCGGGGACACCCCGGAACGTGCCACGGAGTTGCTGATCTCGCGCTATGAGCGCTACATCGCCTGCGCTCGCCAGCCCGGCCTGCGAGACATCCAGCGCAGGATCCTCAAGCAGCGCACCGATGCCGTCGTCGAAGTCATCGAGCGATCCGGACGCTCCGTGCGCGCCGACATGCTGACCGCATTAGTGTGTGCCGTCGACGGTGCCGTCGTGTCAGCGATGGTGGGGGACGGCGATGGCCCGCGTGAGACGGCCAGAGCCACACTGATCGACGTCATCGACGTCCTCGCGCCGTTCAACTAGTCCGACGCAGAACGAACCGGGAGGCGTGATGACGGAATCGGTGGCCAGCCCACGAGGCGCGGAGCAACAGCCGCAACTCAAGCGGGTCATGGGTCCCGGGCTGCTGCTGCTGTTCATCGTCGGGGACATCCTGGGCACGGGCGTCTACGCCTTGGTCGGCGATGTCGCCGGTGAGGTCGGCGGCGCTGCCTGGCTGCCGTTCCTGGTGGCCTTCCTCATCGCCACGATCACGGCTTTCAGCTACCTCGAACTGGTCACCAAGTACCCACAGGCGGCCGGCGCAGCCCTGTACGCGCACAAGGCGTTTGGCATCCACTTCGTCACATTTCTGGTTGCTTTCGTCGTGATGTGTTCGGGAATCACCTCCGCCTCAACGGCTTCCAGGGCATTCGCGGCGAACTTCTACGAAGGCACCGGCATCGAGACGTCGAAGATCGGTGTCGCACTGCTGGCGTTGGGATTCATGGCCTTGCTGGCGGCGATCAACTACCGCGGTGTCGGGGAGAGCGTCAAACTCAACGTCGTCCTGACGATCGTCGAGATCACCGGCTTGGTGATCGTGTTGATGATCGGCTTCTGGGCGTTCACCCGCGGGACCGATGTCGATTTCTCCCGCATCGTGGCGTTCGAGACGGCCGAGGACAAGAACACCTTCCTGGCGGTGACGGCCGCAACGTCGTTGGCCTTCTTCGCCATGGTCGGTTTCGAGGACTCGGTGAACATGGCCGAGGAGACCAAGGATCCCGTCCGCACCTTCCCCAAGATCCTGTTGACGGGTCTCGGGATCGCCGGGATGGTCTACATCCTGATCTCCATCGTGGCGGTGGCGCTGGTGCCCGTCGGGCAGCTCGAAGCGAGCGACACCCCGCTGGTCGAGGTGGTCAAGGCCGGCGCTCCCGAGCTGCCGATGGACACGATCCTGCCGTTCATCACGATGTTCGCGGTGTCGAACACAGCGCTGATCAACATGCTGATGGCCAGTCGGCTCATCTACGGCATGGCCCGCCAGCGGGTGCTGCCCCCGGTGCTCGGAACCGTGCACCCGCAACGTCGCTCACCCTGGGTGGCGATCGTGTTCACCACCGTCATCGCCTTCGGTGTGATCATCTACGTCAGCACGGCCGCCAGCAGCAACGCGATCGCCATTCTCGGCGGCACCACGAGCCTGCTGCTGCTTGCGGTGTTCGCTGTTGTCAACGTCGCGGTGCTGGTTCTGCGCAGCGACGTGCGCCACGACGGCCACCACTTCAAGACGCCAACGGCGTTGCCGGTCATCGGGTTTGTCGCGTCGCTGTATCTGGTGACGCCTCTGTCGGGCCGGCCTGTGCAGCAGTACATCGTCGCCGGCGGTCTGATCGTCATCGGAATCGGCCTGTTCTTCCTGACCCAGGCGATCAACCGTCAACTCGGCATTCAGGACGGGCAGATCACCAATCCGGAAGATCTGGCGGCGGGCCCGGAATAGGGGATTACGCGAAGAAGGGGCCGACTCTGTCGAGGCGGCCCCTTTTTCGGTGTGGGGTTATTCGACGTCGACGAAGTAGGTGCGTCCGGCGGGGACTTGGATGCGGTCGTCGCGTTGGGCGTCCCAGACCCATGTGGTGAATTCGGGGCCGGGTCGCACGGCGATGATGGTGGCGTCTGTGAGGGCGGTGCCGCTGTGGCGGTTGATGATGACGCGGTTGCCGTCGGCTTCGAGTGCGTTGATGGTGGCGTAGGCGTCGCTGGAGCTTGACGGGGCGGCTGCGGCGGGGGCGGCCAGGCCCAGGATCGCGGCCGACAGGCCCGCGGCGGCGGTAGCGGCGATGGTGGCGGTGGTGATGGTCTTCATTGCTCTGATTCCCTCGGTGCGGGTCGGAGCCGTGGAGCGGATCACGCGGTTTCGACGTTTGGTTGATCGTGGCGATCTGCCTGATGAAACCGGGGTGTGGAGGGTTTCATTTCCGGTGGCAGAAATTGATCGCCCCGTGACCGGATCTGATCGTCACCGATTCGAATTGGTGCGCCGACGTGTCACACCCCGCTGGCATAATCGAACACATGTTCGATAGCGTTCCGTCAGTGGCGGAGATCAACGCGGCCAGCGCGGCCGGGTTGATCGACGCCGCCCGGATCTGCTCGCGCGCGGAGAACATCGCCGCCTACCGCAAGCTGGCGGTACTGGCCGAGTTGTTCGACCGCCGCACCCAGTTGCCGTCGGCCCGCGACCGGGAGAACTGGTTCCTCGACCCCGATCGGGCGGTGGCCGCCGAACTGGCCGCCGCGCTCGGGGTGACCCAAGGGTTGGCGCTGGCCCAAACCGACCGGGCCGTCGCACTGCGCGACCGCCTCCCCAAAGTGGCGGCGTTGTTCGCCCAGGGACTGATCAGCGACCTGGTGGTACGCACCATCGTCTACCGCACCGGGCTGATCGGCGATCCCGACCTGATGGCCGCCGTGGATGCCGCCCTGGCCGCCCAGGTCGGGTTCTGGGGGCGGCTGTCGCGGGAAAAGATCGACCAGGCCATCGACGCCACGGTCATCACCCACGACCCCGCCGCCCACCGCGTACCGCGCCACCGCCAAGCCGAGCGGGGCTTGCAGATCGGCGACCCCGCCGATCCGCCGGGGTTTCAGACGGTGTGGGCGCGGATGAACAGCAGCGACGCCGCCGCGCTAGGCGACCGTATCGAGGCGATCGCGCGCACCGTCTGCCAGGCCGACCCCCGCCCCCTCGACGAGCGCCGCAACGACGCGCTGGCCGCCATCGGCTACGGCCTCGACGCCCTGGCCTGCGGCTGCGGACTCTCGGACTGCCACGCCGCCAACAACCCCGCCCCCACCCCCAACACCTTCATCTACGTCGTCACCGACACCACCACCCTGCACACCGCAAAAGACCACGCACACGCCCAACCTGCGCCGGACGCTGCCGAGCAAGAGCCGACCCAAACCGAGCCGGCCGACAGCGAGCAGGACGAAGCCCAGTCACCCGAACCCGAGGCTGAGCCCGAACCCGAACCTGAGCCCGGGACTGAGGACGGGTCTGCGTCGCGGGCAGAGCTGCGCCCGCAGCCCGCCGAAGAACAATCGCCGCCGCAGGCCGAGGTCGACGCTGACCCCGCGCAGGACGAGGACGAGACCGAGGACGAGGACGAGGACGAGGCTGAGGCTGAGGACACCACGGGGCCAGAGCCGGCTTCCCCGGTCACCTCGGCGACCGCGTCGTCGCCGAAAGCCGCGCTGATCTTCGGCGCCGGGCTGGTCCCCGCCGCCGGGCTGCACCCACTGCTGGGCAACGCCCGCATCCGCGAAATCATCCACCCCGGCGACAGCCCCGCCGAGCCCCGCTACCTGCCCTCCCGCGCACTGGCCGAGTTCATCCGCTGCCGCGACCTGACCTGTCGGTTCCCGCTGTGCGACATCGCAGCCACCAAAGCCGACATCGACCACACCGTGCCCCACCCCATCGGCCCCACCCACGCCTCAAACCTCAAGTGCCTCTGCCGTTTTCACCACTTACTCAAAACGTTCTGGTGCGGACCCGACGGCTGGACCGACCGGCAATACCCCGACGGCACCATCAAATGGGTCAGCCCCACCGGCCACACCTATCTCACCAAACCCGGCAGCGCCCTGCTGTTCCCGGCCCTGTGCAAACCCACCGCCACCCTCTGGACCAACGGCCCACCACCCCCACCACCCACCGACCAACGACGCGGCATCATGATGCCCCGGCGGCGATACACCCGCGCCCAAGCCCAAACCCGCTACAACCAAGTCCTCCGCCGCATCAACGAAGCAGCCCTGACCAACAACGGCGACCAACTCCTCCCACCACCCAACGACGCACCCCCGTTCTAGCCGTCGGTGGAACCGCTGAGGCGGGCAAATCTGTTCTCCAGCAGGGCAACCCGGTGGGAGTTGCCGGGTAATCCGATGTAACGGGAACCGAACAGCGCCAACAATGCATCGTCGAGGCGACGCACCGCGCCGGCAGGGAACCGGTAATCCATTGCGGCATCGACGGCGTCGGCATCGATCCCCGCCAGGGCCGCATCCACCTCGTCGGTCGAGTCGATACCGAGGTCCAGCAGCAGACCGGCCATCCAGGCGTAATGCTCGGTACGCGACCAGCCCGCACTGGGGAACCTGCTGGCCAAGTAGGCCGCCAGCACCGGCGTCGGAATCCCGGGTGCGCCAGGCGTCTCCGGGGTCCGCGCGCTCGGGGAGGTGGACCGCAGCCGCTCCCGAATGGCGGAGAACTCACGGTCGGCCAATTCCAGCAGTCCCGCGGCCAGGGTGAAGCGACGGTTCAGATCCGGCGCATCCTCCTCGGGGATGGACCCCTTGTAGCGGACATCGTGCTCGAACTCCGCCCACGCGTGCTGAAGGATGGTCCGCACCTGCACCGACGCCGCCTGCTGCTCACCTTTGGCCGCGACCAACAGATGTCTGCTCGCGTAACCGAACCGGCCTTCAGCCGCGGTCTCCATCCCCAGATCGCGGTCGTCGAGCAACTGCATCTCCTCGTTGAGCACGTTGGCGACGGCGCCGACATCGTCGCGCAGGTAGGTGATGACCCGCAGGCCGACCTGGTCGGTGATCTCGACCAGAGGATCGGTATACAGCCGCCGCCCGTCGACGTGGCGGTCGGCCTTCGCAGCGAAAGACGCCACCGACTTGGTCCGCGCCGTGACACTGAGGTAGTTGATCCCGGCGTCGTCGAGCAGGCCGGTGACCGTCGCGAGGTACCGGTCGGTGACACCGACAAGGTGCGGTCGGCGCTCGGCGTACGTCGCGATGGCCTGGTGGACCGCGCCGGGTGTGGGCTCCGGCGGCGCGGGCTCCAGATCCGACGGCAGTGTGGGTGTGACGATGTAGCCGGTGTCGCTGTCGCCGTAGTAGGTGACGTCGTCGGGCCGACGGGCGGCGAACATCGCCACATACGCGCACACCACCGCGTCCACCGGATCCTCGACCCGCCTCAGTTCGCTCTTGCGCGAGGCGGTTTCGGCCGCGGCGCGCAACCGCGCCCAGTCCTCGCTGCCGTTCGTACGTAAGGCGGGGTCGGCGCCGGCGAGTCCCTCGATGAGCTCCATCAACCGCACCAGCTCGGTGCGCATGTGGGCCAGGGAGCGGCCAGGCTTGCTCTTGTACTTCAGCGTCCGTCCCAACCGGAACAGCGCCACCGTCGCCGCATGCGGATACACCTCCAGCGCGCGCCGCGGTGCCCCGGACCGTGGATCGATGTCCAGATCCAGCGCTTCGGCCAATCGGGCGGCCCGGGTGCCGTCGGCGAATTCGGGCCGGCCGGTGTTGGACGGATGTGTCCCGGCCTGGAACCGCGCGAAGTCGGCGTTGATCGCGCGCTCGGCGGGCCGCTGGCCCGTCGCGTTCCGCACGACCAAGGGAGCGTCGAAGCCGACGACGCAGTCGTCCTCGGCATACGGCTCGAGAAGCGAGCAGATGCTCGCGTCGTCGGAGGCCACCGTGGCCAGCACCAGTCGGCCGCTGTCGTCGACGACGGCCACGCCCGTGGGTTTGCGCTGGCCCCATGCGAGGTCCACACCGATGAAGTGCACGGTGTCTACTGTGCACGACCGAGGCTCGTAGGCTGTCTGATCGTGAGCATCCCGAACGTGCTGGCCAACCGCTACGCCAGTGAAGAGATGGTGGCGATCTGGTCGCCGGAGGCCAAGATCGTGGCCGAGCGACGGCTGTGGCTGGCGGTGCTGAAAGCCCAGGCAGAGCTGGGCGTGGACGTGCCCGCCGGCGTGGTCGCCGACTACGAGGCCGTGCTGGACACCGTCGACCTGGCGTCCATCGCCGCGCGCGAACGGGTCCTGCGCCACGACGTCAAAGCCCGGATCGAGGAGTTCAATGCCCTGGCCGGGCACGAGCACGTGCACAAGGGCATGACCAGCCGCGACCTCACCGAGAACGTCGAGCAGCTGCAGATCCGCCGGTCACTGGAACTGGTGCGCGACCACAGCGTCGCGGTGCTGGCCCGGTTGGCCGAACGGGCGGTGCTGTACCGCGACGTGGTGATGGCAGGTCGCAGTCACAACGTCGCCGCGCAGGCGACCACGCTCGGTAAGCGATTCGCGTCCGCGGCCGAAGAACTGCTGGTGGCGATCACCCGGGTCGACGAGCTGATCGCCCGCTACCCGCTGCGCGGCATCAAAGGCCCGATGGGCACCGCGCAGGACATGCTCGACCTGTTCGACGGTGACACCGAACGCCTCGCCGATCTGGAACGCCGCGTGGCCCAGTTCCTGGGCTTCGCCGAGATGTTCACCAGTGTCGGCCAGGTCTACCCCCGTTCGCTGGACCACGACGTCGTTTCGGCGCTGGTCCAGCTCGGTGCCGGACCGTCCTCGTTGGCGCACACCATCCGGCTGATGGCCGGCCACGAACTGGTTACCGAAGGTTTCGCTCCCGGCCAGGTCGGTTCGTCGGCCATGCCGCACAAGATGAACACCCGCAGCTGTGAACGCGTCAACGGCCTGCAGGTGGTGCTGCGCGGATACGCCTCGATGGCCGCCGAACTCGCCGGCGCGCAATGGAACGAGGGTGACGTGTTCTGTTCGGTGGTGCGACGCGTCGCGCTGCCCGATGCGTTCTTCGCCCTCGACGGGCAGAGCGAGACGTTCCTGACCGTCCTCGACGAGTTCGGTGCGTATCCCGCGGTGATCCAGCGTGAACTCGACCGCTACCTGCCGTTCCTGGCGACCACCCGCATCCTGATCGCGGCGGTCCGTGCCGGTGTCGGCCGCGAGACCGCCCACGAGGTCATCAAGGAACACGCCGTGGCCGTCGCCCTGGACATGCGGGAGAAGGGCGCCGAACCCGACCTGCTCGACCGGCTTGCTCGTGATCCGCGGCTGCCCCTGGACCGTCCGGCGCTCGACGCAGCGTTGGCCGATAGGCAGGTCTTCAGCGGCGCAGCCGGTGACCAGGTGGACCGCGTGGTCGCAGCCGTAGACGCGGTGGTCGCCCGGCATCCCGAAGCCGCGAAATACACCTCCGGCGCAATCCTGTGACCGCGCCCGGCGATCTCGCCCAGATCGATTTCACCGATCTGGACAACTTCGCCGACGGCTTCCCGCATGACCTCTTTGCCGTACACCGGGAGCTAGCACCGGTGTACTGGCACGGGCCCACCGAGAACACCCCCGACGGCGAAGGATTCTGGTCGGTCGCCACCCACGCCGAAACCCTTGCGGTTCTGCGTGATCCGCAGACCTACTCGTCGGTGACCGGCGGCGATCGGCCGTTCGGAGGCACACTGCTGCAGGATCTGCCGATCGCGGGGCAGCTGCTGAACATGATGGACGACCCGCGCCACGCCGAGGTGCGCCGCCTCATCAGCTCCGGACTGACCCCGCGGATGATCACCCGGGTCGAGGACGACCTCCGCGCGCGGGCGCGCCGTCTGCTCGACGACGTCGAGCCCGGGTCCCCGTTCGACTTCGTCACCGACATCGCCGCCGAGGTCCCGATGCAGATGATCTGCATCCTGCTCGGAGTTCCCGAGTCCGAGCGACACTGGATCTTCGAGGCCATCGAACCCAGCTTCGACTTCGGCGGCTCCCGCAAGGCGTCGATTACCCGCCTGTCGGTGGAGGAAGCCGGCTCCCGGATGTTCGCCTACGGCCAGGAATTGATCGCGGCCAAACGCGCTCGACCCACCGACGACATGCTCTCGGTCGTGGTGAACTCCGTCGATCCCACGCTGACCGACCTCGAAAGCTACCTGTTCTTCAACCTGCTGTTCAGCGCCGGGGCGGAGACCACCCGCAATGCCATTGCCGGGGGACTGCTGGCGTTGGTCGAGAACCCCGATGCCTACCGGGCACTGCGCGAGGACCCGTCGCTCCTACCGACCGCGATCGAGGAGATGGTGCGCTGGACCTCGCCGTCGCCGTCCAAGCGACGTACCGTCACCCGTCCCGCGACGCTGGGCGGTCACCAAGTCGAGCCGGGTCAGAAGGTGCTGGTGTGGGAGGGCTCGGCCAACCGAGACGCCGCCGTGTTCGCCGACGCGGACCGCTTCGACATCACGCGGAAACCCAACCCGCACCTGGGATTCGGTCAGGGCGTGCACTACTGCCTGGGGGCCAACCTGGCTCGTCTCGAGCTGCGGGTGATCTTCGAGGAAGTGCTCGGCAGGTATTCCTCGGTCACCCCGGCCGCACCGGTGGAATGGACCCGCAGCAACCGGCACACCGGGATCCGGCACCTGGTGGTGGAATTCGACTCGTGAAGCCCGATGCGTTCGCAGCGGTTATGGCGACGGGCATCGTGTCCATCGCGATGGGCCAACACGGCTACTGGACGGTCAGCACGGTGCTGGCGGTGCTGGCCGTGGTGGCGCTGCCGGTGCTGGCGGTGACCGGGGTGATCCGTTGGCGCCGTGAGCCATTGGATCTGCGTGATCCCGACGTTCCGATCAAGCTGTTCACCTTCGTGGCCGCCTGCGCGGTACTGGACACCCGGTTGGCCGACATCCCCGGTGCGCTGTGGACGCTCGCCGTGCTGGCGATGGTCGTGTGGATTTTCCTGGGTGTCGCGACCGTGCGGGCGATCGCCGCGCAGCGGTGGTCGGACTGGATCGAAAGGTCCCGAGGAGCGTGGGAGCTGCCGAGCGTGGGCACCTCGGGGCTGGCCATCGTGCTGACCCAACTGGCGGCGTTCACCGGTTGGCGCCCGTTGCTGGGTGTGGCCGCGCTGCTGTGGGCGTCAGCCCTGGTGATCTACGCCGTGATGACGGGACTGATTCTCCGGCGCGCCGTGCTGGCCCGTCTGGACCCCGACGGGTTCGAGCCCGACGCCTGGATCCTGATGGGCGGGTTGGCGATCGCGGCCCTGGCCGGTCATCACCTCCACCGGCTGCTCGACGATGGATGGCTCGCCGAGGTGACGCGCTGGGGCGCCGCGGCGGCGTGGCTGGGTGCCACCGTATGGATCACCCCGCTGCTCTACTTCGCGCTGAGGTACCTGCGGCGACCGCATGTCCTGCGGTTCGCGGGCGTCTGGTGGGCCATGGTGTTCCCGCTCGGCATGTATGCGGTGGCCACTCACGGGATCGTCGACGAAACCGGTTGGCCTGCCTTGATCACCGTGTCGTTGGTGGTCTGCTGGGTGGCGATGCTGACGTGGCTGGGCGTCACCGCGGGTGGGCTGGCCGCGGCCGCGAGATCGCTGACGGTCCAGCGGACGGGTGGACAGCACGGTTAGGCTGGACCGCGATGGATCCCGGAGCTCCCGACTGGCGCGCGTCCGATGCCGACCGCGCCGCAGTGACGACGATCCTCGAGCATGCGGTGGGCCAGGGCATGCTGACCCTGGACGAATACACCCAGCGGGTCGACGTCGTGTTGGCCGCCAGAACCCGCAGCGAGCTGGACCGCGTGATCGCCGACCTTCCGCATGTCCGTCGCGACGCCGCACCCGCCCCACCCGAGGTGCTGAAGAGCTGGATGTCGGGCATCTCCCGCAAGGGGGGATGGACGGTGCCGGCCAGGCTGCGGTTGGTGACGCGGATGTGCTCGACGACACTGGATTTCAGCTCCGCGGTGCTGCCCGGTCCGGTGGTCTACATCGACATCGACGACTACCTGAGCTCCACCGAACTCATCCTGCCCGACGGCGCGACCGCCGACCTCAACGGCGTCGCCAACATCGGATCGTCCACGTCGGTCAAGGTGCCGACCAGCCCGCCGTCGCGCCGACTGCACGTCGTGGTCAGCGGGAAGGTGCGGTTCGGGTCGCTGACCGCCCGCCATCCGTTCGGCACGTCGCTCAAGCGGCTGCTCAAGTAACGGGAAGGCAGGTATGGGCGACACTGCACCGCCGCGCGTGGACGGCTCCGAGAAAGAGGTGCTGGTCGGCTTTCTCGACTATCTGCGGCAATCGGTGGTGGCCAAGCTCGACGGTGCTCCCGAACCCGCCGTCCGCGCTGCCGGCGTCCCCTCCGGGACGAACTGCCTGGGTTTGGTGAACCACCTCGCCCACGTGGAGCGGTTCATGTTCCTCGGCGAGGACGCCGACTGGCCCGCCACCTTTCACGCCGCCGCGCACCAGACCGTCGAGTCCGTGATCGCCGACTACCGCGACGCCGTCGACCGGGCCAATACGGTGATCGCCGCCTGCGAGGACCTCACGGCACCGTGCGCCCGCCCGGCCCGTGCCGGCACGCGTCCGTCGATGCGGTGGGCACTGACGCACATGATCGAGGAAACGGCGCGGCACGCCGGTCACCTCGACATCCTCCGCGAGCAGATCGACGGCGCCGTCGGTCGCTGAGAGGGTCAGTGCGGTGCCGTCCGGAGGTTGGCCGCCCGGATGCCGGCCGAGCGGAGTTCGAGAGCAGCCAGCCCACGGATCGCGACGCGATCCTGCTCGCGCCAGGCACCCACCGGATCGGGGCTGATCGCGGCGAGCTTCGGCAACGGGCGGTTCGCCAGCGCACGCAGCGCCAACAGTTGCTCACCGGCCTGCGTCGACGCCAGCGTGACAGCGGTCCACTTGCGGCGCGCGAACCGCAGCCGCAGCACCACCCACGGCATGCCGACCAGCATGATCGGCGGTGCGGCGACTGCCAGGGCCAGCACCCAGGCCAGCCAGCTCGCCGTGCTGTCCAGGCTGTGCCCGGCGCCGGCGATGTCCAGCGCCGCCTCGCTGGCCGCGCGCAGCGGTCCGGCGATCGAATCGCCGATCAGCGGCACGCTGTCGGCACGGTTACCTGCCGAATCCAGGTTCTCGGAGACGCCGGTGGCGCCGTCGTTCAACTGGCGGCCCACCTCGGCGATCATGGTCACCGCGGCGTGCACGGCCACCCCGACCGACACCCACACCGCCACCCAGATCGCGATGAGGATGTCGGCGGTCAGCTGCGCCAGCAGGCGGCCCGGCGTGCCGGCGTAGGGAACATACCTCGACGTCATGGCTTCGATCCCAGCACAGAGCGCCCGATAGGCTGGCCGAATGCGCCCCGATCTGTCCGACTACGAGCATCTGGCCAGCGGCAAGGTTCGAGAGCTCTACCGCATCGACGACAGGCACCTGTTGTTCGTCGCCACCGACCGGATCTCGGCCTACGACCACATCCTCGACTCCGAGATCCCGGACAAGGGCCGCATCCTGACCGCGATGAGCGTGTTCTTCTTCGACTTCCTGCGTGAAACAGCGGGTGCGGCGAACCATCTGGCCGGGCCACCGGACGACGAGCGCATCCCCACCGAGGTGCTGGGCCGGGCCCTGGTGGTCGAAGAACTCGACATGCTGCCCGTGGAGGCCGTCGCCCGCGGCTACCTCACCGGATCCGGACTCCTCGACTATCAGAAGACCGGCAGCGTGTGCGGCATCGAACTACCTGCCGGCCTGGTCGAAGCCAGCAGGTTCGCCGAACCGCTGTTCACGCCGGCGACGAAGGCCGACCTGGGCGACCACGACGTCAACATCAGTTATGCCGACGTCGTGGACCTTATCGGCGCCGACCGGGCCGAGCAGCTGCGCGCACGCACGCTGCAGATCTACAGCGCCGGCGCCGAACACGCACTGACCAAGGGGATCATCGTCGCGGACACCAAGTTCGAGTTCGGTGTCGACTCCCGCGGAGAGCTGACCCTCGCCGACGAGGTGTTCACCCCCGATTCGTCGCGCTACTGGCGCGCCGACGACTACACCGAGGGCGCCGTGCAGAACAGCTTCGACAAACAGTTCGTGCGCAACTGGCTGACCGGCCCGGAGTCCGGCTGGGACCGCACCGGCGACCAACCCCCACCACCGCTGCCGCCCGACATCGTCGATGCCACCAGAGCACGCTACATCGAAGCCTACGAACGTATTTCGGGCCGACGGTTCGACGACTGGATCGGAGCCCCCGCGTGAAAGCCCCCGTCGCCCGCCGCGTCGAACACCGTCGCGAACACCACGGAGACGTCTTCGTCGACCACTACGAGTGGCTGCGCGACAAGACCGACCCGGATGTGGTGGCCCACCTCGAGGCGGAGAACGCCTACACCGAACACCGGACCGCCAACCTTGCGCCTTTGCGGCAGAAGATCTTCGACGAGATCAAAGCCCGCACCAAGGAGACCGACCTGTCGGTGCCCACCCGGCGGGGAGACTGGTGGTACTACGGACGCAGCTTCGCCGGCAAACAGTACGGCGTGCAATGCCGTTGCCCCGTCGACGACCCCGACGACTGGACACCCCCGGAGTTCGACGAGGACACCGAGATCCCCGGCGAACAGGTCCTGCTCGACGAGAACATCGAAGCCGAGGGCCATGACTTCTTCGCCCTCGGCGCGGCCGGAGTCAGCATCGACGGCAATACGCTGGCCTACTCGGTGGACGTCAGAGGCGACGAACGCTATACGTTGCGCTTCAAAGACCTACGCACCGGAGAGCGTTACCCCGACGAGATCGCCGGGATCGGCGCCGGGGTCACCTGGGCGGCCGACAACGCGACCGTCTACTACGTCACCGTCGACGACGCATGGCGTCCCGACACCGTCTGGCGGCACCGCCTGGGCTCCCAGGAACCCGACGAACGCGTCTACCACGAACCCGACGAACGCTTCTGGGTCGGCGTCGGCCGCACCCGCAGCAACAAATACATCGTCATCGCCGCCGGCAGCGCCGTCACCTCCGAGCTCCGCTACGGACCAGCCGACGACCCCGCCGCCGGGTTCCAGACCATCTGGGAACGCCGCGATTCCGTCGAATACTCCGTCGACCACGCCGTCGTCGGCGGCGAGGACCGGTTCCTGATCCTGCACAACGACGGCGCCGAGAACTTCACCCTGGTCGAGGCCCCGGTCGACGATCCCACCGCGCACCGGACGCTGATCGAACACCGCGACGACGTCCGCCTCGATTCGGTCGACGCGTTCGACGGCCACCTGGTGGTCAGTTACCGCAGCGAGGCGCTGCCGCGGATCGCGCTGTGGCCGGTGGACGGCGACGGGTACGGGACGATGCAACCGATCACGTTCGACTCCGAACTGATGTCGGTGGGGCTGTCGGCCAACCCGAACTGGAGTGCCCCGAAACTACGAATCGGCGCGACGTCGTTCGTCACGCCGGTGCGCATCTACGATCTGGACCTGGCCACCGGGGAACGCACACTGCTGCGCGAGCAACCGGTGCTGGGGGACTACCGCCCGCAGGACTACGTGGAGCGCCGCGACTGGGCGATCGCCGAAGACGGTGCACGCGTGCCGATCTCGATCGTGCATCGCGCCGGTGTCGCCACGCCGGCCGCAACTCTGCTCTACGGGTACGGCGCCTACGAGTCGTGCGAGGATCCGCGGTTCTCGATCGCGCGGCTCTCGCTGCTCGATCGCGGCATGGTGTTCGCCGTCGCCCACGTGCGGGGCGGCGGGGAACTCGGCCGGCCCTGGTACGAACACGGCAAGCTACTGGAGAAGCGCAACACGTTCACCGACTTCATCGCCGTCGGACGCCACCTCGTCGACGCCGGGATCACCCGGCCGGACAGGCTCGTCGCCTACGGCGGCAGTGCCGGTGGCCTGCTGGTCGGCGCGGTGGCCAACATGGCGCCGGAACTGTTCGCCGGTGTGCTGGCCGCGGTCCCGTTCGTCGATCCGTTGACCACGATCCTCGATCCGTCGCTGCCGTTGACGGTCACCGAATGGGACGAATGGGGTAACCCGCTGGAGGACCCCGAGGTCTACCGGTACATGAAGTCCTACTCGCCGTACGAGAACGTCGAAGCCAAGGACTATCCGGCGATCCTGGCGATGACGTCGCTCAACGACACCCGCGTCTACTACGTGGAGCCCGCGAAATGGGTTGCCGCACTGCGGCATGTCCAGGGAGATGGCGCCGATGTACTCCTCAAGACCGAGATGAACGCCGGCCACGGCGGCATCAGCGGCCGCTACGAGCGGTGGAAGGAAACCGCGTTCCAGTACGCGTGGCTCCTGCATGTGGCCAAAGCCGACGGCGATTCCGGCTAGGCCGATGGTCAAGACCACCTACCACCACGGCGATCTGAGAGCCACGATCCTCAGCCACGCCGCGGTCCTGGTGGCCGAACGCGGAGCCGACGGTGTCTCGCTGCGCGAACTGGCCCGCGCTGCCGGGGTCTCGCACGCCGCGCCCGCCCACCACTTCACCGACCGTCGTGGCCTGTTCACCGCGCTCGCCGCGCAGGGCTGGCGGATGCTGGCAGACGCGCTGTCCGGGTCTCGTCCCGAATTCCTCGACGCCGCACTGGCGTACGTGCGGTTCGCCACCGACAATCCCGGACACTACGCAGTGATGTTCGACCGCTCCCTGGTCGATCCGACGGACCCCGAACTGCGGGCCGCCCGCGACGCGGCTGGCACCGAACTGGCCGCCGGCGTCGAGACCCTGGACGATCCACGCGCGCGGGAAGACCCGCGGGCCGCCGGTCTGGCCGCGTGGTCACTGGTCCACGGGTTCGTGATGCTGCACCTCAACGACGTCGTCGCCGTCGGCGACGATCCGGTGGCCACCGCTCAACGCGTGGCGCGGATGCTGTTCAGCTGAGCATGCCGGAGGGTACGTTCGGTGCCATGACCGACACCGCACTCACCGACATTCCGCTGACCACTCTCGACGGCAGGTCCACGACGCTCGCCGAACTCGCCGGCGGCGCTGCGCTGGTGGTCAACGTGGCCTCCAAATGCGGTCTCACACCGCAGTACACCGGACTGGAGAAACTGGCGAAAGAGTACGGCGACCGCGGACTGACCGTGATCGGGGTCCCGTGCAACCAGTTCATGGGCCAGGAACCCGGCACGGCCGAGGAGATCCAGACATTCTGCTCGACCACCTACGGGGTGACGTTCCCGCTGCTGGCCAAGACCGATGTCAACGGCGCCGACCGGCATCCCCTCTACGCGAAGCTCACCGAGGCCACCGACGACAGCGGGGAGGCCGGCGACATCCAGTGGAACTTCGAGAAGTTCCTGATCGCACCCGACGGCCGCGTCGTCAAGCGGTTCCGTCCGCGCACCGAACCCGACGCGCCCGAGGTCATCTCGGCCATCGAGGACGTTCTGTCCCGCTAGCAGCTGTACACCCGGCGTCGCCGTCTCGGCCACCTCGGCGACACCTACGGCTGTGACACTGCTGGTGTGGCAGGACAATTGATCGTCTCGATCTCCGGAATTCGGCAGCGCACCCTCGACGACGTCATCGCCTTCCACGCGCAGCTGGCCGCGCGCGGGGTCCCCGCGTCGCTGCTGGTGAAGACCCGCACGAAAACCGGCCATCGACTCGACGCGGACCCGCAGACCGTCGACTGGTTGACCGGTCGCCGTCGCGACGGCGACGCGATCGTGTTGCACGGCTTCGAGGACGCCGCGACATTGCCGGCTCACGAAGCCAACCTGCGCCTGACGGCCGCCGACCGGATGCTCGATCATCTGGGCCTGCGCACCCGTCTGTTCGCGGGGCCCAAGTGGAACAGCTCCGAGGGGACCGCGACCGCATTGCGTCGCAACGGATTCCGAATCTCGGCCAATCTGCACGAAATCGTCGACCTGGTGCGGAAAGACGTGGTGCGGGGCAGAGTTCTCGGTATCGGTGAGGGTTTCCTGGCCGAGCCCTGGTGGTGTCGCACGCTCGTGTTGGCCGCCGAACGCACTGCGAGGCGGCACGGTGTCGTGCGCGTCGCGGTGGCCGCACGACATCTGCGCCGCCCGGGACCCCGGCAGGCGATGCTGGACGCGGTCGATCTCGCCTTGATGCACGGCTGCGTGCCCGCCGTGTATCGGTGGCGGGAGAGACCTGCGCTGACTGACGCCGCGTAAGCGTCTGCGTCGCTAGATTGGCGGAATGGCAGATGCTGATGTCATCGTGGTCGGTGCCGGTCTGGCGGGTCTGGTGGCCGCGTGCGAGCTTGCCGACCGGGGTCGCCGCGTCCTGATCGTCGACCAGGAGAACGCCGCGAACATCGGCGGCCAGGCCTTCTGGTCCTTCGGCGGGCTGTTCTTCGTCGACAGTCCCGAGCAGCGGCGCCTCGGCATCCGCGACAGTCATGAGCTCGCGCTGCAGGACTGGCTGGGTACTGCCGGGTTCGACCGCGAGGAGGACCACTGGCCGCGCCAGTGGGCACACGCCTATGTCGACTTCGCCGCGGGGGAGAAGCGGCAGTGGCTGCGCGACCGCGGACTGCAGACCTTCGCGCTGGTCGGCTGGGCCGAGCGCGGCGGTTACGACGCGCGCGGACACGGCAACTCGGTGCCCCGCTTCCACATCACCTGGGGCACCGGCCCCGCCCTGGTCGACATCTTCGCGCGCCGTCTCGCCAGTCGCGCCGGCGTCCGGTTCGCCCACCGCCACCGCGTCGACGAACTCATCGTCGAAGACGGCGCCGTCGTCGGGGTGCGCGGCACGGTCCTGGAACCCAGCACCGCCGCGCGCGGCGTCGCGTCATCCCGGGAACCGGTCGGCGACTTCGAGTTCCGCGCGCAGGCGGTGATCGTCGCCAGCGGCGGCATCGGCGGAAACCACGACCTGGTCCGCAAGAACTGGCCGCCCCGCATGGGACGCGTCCCCGAGCAGCTGCTCAGCGGCGTACCCGCCCACGTCGACGGACGGATGCTGGGCATCTCCGAGGCCGCGGGCGCTCACGTCATCAACAGCGACCGGATGTGGCACTACACCGAAGGCATCACCAACTACGACCCGATCTGGCCGCGCCACGGCATCCGGATCCTGCCCGGCCCGTCGTCGCTGTGGCTCGACGCCACCGGGAAAAGGCTGCCCGCCCCGCTCTATCCGGGCTTCGACACGCTCGGCACGCTGGAGTACATCGCCGCGACCGGGCACGACTACACGTGGTTCGTGCTGAACAAACGGATCATCGACAAGGAATTCGGGCTGTCGGGCCAGGAACAGAACCCGGACCTGACCGGACGCAGCGTGCGCGCAGTGCTGGACCGGGCCCGCAACGGTCCCGCACCGGTGCACGCATTCGTCGACAAAGGGGTCGACTTCGTCACCGCCGCCAACCTGCGCGACCTGGTGACCGCCATGAACGCCGTCCCCGACACCGAAGCCCTGGACTACGACGCCGTCGAGGCCGAGGTGACCGCGCGCGACCGCGAGGTCGCCAACCGCTTCACCAAGGACAGTCAGATCACCGCCATCCGTGGCGCCCGCAACTACCTGCCCGACCGGATCAGCCGGGTGGTCGCGCCCCATCGGCTCACCGACCCCAAAGCCGGACCGATGATCGCGGTCAAACTGCACATCCTGACCCGAAAATCGTTGGGCGGGCTGGAGACCGACCTCGACTCCCGGGCGTTGCGGGCCGACGGTTCGGCGCTGCCCGGGTTGTACGCGGCCGGTGAGGCCGCCGGCTTCGGTGGGGGAGGGCTGCACGGATACCGCTCCCTGGAGGGCACGTTCCTGGGCGGCTGCGTGTTCTCCGGACGTGCGGCCGGCCGCGCCGCAGCGCGTGACGTCGGTTAGAAACCGGTCGCGGACTCCGGGGTCAGGACCTGGAAGTCGGTGTCGGTCATCTCGGTCAGCCGCCCGTAGAAGATCGGCCGGGCCGCCTCGGCGATGATGCCCTGGTGGATCGGCACCGCGTGCGTCGGACCGACCGCGCGCAGGTAGTCGACCGCTTCGGAGATCTTCAGCCACGGCGCGGCCGCCGGGGTGGCCAGCACGTCCACCGGTTCGCCCGGCACGAACAACGCGTCACCGGGATGCATCAGCTTGGCCGGATGCTCGTCGTCGCCGACGAGATAGGAGATGTTGTCGATCTCGGGGAGCTCGGGATGGATGACCGCGTGGCGGCCACCGGCGCCGCGGATCCTGAGGTGGCCGATAGACAGCTCATCGCCGACGTGCACGGCCTGCCACGGAGCGCCCAGCTGTGCGGCGGTCTGCGGGTCGGCGTAGAGCGCGGCCTGCGGGTTGGCCTCCACCAGCGCGGGCAGACGCTGCGGGTCGGCGTGGTCGGGGTGCTGGTGGGTGACCAGGATGGCCGCCAGCCCGGTGATGCCCTCGAAGCCGTGGCTGAACGTCCCGGGATCGAACAGCACCGTCGTGTCAGGCCCCGAATCGGTGGGGAAGCTCGCCAGCAGGCAGGAATGGCCGAAGTGAGTGAGCTGCATGGGGGCATTGTCGCGCAGGTAGAGTGTCTCCGTGGCAACAGTGGTGGTACACGTCATGCCGAAAGCCGAGATTCTGGACCCGCAGGGCCAGGCCATCGTCGGCGCGCTCCAGCGCCTCGGTTTCGACGGAATCTCAGATGTCCGGCAGGGCAAGCGGTTTGAGTTGCAGATCGACGGAGACATCGACGACGACAAGCTCGCCGAGATCGCCGAGTCGCTGCTGGCGAACACGGTGATCGAGGACTGGACCATCACCCGGGAGCCGGCCGGGGGCAACGCATGAGCGCACGGGTGGGGGTCATCACATTCCCGGGAACACTCGACGACGTCGACGCCGCGCGCGCCGTGCGGCTGGCCGGCGGTGAGGCGGTCAGCCTGTGGCACGCCGACGCCGATCTCAAGAGTGTGGACGCGGTGATCGTGCCCGGCGGCTTCTCCTACGGCGACTACCTGCGCGCCGGCGCCATCGCGAAGTTCGCCCCGGTGATGGGCGAGGTGATCACCGCTGCCCGCCGCGGGATGCCGGTGCTCGGCATCTGCAACGGTTTCCAGGTGCTCTGCGAGGCGGGACTGCTGCCCGGCGCGCTGACCCGCAACGTCGGCCTGCACTTCATCTGCCGCGACACCTGGCTCGAAGTGGCCTCGAACACCACCGCGTGGACGAGCCGGTACGAGCAGGGCGCCGACCTGCTGATCCCGCTGAAATCCGGCGAGGGTCGCTACGTCGCGAGCGAGCAGGTACTCGACGAACTCGAAGGCGAGGGCCGCGTGGTGTTCCGCTACCGCGAGAACCTCAACGGTTCGATGCGCGCCATCGCCGGGATTAGCTCGGCCGACGGCCGCGTGGTGGGCCTGATGCCACACCCCGAGCACGCCACCGAAGCCCTGACCGGGCCCTCGGATGACGGGCTGGGCATCTTCTACTCCGCGCTCGACGCCGTTTTGGTGTCCTGACCCCTCCGCGGTCGCTGCTACGTTTTTTCCTGTGCTGGTCGACCCGGATTTGTTGCGCGCATTCGCCGCAGAAGTGCAGTCCGCCGCCGCTTCGCTGAGTGGTCTCGACGTCGGAGCCACCGCGGGTACGGCGGCCGACGGTCTGCCCGGCTCCTCGACGCAATGGGCGACCCGGCACGTCGGGAACCGGCTGGGCACCATCGCAGCCGACCTGATCAGCGACATCTCGGCGATGGGCGTCGCCGTCCGCGGTGCCGGTGACCGCTATGAGGTGACCGACGAGAGCCTGGCGGGCCAGTTCACGAAGCTGTTCTGACGTGCTGCCCACCCGCAGCCGATTGCGCGGCTGGAACCCGGAGTCGCTGGAGCCCGCGGCGGCTGCGATCCGATCCGCCGGCGCCACCGTCTACCAGGCCGTCCGCAACCTCGACGATCAGGTCGACCGGATGCCGCAGGCACAGGCATGGCAGGGTGCCGCGCACAGCGCGGCCGCAGACATGTTCCGCCGCGCCACCGACAGGTCGTCGGCGTTCAAGAACTACGCCGAGGCGGTGGCTGCCGCTCTGTCCGACGGTGCATCGACCATCGGCCGGGCCCGCGCCGCCGCGCTGGCCAAGGCCGACGAGATCGACAGCGGGCCGCTCAACGTCACCGACCAGTGGGTCGTGCTGATCGACCCGGCAGGGATGTCCGCACAGCGTGCAGCCGAACTGGAGGTCATGGCCAAGGAGGCACAGGCCGAACTGAACCCCCTCGTCGTCGCCGTCGACCAGGCCGACGTCACCACCTCGATGAAGCTGATGGTCAGCGTCGCCGAGGAAGGGATCAACCGGGATCTCGTCGGTCTCGACGATCCCGGTCCGGCGCCGGTCGACGACGTCCCCAGCCCGGACACCGCCGACGGCGAGAAGTTCCAAGAGATCGCCCGCGCCGAGGACATGGCCACGACGGTTCGCGAGATCACCGAAAGCGAGGACCGGGACGGCAACCGGGTCACGACCTACACGATGATGGACGGCAGTACGCACGTCGCCACCGAATACATCGACCAGGGCCTGCCCAGCCAGCAGGTCTATCCGCCCGGGACCACCCGCGTCCTGCACTCCGACAAACACAACAACTGGATCTCGGAGACCTTCACCGAACCGCTGGAGGACGGCGGTCTGAGGACCCGGGTGAGCTGGCGGGACGGTCCCACGATCACCATGACCGAGACGGCCGACGGGGTGCGCACCGGCAGCTGTATCACCGCCGACGGCCGCGAAAGTGCGCTGCCCGACGAGTTCTTCACCGACCCGCTCCCGACACTGGCCGGGGGCGCCTTGTCCGGACTGCAAACCCAAGCCGGACAAGGCATCCCCGGACTCACCGCATCGGAACTGGACAAGGTGAAGGCGGGCGCCAAGTGGGGCGGCCCGGCGATGGGACTGGCCACGATGGCCTACAACATGGTCTCCGCGGAGACCCTCCGCGAGGCCTGCATCGCCGGCGTCTCCGGGGTCTACAGCACCGTCGGCGGAATCGCGGGCGGCGGACTGGGTGGCCTCGCGGCCGGACCCGTCGGTGCGTTCGGTGGCGGCGTGGCAGGCTCCTGGGTCTTCGGCTACGTCGGCACGGTGGTGGGAGAGGTGCTCTGCCCGAAATGAGTCCGACGAGCTCACTGGCCTTGGTCGGCGTTCTGTTCGGCAGCTTGGCCGCGTTCTCCCTGTACTGGACATTCGAGCTCGCAGCGCAGGGCCGTTGGCCGTCGATGCTGGTCGTCCTGGGATTCGCAGTCTTCGCGATCGCGGTGCTGGTCCTGCGGATCGTCGTCACCCTGGGCAAGGTCGCGCCGCGCATCCAAATCGTCGACGGGGCAACGGAATTGCGTCCCGGAATCCTGGTCGACAGGCTCTCGATGACCGGGGCGCTCGCTGCGTTCGCCGCGTTGCTGGTGTACGGGGTCGGCGGTCTCTTCGGCGTCGCCGGCCTTCCGGGCGTCGCCGCAGACCGGACGTGGCTTCCGCTGGTCGGCATCATCGGCGCGGTGATCGGGGTGCCGAGCCTGATCCGCATGATCCGTCAGGGCGGGATGGGCTATGTGCGTCTGAGCGCCGAGGGCGTCGACGTCGCCGACGCGTACTTCCGCGCCGCTCGCCGCTGGGACGAGCTGACCGACGTGTCCGATCGGTCCGCGCAGAGTAACTGGTTCCAGACCTCCGGCGCGACCTACCTGACCACCGCCGACGGCCATACCCGGACATGGGCTTCGGACTGGTACACACCTGGAGGCCGCGCCGCGCGGGAGTTCGTGCGGTTCTACTGGCAACACCCCGAGCACCGCGACGAACTGACCGACTCCCGGGCCGCCCGACGACTGGAGGCCATGACATGAGAGCGGTCGCACGTCGCGCCCTCGCGTCGGCCCTGCTGCCGTTGCTCTTTCTGGCCGGATGCACCCGCGGAGAGCAGGAACCGGCGGACGCTGCGGCGCCCGCCCTGCCGGAGCAGACCCTTCTGACCGGCCCGCTGCGGAAACAACCGGTACCCGACTGGACCACGACCGTCGCCGACCTCGGCCTGCCGCCCGGGACGGCGGTCAAACCGATCGGCAACATCGGCGACCGTGGCGTCTTCCTCGGCATCGCCGCGACCGAGTGGTGGTTGGTCGGTCTCGACGTTACGAACGGCGAGCCGACATTCGACCCCGTACGCCTCGGGACGAGTGCGAATGCCGCTGCCTTCAACTGCTACCTCAACGGCCCGCCGAACGTGCTCTGCGTTCGCCAGGAGCGCGACCCGGCAACACCCGGGACCGCGTGGGTGGTCGACACCGATGCCGAGTCGATCAGCTACGAGGGACCGACCGAGGTGAAAGTCGCTTACGCCCAGGGCGAACCGCAGCTCGAACCGATCGGCGACCGCGTGGTCGCGACCGTCGAAGGACGCGGCGTCCACGGCGTGGGATCACGTGCGGAACCCACCTGGTTCGTCCCCGGGGACGGGATCCTGCCCGCCCAGTTCGCGTCCTGGGACCACGACACCACCCGCGCGCCGCTCGCGGTACAAGGCGCCGGCGCGGGTGCCGATGTGGTGTTCTCCCTGGACGACGGCGCCGTGGTCGAGCCTGCGCTGCCTGCGCAGGCGCGCCTGCGCCGTGCCATCGTCTACCCGGGCGGCTTCGGGTACGGATACGCCGACGGCGCCGGAGACCACGTGGCGCTCTTCGACGCGGCGGGAACCCCACGCGGCGAACCGATTCCGGCCGAAGGCCTGGAGACCCGCTCTCTCGATCTACCGGTGGTCAGGACGGCCACGGACCACCGCGTCCTCGACGCCGACGGACGGCAGATCCTCGAACTGCCGCGCACGGACTCGTCACCACACGTGCGGCTGATCGGCCCGCGGCTCTACGTCGCCCAGGATCCCGTCAATCGCGACTGGCAGCAGTTCGACCTGCGCACCGGTGACGCGGGGTCGACCTGCACCGACGGCCGCCTCGGGTTCGACTACGTCGGCTCCGACGGTGACGTGGCCGTCGTGCGCGCAGATGGGATCCTCGCCCGCGGCGTCGACCTCACGACCTGCGAGGAGTTGTGGACCCTGCCCGCCTCCGCGGACCTGGTCACCGAACTCTGGCGCGTCCACACCGTCCTGGTGCAGCGCACCGGTGACACCCTGTCGGGTTTGGCGTCCCCGGACTGACGCGAGCGCGAAACGATCGGCCATGATGGAGAACCATGACGGCCACCGCGCAAAAGCTCTGCGAGTTCATCGACGCGTCGCCCTCACCGTTCCATGCCGTCGCCACCACAGCCGAGCGGTTGCGCGCGGCCGGGTTCACCGAGCTGTCGGAAGCCGATCCCTGGCCCGAACCCGGTGACCATTTCGTGGTGCGGGCCGGCTCCCTGATTGCCTGGCGTGGCGGTGGGGACGCGCGTGCCGTGCCTTTTCGGATCGTCGGCGCCCACACCGACAGCCCGAACCTGCGCGTCAAACAGCACCCCGACCGGTTCGTCTCCGGATGGCAGGTGGTCGCGCTGCAGCCCTACGGCGGGGCGTGGCTGAACTCGTGGCTGGACCGCGACCTCGGCATCAGCGGACGGCTGTCGGTGCGCCGCGGCGCACAGGTCGAGCACGTATTGGTGCGCATCGACGACCCGATCCTGCGGGTCCCGCAGCTGGCCATCCACCTCGCCGAGGACCGCAAGGGTGTCGAGTTGAACCCCCAGCGCCACGTCAACGCGGTGTGGGGCGTCGACAGCGGTAGCCGATCGTTCCTCGGGTACGTCGCCGAGCGCGCCGGCGTCGACGTCGACGCGCTGCTCGGTTTCGACCTGATGACCCACGACATCAACCCGTCGCGGCTGGCCGGCGCCGACAACGAGCTGGTCAGCGCGCCACGCCTGGACAACCAGGCCACCTGCTACGCCGGCCTGGAGGCCTTCCTGGCGGCGTCGGCTACGTCGCAGCTGCCGGTGCTGGTGCTGTTCGACCACGAGGAGGTCGGGTCGCAGTCCGACCACGGCGCCCAGTCCGACCTGCTCCTGACCGTGCTCGAACGCATCACGCTGGCCGCCGGCGGCGACCGCCAGGACTTCCTGCGGCGCCTCTCGGACTCCATGGTCGCCTCCGGGGACATGGCCCACGCGACCCACCCGAACTACCCGGAACGCCACGAACCCGGCCACCTGATCGAGGTCAACGCCGGTCCGGTGCTCAAAGTGCAGCCCAACCTGCGGTACGCCACCGACGGGCGCACGGCGGCGGCCTTCGCGCTGGCGTGCCAACAGGCCGGGGTGCCGCTGCAACGCTACGAACACCGGGCGGACCTGCCCTGCGGGTCGACCATCGGCCCGATGACCGCGGCGCGGACCGGCATTCCCACCGTCGACGTCGGTGCGGCGCAACTGGCGATGCACTCGGCGCGCGAAGTGATGGGCGCGCACGACGTCGCGCAGTATTCGGCCGCATTGCACGCATTCCTGTCGCCCGGCTGACCTACAGTTCGGTCATGACGCTCGCAATCGAGATGGTGACCTTCGACTGCACGGATCCCGACCGGCTGGCGCAATGGTGGGCCGACGCCGTCGGCGGTGAGCTGAATGCCGTGGCCCCAGGCGATTTCGTGATGATCGTCCGCGACGGCGGACCCAACCTGGGGTTCCAGCGCGTGCCCGATCCGACTCCCGGCAAGAACAAGGTGCACCTGGACTTCCACGCCGCCGACCGCGAGGCCGAGGTGGCGCGGCTGGTCGGTCTGGGCGCGCAGGAGACCGGTCGGCACGACTTCGGACCCGAGTTCGAATGGGTGGTGCTGGCCGACCCGGAGGGCAATGCGTTCTGTGTGGCCTGAGTCGCACCGAACATCCTGGCTAAACTGACGCCGTGACATCAGGGCTCAGCAATCAGGTAGACACCGTCGAACGAGCGGCGGCCACGCCCGACCAGCCTCAGCCCTATCGAGAGCTCGGCCTCAAAGACGACGAGTACGAGCGGATCCGCGAGATCCTGGGCCGTCGGCCCACCGACGCCGAGTTGGCCATGTACTCGGTGATGTGGAGCGAGCACTGCTCCTACAAGTCCTCGAAGGTGCACCTGCGCTACTTCGGCGAGACCACCACCCCGAAGATGCGGGAAGCGATGCTCGCCGGTATCGGCGAGAACGCGGGCGTCGTCGACATCGGTGACGGGTGGGCCGCGACCTTCAAGGTCGAGTCCCACAACCATCCGTCCTACATCGAGCCCTACCAGGGCGCGGCGACCGGCGTCGGCGGCATCGTGCGCGACATCATGGCCATGGGTGCGCGTCCCGTCGCGGTGATGGACCAGCTGCGGTTCGGCCCCGCCGACGCCCCCGACACCCGCCGCGTTCTCGACGGCGTGGTGCGCGGCATCGGCGGCTACGGCAACTCGCTCGGCCTGCCCAACATCGGCGGCGAGACCGTCTTCGACGCCTCCTACGCCGGCAACCCGTTGGTCAACGCGCTGTGCGTCGGCGTGCTGCGCAAGGAAGACCTGCACCTGGCGTTCGCTTCGGGCGTCGGCAACAAGATCATCCTGTTCGGGGCCCGTACCGGTCTCGACGGTATCGGCGGGGTGTCGGTGCTGGCGTCGGAGACGTTCGGGGGCGACGAGGGCGGATCATCGGGCCGCAAGAAACTGCCCAGCGTGCAGGTGGGTGACCCGTTCACCGAGAAGGTACTCATCGAGTGCTGCCTCGAGCTCTACTCCAGCGGTCTGGTGGTCGGCATCCAGGACCTCGGTGGTGCCGGATTGTCCTGCGCCACCTCGGAATTGGCGTCAGCCGGTGACGGCGGCATGCGCGTCGAGCTGGACGCGGTGCCTCTGCGCGCAGCCAACATGACCCCCGCGGAGATCCTGTCGAGCGAATCGCAGGAACGTATGTGCGCGGTCGTCACACCCGAGAACGTGGACGCGTTCTTGGCGGTCTGCCGCAAATGGGATGTGCTGGCCACCGTCATCGGCGAGGTCACCGACACCGGCCGCCTCGAAATCACCTGGCACGGCGAGACCGTCGTCGACGTCCCGCCGCGCACCGTCGCCCACGAAGGTCCGGTCTACGAACGTCCCGTACAACGCCCCGAGACCCAGGACGCGCTCAACGCCGACACCTCCGCGCGGCTGCCGCGGCCGTCGACCCCGGAGGAGCTTCGCGAGACGCTGCTGAAGCTGTTGGGCAGCCCGCATCTGTGCAGCCGCGCGTTCATCACCGAGCAGTACGACCGCTACGTCCGCGGCAACACCGTGCTGGCCGAACACGCCGACGGCGGCGTGCTGCGCGTCGACGAGGAGACGGGACGCGGCATCGCCATCTCCACCGACGCGTCCGGCCGCTACACGGCGCTCGACCCGTACACCGGTGCCCAACTCGCGCTCGCCGAGGCCTACCGCAACGTCGCCGTCACCGGCGCCACCCCGATCGCGGTGACCAACTGCCTGAACTTCGGATCCCCCGAGGATCCCGGGGTGATGTGGCAATTCGCCCAGGCCGTCCGCGGCCTCGCCGACGGCGCTGCGACACTGGGCATTCCGGTGACCGGCGGCAACGTCAGCTTCTACAACCAGACCGGCGCCACCGCGATCCTGCCCACCCCGGTGGTCGGCGTCCTCGGCGTGATCGACGACGTCAAACGGCGCATCCCGCCCGCACTGGGCACCGAACCGGGCGAATCCCTGATCCTGCTGGGCGACACCCACGACGAGTTCGACGGCTCGATCTGGGCGCAGGTCACCGCCGATCACCTCGGTGGGGTGCCGCCGAAGGTCGACCTGGCGCGCGAGCAACTCCTCGCCGAGGTGCTCACCGCGGCGTCGCGGGACGGCCTGGTGTCCGCCGGCCACGACCTGTCCGAGGGCGGACTCATCCAAGCTGTCGTGGAAGCCGCCCTCGCCGGCGAAACCGGTTGCCGCATCGTCATTCCCGAGGACTTCCAGAACGACGGCGGCCCCTTCGTGTTCCTGTTCAGCGAGTCGGCGGGCCGGGTCCTGGTCGCGGTGCCGCGCACCGAGGAGAGTCGCTTCCTCGCGATGTGCGAGGCGCGAAGTCTGCCGGCCACCCGGATCGGCGTCGTGGACCCGGGTGCGGACCCGACCCAGCCGACCGTCGAGGTGCAGGGACTGTTCACCGTGACGTTGGAGGAGTTGCGACGCACGTCGGAGGGCGTGCTTCCCGGGTTGTTCGGGTGAACCTCTGGGTGTGGCGGATGCTGCGGCTGGACTTCACCGGCATCGCATTCGGCGCGCTGAGCTTCTGCCTCTCGCTCACACCCTCACTTCTTCCCCGGGACTGGCTGTTCGGTGGGCTCATCGGCGGGCTGAGCGCCGCGATCGGCTACGGCATCGGCGTGTTCCTCGGCCGCATGGTCCACCGGTTCGTGCTCGCCAACCGGCGCTGGTGGCCGCTGCCGTCCGGGATCGCCTACACGCTGAAGACCATCACCGTGGTCGGGTCGGTCGCGGCGTGCCTGCTGATGGTGGTCCCGGCGGCCGACTGGCAGCGGCAGGTCTCGGAACTCATGGGCGTCGAAGGACCCAGCACCGCAAGCTATCTGCGTACCCTCGCGCTGGCCGCGGCCGTCGGGGCGGTGTGTGTGGCCGTGACCCGCGTGTTCATCGACGTGATCAAGACGATGGCGCGGATGCTGATCCGGCGGTGGCGACTCTCCGACGAACTGGCACTGCTGATCGGCACGGCCGTGGTGGTGGTTCTGGTCATCACCCTGGTCAACGGTGTGCTCGTACGCGGCTTCTTCGCCGCGGCCAACCGGGTCTTCCAACCGCAGAACAGCACCACCGCCGAAGGAGTCGTACAACCGGAGGACTCCGAGAGATCGGGCAGCCCGGACTCCTTCGCCGAATGGGACACCCTGGGTTATCAGGGCCGCAGCTTCGTCGCCGGCGGTCCCAGCGCCGAGGAACTCGAGCGCATCAACGGCCGGCCCGCACTCGAACCGATCCGCGTCTACGTCGGGCTGGAGACCGCCGAGACGGACGAAGAGCGGATGGCGGTGCTGCTCAGCGAGTTGGAGCGCACCGGCGCGTTCGACCGCGAAGTGCTGGTGATCGCACCCACCACCGGAACGGGGTGGCTCAATCCCGTGGCCACCGCGGCGCTGGAGCTGATGTACAACGGCGACACCGCGATCGTGGGATCGCAGTACTCCTTTCTGCCGAGCTGGATTTCGTTCCTGGGTGATCAACAGAAGTCCATGCAGTCGGGACGGATGATGATCGAGGCGGTACACCAGCGGTGGGCGCAGTTGCCGCCGGACCGGCGCCCACGGTTGATGCTCTACGGCGAGAGCCTGGGTTCGATGGCCGGGCAGGCCGCGTTCGACTGGTTGCCCGACATCTCCCGGATGGGCTTCTCGTCGGTGCTGTGGGTCGGCCCGCCCAACGCCAGCCGATTGTGGCGCGGCATCACCGTGCGCCGCGACCCCGGAACCCCGGAAGTGCAGCCCCGCTACGACAATGGGCGCACCGTGCGTTTCTCGCAGGGCAACGATTCCGAACAGATCGCCGCGGACACCCTCCCGCCCTGGGAAGGCACCCGGGTGCTGTTCCTGCAGCATGCGTCGGATCCGATCGTGTGGTGGTCACCGGATCTGCTGTTCACCCGCCCGGACTGGCTGGCCGAACCGCCCGGCCGGGACCGCACCGCGTCCATGCGGTGGTACCCGATCATCACGTTTTGGCAGGTCGCCGCCGACATGACCAATGCGGCCTCGGCTCCCGGCGGGCACGGCCACAACTACGGTCATTACATCCTCGACGGCTGGGTGGGCGTCGCGGCCCCGCCCGGCTGGACCCGTGCCGACACCGAGCGCATCCGGAATGTCCTGCAGGACCGACTTTCTGATGCTGTGACGTGAAGAGGCACTCATCGCGGGTCGTTGGGCTCTCGGCGCTGTTGCTCACCTGGAGCGCCGTGTCGCCACGTCTGCCGACGCGGTGGAATCCCCTGCCGCACATTGCTTTCAGTGCGACCTTGGCGTTCACCGGACGAGAATCGTTGGGACTGCGGCCGCCTGCGCTGTGGGACGGGCTCCGGTGGGGTGGTATCGCGGCGGCTCCCGTGATCTCGGCCGTGGCAGCGGCCACCGCCCGCCGCGAGGTACGCGAGGGGATGGCCGTGCGCGACATTCCGGCGAAGCCCGGCCGCTGGCTGCTGCTGCGAATCCCGTTCGGCACCGTGTGGTCCGAGGAGGTCGTCTACCGCGGCATCCTCGACAGCGTGGCCACCCGTGCCTTCGGACCGCGCGCAGGCGGGATCGTCGCGGCCGCGGTGTTCGGCCTCAGCCATGTGCCCGACGCCCGCGCCGGAGGCGACTCGGTCCTCGGCACGGTGCTCGTCACCGGCGCCGCCGGAGCGTTGTTCTCGTGGCTGTACCGCAGATCCGGCAGCCTGGCCGCGCCGATCCTCGCGCACCTCGCGATCAACGAGGCCGGAGCCGTTGCGGCGCTGGCAGTTCAACGTGGACGTGTCGAACGCCGAGCCGTTTGAGATCCTGAACCCGTGGCCACTCGTCGTGGTGCCGACCCGGCACAGACCCGCGCTGCCGTCACGGCGGTCTCAGCCTGGTTGCGTGACCCGGACACGCCGTCGCCGCAGCGCGCCGAACTCGCGGCGGCGGTACGTCTGACGGCGCGCACCCTCGCCGCCGACGCTCCGGGCTCCAGCGTCGAGGTCAGGGTGCCGCCGTTCGTCGCGGTGCAGTGCATCGCCGGTCCGCGACACACCCGCGGCAACCCGCCGAACGTCGTCGAAACCGACCCCCGCACCTGGCTGCTTCTGGCCACCGGGCTGCTGACGGTCGACGACGCGGCCGCGGTCGGTGCGCTGCAGCTGTCGGGCTCCCGGGCCGAGGAGATCGCGTCCTGGCTGCCGGTGGTGAACCTCGACGAGTAATTCGGCGGCGATTCTGTCGCAACCGACTTTGACCCGTAGACTGGCCCACGTCACCCACAGCCCCCAGGGAGCAGCCTGATTGTGACCGCTGAGCAGTCCGCCGACGTGGACAACGAGCCCAGAGAAGAGTGCGGAGTCTTCGGCGTCTGGGCACCCAGCGAAGAAGTGGCCAAACTCACCTACTACGGTCTGTATGCGCTGCAACACAGGGGCCAGGAGGCCGCGGGCATCGCCGTCGCCGACGGCTCCCAGGTGCTGGTGTTCAAGGATCTCGGCCTGGTCAGCCAGGTGTTCGACGAGCAGACGCTGGCCGCCATGCCCGGCCACGTCGCCGTGGGCCACTGCCGATACTCCACCACCGGGTCCACCACGTGGGAGAACGCGCAGCCCGTCTTCCGCAACACTGCAGCCGGTACCGGAGTTGCGCTGGGCCACAACGGAAATCTGGTCAACACCGCCGAACTGGCCGCCCGGGCCCGCGACGAGGGTCTGGTCGGTCCGCGCGGAGCCGCTGCCGCGACCACCGACTCCGACATCCTGGGCGCGCTGCTGGCCCACGGCGCCGCAGATTCGTCGCTGGAACAGGCCGCGCTGGAACTGCTGCCGACCGTGCGTGGCGCCTTCTGCCTGACCTTCATGGACGAGAACACCCTGTATGCGGCGCGCGATCCCTACGGCGTGCGACCGCTGTCACTGGGCCGTCTGGACCGAGGCTGGGTGGTGGCCTCGGAAACCGCCGCACTCGACATCGTCGGCGCCTCGTTCGTCCGCGACATCGAACCCGGTGAGCTGCTCGCCATCGACGCCGACGGGGTGCGGTCCAGCCGGTTCGCGCCGCCCTCGCCGAAAGGCTGTGTGTTCGAGTACGTCTACCTGGCGCGTCCGGACTCCACGATCGTCGGCCGCTCGGTGCACGCCACCCGGGTGGACATCGGCCGGCGCCTGGCCCGCGAGAAGCCCGTCGACGCCGACCTGGTGATCGGCGTCCCCGAATCGGGCACGCCCGCCGCCGTCGGCTACGCGCAGGAGTCCGGAATACCGTTCGGTCAGGGTTTGATGAAGAACGCCTACGTCGGGCGCACCTTCATCCAGCCGTCGCAGACCATCCGGCAACTCGGTATCCGCCTCAAGCTCAACCCGCTCAAAGAGGTCATCCGCGGCAAGCGCCTCATCGTCGTCGACGATTCGATCGTGCGGGGCAACACCCAGCGCGCCCTGATCCGGATGCTGCGCGAGGCCGGCGCGGTCGAGGTGCATGTGCGCATCGCGTCGCCCCCGGTGAAATGGCCGTGCTTCTACGGCATCGACTTCGCGACCCCGGCCGAGCTGATCGCCAACGCCTCCAACGCCGATGCCGACGAGGACGAGATGCTCGAAGCGGTCCGCCACGCCATCGGCGCCGACACGCTGGGCTACATCTCGCAACAGGGCATGATCGCCGCCACCGAACAGCCCGCCTCGAGGTTGTGCTCGGCATGCTTCGACGGGGACTACCCGATCGAACTGCCCGGCGAGACCGCCCTCGGCAAGAACGTCGTGGAACACATGCTGGCCACCGCGGCTCGCACCGGCATCCCGCTGCAGACCGTCGACAACGACAACGCGTCGGCGCTGCGCAGGCCTTGACGCCTCCGGCGTCCCTAACCCTGCGCCGGGCTGAACCGCAACAACCGCCGCTTCCCGCCGGCCGCGGCCGTGCCGTCGCGTTGCAGTGCCTGTTCGACCGCGTCGCGGTAGCTCGTCAGGCCACCGGGCGGCGGCGCGATGACGTCATCGATGTCGTGTTCGTGGGCGACGGCGTCGCACTCCAGAGACTCCACCAGCGGCCGAGCCAGCCCCGCCGGGATGGGCGTCACCAACCCGACCCACCAACTCGCGATCGTCGGCGTCAGGAACGGCAGTACCACCATCACCCGACGGCGCAGGCCCGCGATGTCGGCGTAGATCTGCATCGCGTCGCCGTACTCCATCACGTCCGGACCGCCGACATCCCAGGTGCGCGAGCGTGGCACCGGGGCCGTCGCCGCTTCGGCGAGATAGTGCAGCACGTCGTCGACGGCGATCGGCTGGATCTTGTTGTGCACCCACTTCGGCGTCGTCAGAAGCGGCAACCGGTCGGTCAGGTGCCGCACCATCTCGAACGACGCCGACCCCGAACCGATGACGATGCCCGCCTGCAGCACCACCGTCTCCACCGGTGATTCCAGCAGGATGTCGCCGACCTCGACCCGGGAAGCCAGGTGACGCGACAGATCCGCGCCCTCCGGGTGCAGACCGCCGAGGTACACCACCCGCTTGATCCCGGCCTTCTGCGCCGCCGCCACCACGTTGCGCGCCGAGCGGGCCTCTTCGGCCACGAAGTCGCGGGAGGTGCCCATCGAATGCACCAGGTAGTACAGGACGTCGACGTCCTCGAAGGCCTCGGTCAGGGAGTCCGGGTCGGTCAGGTCGCCGCGCACCACCTCCACCTCGGAGCGCCACGGCGCCCCGTCGAGCTTGGCGGGCGTGCGTGCCATCGCGCGTACCGCCAGCCCTTGTTCCAGCAGCTTGGGTATCAGGTGACCCCCGATATAACCGGTGGCGCCGGTCACCAGGCACCGCGTCTGTCCAGCCGACATCTCTTCCTCCGCCCGTCTACCCCGTCTTCGGAGCCGACGCCGACCTGGATTGCCGCAATCCGGGAGTTCGACACCGGAGGGCGGGCGGTAGCCTTGCATCCGATGACTAAGGGCGCCGAACAACACGGCATTTCCTATGCGTCGGCGGGCGTCGACATCGAAGCCGGTGACCGTGCCGTCGAACTCTTCAAGCCACTTGCCAAGAAGGCGACCCGCCCCGAGGTGCGGGGCGGGCTGGGCGGCTTCGCCGGCCTGTTCGCCCTACGCGGGGACTACCGCGAGCCGCTGCTGGCGTCGTCGACCGACGGGGTCGGCACGAAGCTGGCGGTCGCCCAGGCCATGGACAAGCACGACACCGTCGGCATCGACCTGGTCGCCATGGTGGTCGACGACCTGGTGGTGTGTGGTGCAGAACCACTGTTCCTGCAGGACTACATCGCCGTCGGCCGGACCGTCCCCGAGCGGGTCGCCGAGCTGGTGTCGGGCATCGCCGACGGCTGCGTCCAGGCCGGGTGCGCGCTGCTGGGCGGGGAGACCGCCGAGCACCCCGGCCTGATGGCGCCGGACCACTACGACATCTCGGCCACCGGCATCGGCGTCGTCGAGGCCGACGACGTCCTCGGACCCGACCGGGTCAAGCCCGGGGACGTGATCATCGCGATGGCGTCCACCGGCCTGCACTCCAACGGATACTCACTCGCTCGGCATGTGCTGCTCGAGATCGACCACATGAACCTCGCGGGCCACGTCGAGGAGTTCGGCCGCACCCTGGGCGAAGAACTGCTCGAGCCCACCCGCATCTACGCCAAGGACTGCCTGGCGCTGATCGCGGAGACCCAGGTGCGCACCTTCTGCCACGTCACCGGAGGCGGACTGGCCGGCAACCTGGAACGCGTCATCCCGCACGGCCTGATGGCCGAACTGGACCGCGGCACCTGGACGCCCGCCCCGGTGTTCGGCATGATCGCCCAGCGCGGGCGCATCGAGCGTGCCGAGATGGAACGGACGTTCAACATGGGCGTCGGCATGGTGGCCGTGGTCGCGCCGGAGGACACCGATCGCGCGCTGGCCGTGCTGACCGCCCGACACCTGGACTGCTGGACCCTGGGCACCGTCAAGAAGGGCGGTAAGGACAGTGCCCGTGCGGTTCTGGTGGGGCAGCACCCCAGGTTCTAGGTGGGTCGAGGGGACTGGAGCCTAGCGGCGCCAGTCGTCCTCCTCGACCCAGGCATCATCTGATGCCCTCTCACCATCCAGACTGGACGATCCCGACAACTCGCGCTGAAGCCGCTCGAAGTCGGTCTGAGGTGAGCTGTACTTGAGCTCACGTGCAACCTTGGTCTGCTTTGCCTTAGCCCGGCCGCGGCCCATGGGGGAACCCCCTCGCGCAATAACGGAGCGGCCCAATTACTAGGCGGCTCCGATCTGAGTGTGTTTATTGTCCTGCCCGACACCTTACCGTGCCGAACGCCGTGGCGCTGGCAGGCCCTGATCACCCGCCGGGTTTTGTGGCTGCCGTCACTTAGTTCCGCTACGCAACCGTTCGACGGCCAGTCGCCCGGCGCCGACGGCGTCGGTCTCCGGCACGGAGTCGGGGTCGATGGCGGCCGTGCAGGCCACCTGGCCGCCGGTGGTCAACTCGGTGTCGGCGGGCAGTCCGCGCTTGACCAGCGCCAGGGCGATCGCTCCCTCGTCGACGTGGTCGACGACGGTGCCCAGCCGCCCCACCGCGCGGCCGCCGGCCAGCAGCGGGTCCCCGGGAGCGGGACGTTCGGTGTCGCCGTCCAGATGCAGCAGCACCAGCATCCGCGGCGGCTTGCCCAGGTTGTGCACCCGCGCCACCGTCTCCTGACCCCGGTAACACCCCTTGTCCAGATGCACGGCCGGTCCGATCCAGCCCACCTCGTGGGGGATGGTGCGCTCGTCGGTGTCCACGCCCAGGCGTGGTTGCCGGGCCGCGACCCGCAGCGCCTCATAGGTCCAGACCCCGGCCGGGCGCACCCCCGCCGCAGTCAGGCGGTCCCACCACTGGTCGCGCTGTACCCGCGGCACCACCAGATCCAGGTCCGCCCCGCCCGAAGACAGGCGACGCACGAATCCGCCGCCCTCGACGGTCGTCGCCGTCCCGTCGGCCGGCAGCGACGTCAGTCCGAGCACGTCGAGCACCGCGGTGTCGCCGAGATCCGGCCCCAGCAGCGAGAGCACCCCGAACTCGGCCGGTTCGATCGCGACATCCGACCAGAACACCATCTTGCGCAGGTACGCCAGCAGCGGCTCGGCGCGCCACGGCTCGGTGTCGAGGACCGTGCGACCGTCCACCTCGGCCTGCAACCAGTGGTCCTCGACCCGGCCCTGCCCGTCCAGGCTGAGATTCTGGGTGGTGGTGCCGTCGGCGACGTCACTGACGTGCTGCGTGGAGAGGCTGTGCAGCCAGGTGTTGCGCTCGGCGCCCGTCAGGGTCAGCACCCCGCGGTGGGACCGCTCGACCACGACGGCGCCGTCGCGGGCCGTCCGTTGCTCGCCGAGGGGATCGCCGTAATGCCAGACGGCCCCGGCATCGGGTCCGGAATCAGGTGCGGGGACAGCGGACATAGGTCAACTCTACGGATTCGGTGACCGGCGCTGGGGCTACGCTGTGGGTCCATGGCCGACGGACCCGGAGTTGTGGTCACCCTCGACGGGCAGCTGCACGACCCGACTGTTCCGCTGTTGTTCGCCGACGACCTCGCCGCGGTCCGCGGCGACGGGATCTTCGAGACCCTGTTGGTGCGCGACGGCGGCCCCTGCCTGCTGGACGCGCACCTGGAACGGCTGACGCACTCGGCGAAGATGATGGACCTACCTGCTCCCGATCTGGGTCGGTGGCGCGCCGCGGTCGCGGTCGCCGTCGAGGCCTGGACGTCGGCGACCGAGGATGACGGTGTCCTGCGGTTGGTGTACAGCCGCGGCCGCGAGAGCGCACCCGGCAGCACGGCCTACGCGACCGTCGGGGCGTTGCCGGCGCGCGTCGCCGAGGTCCGGCGGCACGGGTTGGCGGCCGTGACCCTCGACCGCGGACTGACCTCGCACGGGACCGACGAGTTGCCGTGGCTACTGGCCGGCGCCAAGACGCTGTCCTACGCGGTGAACATGGCCGCGCTGCGCCACGCCGAGGCGCGTGGCGCCGGGGACGTGATCTTCGTCAGCAGCGACGGATACATCCTCGAGGGGCCGCGCTCGACGGTCGTCATCGCCACCGTGTCCGACGACGGCCGGCCGTGCCTGCTCACCCCGCCGCCCTGGTATCCGATCCTGCGCGGCACCACCCAGCAGGCGCTGTTCGAAGTCGCTCGCGACAAGGGGTACGACTGCGACTACCAGGCGTTGCGGCCCGCTGATCTCGTTGCCGCGCAAGGGGTCTGGTTGGTGTCGAGCATCACGCTGGCGGCGCGCGTGCACACCGTCGACGGAGTCGAGCTGGCGCACGCGGCGGCAGCCGAGGACATGGCCGAGATGATCGACGCCGCGCTGCGCCGCGATCGCTGAGAGCGTATTTCCCTTGTCGGTGTCGCGGCGCGGGGGTACCTTCGCTCGTACACAGGAAAGGAGGTGGTCCGAGATTTTGAGTGACTTATGGACATGTGAGGTGGCTGCGAGCTAGCAGCGCCGGGGAGCGCTTGACGCACACCTGCGCGCGCTGGCGAATTCCCCGCAGTCACCCGGCCCCCGAGCCCCTCGGTTTTTGTCCGACCGTGGATGACGGCTCGGGGGTCGCTCCATGTTCGGGGTGGGTCAGCCCGCGAAGCGCGACAGCCGTGCCGACAGGTGCGGAACCAGACCGCCGTCGGCGTCGACCCGTTCTTCGACATAGGCGAGATCGCCGCCCTCGATGATGCCGTAGAGCCGTTTGGCTCCGCCGACGAGAATGCCGGACTTGCTGCGGGCCAGCGCGTCGGTGACCAACTCCCAGGACGACTGGTTCAGCGGGCGGCCGTAGAACAGCTCCACGTAGCCGGCCGAGTGCGCCAGCAACAGTTCGATGGCCTGGGATTCACCGGGGTCGGCCGGATCGCTGACGAACCGCCAGTAGCCGGTTTCACGCAGATCGGGACGTTCGTAATCGCCGTCCTCGGTCATGCGCCACGACCGGGCCTCCCAGTTCAGGTAGTCGCCGCCGTCGTGCGATACGACGATCTGTTGGCCGAACCGGTAGTCGCCGTGGGCGCCGCGACCCTCACCCTCGCCGCGCCACACACCCACCAGAGGCAGCAGCGCCAGTAGGGCGTCGTTGAGGTCGGCGCCCTGCCGCAGATTCGCGGTATCGGCGGGCACCGGAAGATCGGTGAACGACGGAACGTTGCGCGCCGCGGTCTGCTTGGCCCGTTCGGCCGCAGCGGCGACCGCCTCGTCGCCGGAGGTCATTACGACTCGTCGGTGACCAGGCGATACACCGCGTACAACGCGAACCAGGTGATCACCACGACCGCGGCGACGAGCAGGATCTCGAAGAACAGCACCACGGCGGAGAGTTTAACCGCCGTCGAGATCCTGCTCGCGACCGGAGGTCTGCCTAAGCGACCTTGACGTCGACCTCGTGGATCCCGGCGCTCGTCGGCGCGACCACGGCGTCACCGTTGCCGACCTTCGACAGGGCGCGCAGCGTCCAGGTGCCCGGTGCCGCGAAGAAGCGGAAGTCACCGGTGGCCGATGCGACGACCTCGGCGGTGAACTCGTCGGAGCTGTCCAGCAGGCGGACGAACGCGCCGCCGACCGCCTGCCCCGAGCCGTCCACGACCCGGCCGGTGATGACCGTTTCCTTCTCCAGGTCGACGTTGGCGGGCAACGTCAGTCCTTGCTTGGGTGCAGAGCACATATCAACTTCCCAATTCGATCGGGGCCCCCACCAGGGAGCCGTATTCGCACCAACTGCCGTCATAGTTCTTGACGTTCTCGTGCCCCAGGAGCTCGCGCAGGACGAACCAGGTGTGCGACGAGCGCTCACCGATCCGGCAGTACGCGATGACCTCCTTCGACCCGTCGAGGCCGGCGTCGGCGTACAGCTTGGCCAGCTCCTCGTCGGACTTGAAGGTGCCGTCTTCGTTGGCGGCCTTGCTCCAGGGAACGTTGATCGCGCCCGGGACGTGGCCGGGACGCTGGCTCTGCTCCTGCGGCAGATGCGCGGGAGCCAGGATCTTGCCGGAGAACTCGTCGGGGGAGCGCACGTCGACGAGGTTCTTCTTGCCGATCGCGTCGATGACCTCGTCACGGAACGCGCGGATGCTGGTGTCGGGCGCCTTGGCGGTGTAGCTCGTGGTCGGCCGCTCCACCTTGTCGGTCGACAGGGGGCGGGCGTCGAGCTCCCACTTCTTGCGGCCGCCGTCGAGCAGCTTGACGTTCTCGTGGCCGTAGAGCTTGAAGTACCAGTAGGCGTAGGCGGCGAACCAGTTGTTGTTGCCGCCGTAGAGGATCACGGTGTCGTCGTTGGAGATCCCGCGCTCGCTCAGCAGCTTCGAGAACTGCTCGGCATCGACGAAGTCGCGCCGCACCGGGTCCTGCAGATCGGCCTTCCAGTCGAGCTTCACCGCACCGGGGATGTGCCCGGTGTCGTAAGCGCTGGTGTCTTCGTCGACCTCGACGAAGACGGTGTTCGGAGCGTCGAGATTGCTCTCGGCCCAGTCGACTGAGACCAGGACGTCGGAGCGTGCCATAGAGGGTCCTTCCGGTTTTGTTGGGGGCGGTGCGATTACGTGGGGGACGGTGCACCCGACGTCAGGCGACGACGGATGGCAGGGGGCTTCCCGATGGTGATGAGGTTCGACATGGATCAAGCTCCTGTTGGTGCATCGACGGACTGGGGCCGGTCGGCGGCCGCTCACGGCAGTGCGACGCACACCGAAGACGCGGCTACTCAGCAGCAACAACAGCAACAGCCCGCAACGCGGCACAGATCCACTGCGCGGCGCTTGGTGAGCACAAGCTCGAGGCGGGCTGACACGGCCGACAGCTTACCCAATGACAGGGTGATCAAGCCAACAGCCGCTGAAGGACCGACCGCAGGTCAGCGGCGGTCGGTACCCCCGATGTGCGGTAACGCTGGCGCCCGTCGGCGTCGAAGACGAACGTCGTAGGCAGCGACAGAACCGAAAGTTTGCGTGCCGCCGCGGGATTGGCGTCCATGTCGATCTCGACGTGGGCCACCTGGGGCAGCTCCGCGCAGACCTCGTCGACCACCCGACGGACACCGGCGCAGGGCCCGCACCACGGCGCCGAGAAATGCAGCACCGTGGGGCCGGTGCCGGACAGGCCCAGATCGCTGGTGTCGACGTCGGGCCACTCCGCGGCGCCCCTGGCCAGCGTGCTGCGCAGCGTGACCAGCCGTCCGATCACCAGGGCCAAGCCGGCCACGGCGATCAACACCGCGACGACGACGACCCAGGTCGCACTCATGAGAGCCGGAACCTGTCCAGGCGTAGCTCCACGTCCTCGGTGATGCCTTCGATGATGATGTCCGATCCGCGGGCCCCCTGACTGGTCGGCAGGACCCCGAACGGCAACCGTTGCCCCGGCAGCGAGCCGCTGAAGGTCTCCAACACCGCCGGCAGCCGGTCCTCCGGCACGTCCTGATCGGCGGTGCCCGGTCCCGTCAGCACTCCGGTCGCGGTCAGGACCAGCGTGGAGTCGTCCGGTCCGGTCAACGACAGATCCACCGCGATGCTGACCCTCTCACCGAACCCCGCCTGGTGGGGGGTACCGGTGAAGACCACGCCGCGGTTACTCGAGATCCCCGACTCGGTGGTGCCGCCGGTCGAGTCGTTGGTCTCGACGGTCGGAGCCTCCACCAGCAGGTCGGTGATGCCCATGTAGCGGCCCAGATGGGTGGAGTCGATGATGATGCGGCTCTCCACCTTGCCGACCGACAACGTCGTGTCCGGCGCCACCAGCCACGACCCCGGAAGCTCGACGGAATGCAGGGTGGCCTCCAGCGATGCCCGGCCGATCACCGCGTGATCAACACCACTGGCCTTGATCTCGACCTCGTCGTACCGGTGCTGCGACGCCTGCGCGACGAACGGGAAGCCCAGAATCGCCACCGACGGATCCCAGTTCAGGTCGGCGGCGCTGCGGACGCTTCTGGCCAGGCGATATTCGGCATAGATCGCCGCGCCGAAGTCCGTGCCGACCGCGCCCAGGACCAACGTGAGCACGGTCGCGAGGCCACCGAGGAGGAGCTTGCGCACCCCGACATTGTTGCCCACGTGCCGCGGCGTCCCCGTTCGACGCGGCGTATGAGCAGGTGGCGCGCTATCGTTAGACCACCAACGGTCGGTAACGGCCGTGTGTCAGGCATGAATCTGGGAAGTCACCGCGCGACAACGACGTACCGGTGGTGTCCTGCCGAAGATCTCCACGGCTGTTGGAGGGCCAGTTGGACCTATTGCTACTCACGGTCGACCCGCATCCGGAATCCGTCCTACCGTCGCTGGCCCTGCTCGCGCACACCGTGCGCACCGCACCCACCGAGGTGTCGTCGCTGCTGGAGGCCGGCTCCGCCGACGTGGCCATCGTCGACGCCCGCACCGACCTCGCCGCGGCGCGTGGACTCTGCCGTCTGCTGGGCACGACCGGCACCTCGGTGCCGGTGGTGGCCGTGGTCAACGAGGGCGGACTGGTCGCGGTCAACGTCGAGTGGGGTCTCGACGAGATCCTGTTGCCCAGCACGGGTCCGGCCGAGATCGACGCGCGCCTGCGGCTTTTGGTCGGCCGCCGCGGCGGTCTGGCCAACCAGGAGAACGTCGGCAAGATCAGCCTCGGCGAGCTGGTGATCGACGAGGGCACCTACACCGCTCGTCTGCGCGGCAAACCGCTCGACCTCACCTACAAGGAGTTCGAGCTGCTGAAATACCTCGCGCAACATGCGGGCCGGGTGTTCACCCGGGCGCAGCTGCTGCAGGAGGTGTGGGGTTACGACTTCTTCGGCGGCACGCGCACCGTCGACGTGCACGTCCGCCGGCTACGCGCCAAACTCGGCCCCGAGTACGAGTCGCTGATCGGCACCGTCCGCAACGTCGGGTACAAGGCCGTCCGTCCGGCCCGCGGCCGCGGAGCGGCCGCACCGGCACCCGAGGAGGTCGACGACGACCCCTACGACGACGAGGTCGACGAGATCGGCAGCGACGTGGTCTCCGAGGCGCTGGGGAGTCCGTGACGGTCGACTGGCAGCACGAACTCGCCGACACCCGACGTCGGCAGATCCGTGAACTCGTGGAGGCGGCCACCGTCGCCGACGGTGTCGCACCCGTCGGCGAACAGGTACTGCGCGCGCTGAACCACGACCGGACCCGACACCTTCTGGCCGTCGACGGCGACCGTGTGCAGGGTTACCTCAATCTGGCGCCGGCCACCGACGACGCCCCGCCCATGGCTGAACTCGTGGTGCATCCCGACGCGCGTCGTCGCGGTATCGGTGCCCACCTGATCCGCACCGCGCTCGAAACCGGGGACGCCGACGCTCGATTCTGGGCCCACGGTGATCTCGAACCGGCCCGTGCCACGGCCGGGGCCCTGGGACTGGTGCCTGTGCGCCGGCTGCTGCAGATGAGTCGTCCGCTGGCGGACCTGCCCGCGGTGCCCGAGGTCGACGGAGTGCGCCTGGCCACCTACTCGGGTCCCGATGACGACGCCGAGCTGTTGCGGGTCAACAACGCCGCGTTCGCGTGGCACCCCGAGCAGGGTGGCTGGACCGATGCCGAAATCGCCGAGCGCCGCGCCGAAGCATGGTTCGACCCCGACGGACTGTTCATGGCCTTCGACGAGCAGTCCGGTGCGCTGCTCGGATTCCACTGGACCAAGGTGCATTCGGCGACCCTCGGTGAGGTGTACGTCGTCGGCGTCGACCCCGCCGCGCAGGGTCGCGGCCTGGGCGGGCTGCTGACCCTGAGCGGCTTGCACCACCTGGCGGAGCGGCTGACCGTCGGCAGAGTCGAGCCCGACGTGATGCTTTACGTCGAAGCCGACAACACCGCCGCGGTGAAGACGTATGAACGCCTCGGCTTCGATATAGCCAACACCGACGTGGCCTACGCGGCGAACCGGTAGGAACGCCGAACCGTTCACCTCGCGTTCACCCGCAGTCCGCGAACGATCCACCACGGCCGCATACGTTGCCCTGAGATCGCAGCCGTTCCGGCATCGAATCAGGAAAGTGGGATCAGTGAAGCGCATGAGCACCGGCAGGACATTCGGCACCACCGCCTCGATCGCGGCGATAGCGGCCTTGACCCTCGCGGGATGCGGTAGCGACAACAACGCGCCCACGGCCACGGGGACGCAAACCGGTGCGGCGTCGGCGGCTGACTGCGGCGGCAAGAACAACGTGACCGCCGAGGGCTCCACGGCCCAGCAGAACGCCGTCGCCGTGTTCAACCAGGTGTGGGGTCAGGCCTGCCCCGGCAAGAACCTCTCCTACAACCCGACCGGCTCCGGCGCCGGCCGTGAGCAGTTCATCGCGGCCAACGTCGACTTCGCGGGGTCGGACTCCCCGCTCTCGGATGCCCAGATCGCGGCCGCCGCCCAACGTTGCGGAGGCAACCCGGCCTGGCACCTGCCGCTGGTGTTCGGTCCCATCGCGATGGCCTACAACCTGGACGGGGTCGACTCGCTGGTGCTCGACGGCGATACGCTGGCCAGGATCTTCTCCGGCCAGATCACCACGTGGAACGATCCGGCGATCGCGGCCCTCAACGAAGGCGCGAGCCTGCCGGACACCCCGATCACCCCGGTCTACCGCTCCGACTCGTCGGGGACCACCGACAACTTCCAGAAGTACCTGACCGCTGCCGCCCCGCAGACGTGGACGCAGGGCGCCGGCAGCGAGTTCCAAGGCGGCGCGGGGGAGGGCGCACAGAAGTCCGCCGGCGTCGTGCAGGCCGTGCAGGCCACCCCGGGTTCGATCGGCTACGTCGAGAAGGGCTTCGCCGACCAGGCCGGGGTGCCCTACGCGCAGATCGACACCGGTGCGGGCGCGGTCGCACTCAACGACGAGACCGCGGGCAAGGCGATCGACGCCGCCACGTTCGTGTCCGAGGGCAACGATCTGGTGCTGGACCTGGACTCGATCTACGGCACCCAGGAGCCGGGTGCCTACCCGCTGATGCTGGCGACCTACGAGATCGTCTGCTCCAACGGCTATGACGCCGAGACCGCGACCGCGGTGAAGTCGTTCCTGACGGCCGCGGCCAACAACGGACAGAACGACCTGTCGTCGGCCGGATACGTGCCGCTGCCGCAGAAGTTCAAGGAGCGGTTGCTCACCTCCGTCGACGCCATCGGCGCCACTGCCTAGCCGCCTTGGCGCGGCGGCGGTGTCGAGGCGAGGATGGGGATTGACCGAATGACGTACCACGGAACCGAGAAGGGCTTCGACGGAACTTCTGTGACGATTCCCAACCCAGCCGACTCGGGATCGGGTGAGGCGCTGGCCGCACCCTTCCCCGAGCCCACCCCGATCTCGACGGACCCCGCCAAGAACGCCAAGGTGCGGTTCGGGGACCGCATCTTCCGGATTCTCGCCGAAGGGTCCGGCGTCCTGATCGTCGCGATCATCGCCGCGATCGGCTTCTTCCTGATGTGGCGCGCGATCCCGGCGCTGGCCCGCAACGAGGAGAACTTCTTCCTCTTCGGCGGCAACTGGATCACCACCGACACCTCGGCGATGCATTTCGGCATCCTGGACCTGCTGCAGGTCACGGTGTTCGTCTCGGTGTTCGCGCTGCTGCTGGCGATGCCGGTGGCGCTGGGCATCGCGATCTATCTGACGCAGTACGCATCACGCCGGATCAGCCAACCCCTGGCCTATCTGGTCGATTTGTTGGCCGCGGTGCCGTCGATCATCTACGGCGTGTGGGGGCTGTATGTCCTGGCGCCGGTGATCAAGCCGTTCGCGTTGTGGCTCAACGACACGCTGGGGTGGATGTTCCTGTTCGCCGACGGCACCGCGTCGGTGTCGGGCGGCGGCACGATCTTCACCGCCGGCATCGTGCTGGCGGTGATGATCCTGCCGATCATCACCGCCGTCACCCGAGAGGTGTTCGTGCAGACCCCGCGCGGTCAGATCGAGGCCGCGCTCGCCCTGGGCGCCACCCGGTGGGAGGTCGTGCGGACCACGGTGCTGCCGTTCGGGATGTCGGGATACATCAGCGGCGCCATGCTCGGTCTGGGCCGCGCACTCGGTGAGACCATCGCGTTGTTGATCATCCTGCGCGGCACCCAGCAGGCCTTCGGGTGGTCGTTGTTCGACGGTGGGTACACCTTCGCGAGCCTGATCGCCTCGGCGGCTTCGGAATTCAACGACCAGTACAAGGCCGGCGCGTACATCGCTGCGGGTCTGGTGCTGTTCATCCTCACGTTCGTGGTCAACTCGCTGGCCCGCGCCGCGGTCGCCGGGAAGGGCAAGTCATGACGAGCACACTCGACCAGCCCGTCAAGGCGCCGACCTTCCAGGGCCTGAGCCTCCGGCGCAAGGCGGTCGACAAGGTGGCGACCGTTCTGGTGACCGCTTCGGTGCTGGTCGCTCTCGTGCCGCTGGTATGGGTGCTCTACACCGTGGTGGCCAAGGGCATTGGCGCGGTCACCTCGAGCACCTGGTGGTGGAACTCGCAGGCGGGCATGACGGCGTTCGCTGCCGGCGGCGGGGCGTATCACGCGATCGTCGGCACCCTGCTGCAAGGCCTGGTGTGCGCGGCCATCTCGATTCCCGTCGGGGTGTTCGTCGGCATCTACCTCGTCGAATACGGCGGCGGCACCCGACTGGGCAGGGTCACCACGTTCATGGTCGACATCCTCACCGGCGTGCCGTCGATCGTCGCGGCGCTGTTCATCTACGCGCTGTGGGTGGCCACCCTGGGTTTCGAACGGTCCGGGTTCGCGGTGTCACTTGCCTTGGTGCTGTTGATGATTCCGGTGATCGTGCGCTCCACCGAGGAGATGCTGCGGATCGTGCCGATGGATCTGCGCGAGGCCAGCTACGCGCTCGGGGTGCCGAAGTGGAAGACCATCTCGGCGATCGTGATCCCCACGGCGTTGTCGGGCATCGTCACCGGCATCATGCTGGCACTGGCCCGCGTCATGGGTGAGACTGCGCCTTTGCTCATCCTGGTCGGGTACGCCCAGGCCATCAACTTCGACATGTTCAGCGGATTCATGGGCTCGCTGCCCGGCATGATGTACGACCAGACCTCGGCCGGCGCGGGCGCCAACCCGGTGCCCACCGACCGCATGTGGGGTGCGGCGCTGACCCTGATCGTGCTGATCGCACTGCTCAACGTCGGCGCGCGATTCCTCGCCAAATTCTTTGCCCCCAAAAAGGTTTAGGAGCTGTCATGGCCAAGCGTCTGGATCTCAAGGACGTCAACATCTACTACGGCTCGTTCCATGCGGTCGCCGAGGTGTCCCTGTCGGTGCAGCCACGCAGCGTCACCGCGTTCATCGGGCCGTCCGGTTGCGGGAAGTCCACGGTGCTGCGCACGCTGAACCGGATGCACGAGGTGATCCCCGGGGCGCGCGTCGAAGGCTCGGTGCTGCTCGACGGCGAGGACATCTACGGCCCCGGCATCGACCCGGTTGGTGTCCGCAAGACCATCGGCATGGTCTTCCAGCGCCCGAACCCGTTCCCCACCATGTCGATTCGCGACAACGTGGTGGCCGGGCTCAAGCTGGCCGGTGTCCGCAACAAGAAGACCCTCGACGAGGTCGCCGAGCGCTCTCTGCGCGGCGCCAACCTGTGGAACGAGGTCAAGGACCGGCTCGACAAGCCCGGCGGCGGGCTGTCCGGTGGCCAGCAGCAGCGGCTGTGCATCGCGCGCGCCATCGCCGTGCAGCCCGACGTGCTGCTGATGGACGAACCGTGCTCGGCACTGGACCCGATCTCGACGCTGGCCATCGAGGATCTGATCTCCACGCTCAAGCAGGACTTCACCATCGTGATCGTCACCCACAACATGCAGCAGGCCGCCCGGGTCAGCGATCAGACCGCGTTCTTCAACCTCGAGGCCACAGGTCGGCCGGGCAAGCTCATCGAGATCGACGACACCGAGAAGATCTTCTCGAATCCGTCGAAGAAGGCTACCGAGGACTACATCTCCGGCCGCTTCGGCTGACCCCCGAAGGGGCGGGCACGCTCAGCGTGACGCCGGAAGTTGCTCCTCGTCCGGGTTCTTGCCGGTGACCTGGAAGATCACCCGACGTGCGACCTCCACGGCGTGGTCGGCGAAGCGTTCGTAGAACCGGCCCAGCAGGGTGACGTCGATGGCGGCGGCCACGCCGTGCTTCCATTCCCGGTCCATCAGGACGGAGAACAGGTGGCGGTGCAGGTCGTCCATCGCGTCGTCTTCTTCGCCGATCCTCGCGGCCTTCTCGGGGTCGCGGGTGATCAGCACCTCCTGTGCGCTGTGACCCAACTCGACGGCCAGGCGGCCCATCTCGGCGAAGTAGCCGTTGACCTCCTCGGGCAGCGCGTGTTGGGGATGGCGCCGGCGCGCGATCTTGGCGACGTGTAGTGCCAGCGCCCCCATGCGCTCGACGTCGGCGACGATCTGGATGGAGCTGACGATCGCGCGCAGGTCGCCGGCCACCGGCGCCTGCAGGGCCAGCAGCACGAACGCGCTCTCCTCGGCGCGCGCGCTCATCGCGGTGATCTGGTCGTTGTCGGTGATGACCTGTTCGGCGAGGGCGAGATCGGCCTGCAGCAGGGCCTGGGTGGCGCGCTCCATCGCGACGCCCGCCAGTCCGCACATCTCTCCGAGGAGACTGGTCAGGGCATCCAACTGCTCGTGGTACGCGGTACGCATGGGATCAAGCCTACGGCGCACGGGGACCCCCGTCACGAGCGGACGATGAACGGCAGGTGAACCCCACCTGCCGAAACGGTGGTTCTACTCGCAGCTGGTGTCGGCGGCGTTGGTGACCGTGAGGTCCTCGGGCAGCTCCGTCGACCCGGCGTCCTTGGTGCCGCGGATGACCTGCACCTGCACCGAGGATCCGCTCGGCGGCGGCGCTGCGACGCTGTCGAAGTCGGTGCCGAGGACGACCTGCACGACGTCGCCGAGACCGCCGATCCGCTCGATCTTCGGGTCGGTGAACGACGCGGCCAGCGTGGCGGCGGCCTCCTCGTTGCCGGGGGAGAAGAACACCGTGGTCTGCTGCAGCGGCCCCGGGTAATCGTCGGGGGTGGTGATGTTGAACCCGTAGGCCTGCAGGGCGCCGGCCGCGGATGAGGCCAGCCCGGACTGCGCCGTCGAGTTCGACACCTGCACCGTGACGTCCGACGGGTCGGTGGTCACGGCGTTGATGACCTCGGGGGTCGAACCGGACGCGTCGGTGGGCTGTCCGTTGCTGTTGGCCAGCGACTCCGGGGTGCCCGGTACGGGAGTGTTGTCGGGGTTGCGTTCCTCGGGCAGCGGGTCGTCGTTGATGATCGCGTTGAACAACGCCCGCATGTCGTCTTCGCGGGGGATCTCGTTGCCCCATTCGTCGGCGTAGCCGACGGTCGGGACGGTCACGAAGGTGATGCGTCCGGCGGTCACGCCCTGCACCGACTGACCCAGATCCACCAGGTCCTTGGTGGTCAGGTTGTCGACATAGCTGTCACCGATGAACATGTTGACGACGTTGTTCAGCTTCGACAGCGAGAAGAACGTCTCCTTGGAGATCAGCGAGCGCAGCAGCGACGACAGGAACAGCTGCTGGCGTTTGATCCGGCCGTAGTCGCCGTTGAACTCGTTGGTGACCGAGCGGGCCCGGACGTAGTTGAGTGCGGTGTGCCCGTCGACGACCTGTCGGCCCGCCCGCGGCAGCACTGTGCCCAGTTCCAGGTCCTCGATCGGCGTCGTGCTGCACACCTCCACACCGCCGAGGGCGTCGACCATCTTGGAGAACCCGGCGAAGTCCACGGCCATGAAGCGGTTCACATGCAGGCCGGAGAGCTTCTGGATCACCTTGACCAGGCACTTCGGACCACCGACGGCGAACGCCGAGTTCAGTTTGTACTCGGTGTAGACCTCTTCCATGCCGTACATGGGCGACTCTTCGTCGGTGATCACGCCGTATTCGCGGGTCTCGGGGTCCCACGGCTCACACTTCATCGGCTCGATCTCGAGGTCTCGCGGGAAGGAGACGGCGACCACGCGCTTGCGGTTGGCCGGGATGTTGACCAGCATCACCGTGTCCGAGCGCACGCCGGCGGCGTCCGCGGTGGTGCCGGCGCCCATCGCGCTGTTGTCACCGAGACGGCTGTCGGTGCCCACGATCAGGAAGTTCTCGTCACCGAACTGTGCGTTGGGGTCGACGATGTCGCGGGAGTCGGGGTCCAGCGCCGAGACCTTGTTGAGCAGGTTGTTCTTCGCCGACTGCCATTGCCAGGCCCCGCCGGTGAGCACCAGGGCCAGGACCGCGACCAGCGCGGCGGCGGTACGTCCGGCCACCAGCGTGCGCGCGTGCGGGCGGGTCCGTGCCTGTCGCGGCCGCGGGGGCGGCGTGCGCGCGCCGAGGCTGGGCAGTTCGGGTTCGGGGACCGCGACGGGCAGCACCGCGGTGTCGAAGTCGTCGGCGGGATAGTCCTCGGCATCATTGTCTCGTTCGACCGGCGTCCGGGGAGTGGGCTCCGGCGCGGCGCGCCGGCGGCGCGGGACCACGGGTGCCTGATCACCGTGGATCTTGGCGATCAGATCGGCGACGGTGACCGGGGTGCGTTCGTCGGCTCCGGAAGCGGGATCGGCGGGCGGCGGATCGATTCGTCGCTCCCACGGCGCGGCGCCTGGCGTCGGGCGCGACGATCGGGTAAGCCAGTCACTGTCGCCCGTGGTGTCGGGACGGTCACCGGGCGTGGGACGGCCACGATCGGCAGCGGCGTCCTGCATGTCGCCGTCGCTCATCTTCGTACCGGTCCTCCAGGTGTTTCGGCGTTGCGGTGCCCGCTCGCCTCGTTGCGTTCCGCGCACCCACTGCCATACCCGTGCCATCAGTCATAAAGCACTGGCTCTGACTCCGCCACTGGAGCCGAACACGTGGTTCCTCATCGTACTGAGACAACCTGAGAGACATCCAGGCGAGTTGAGTGTCAGAAATCTCTCGAAATGGTCTCGGGTGACTAGCCCCCGGAGTGCATCACGTCGGCGCCCGCCGGGACGGTGCAGTCGTCGGGGTCGTCGAGCCAGCCCTCGGGCAGCGTCACCGACGCCGGTGACCCCTGCCGCCCGCGCGGACCGTAGGCGGCGGTGGGGAACGGTTCGTCGGCGTCGAGTTGCCCGAGCAGGTCGTCGAGCTCGGAGATGGTCTTGACCAGCGCCATCGATCGGCGCAGGTCGGCTCCCGCGGGGAACCCGTGCAGGTACCACGCCACATGCTTGCGGATGTCCCGCATTCCCTTGTCCTCTCCGAAGTGGGCGGCCAGCAGCTCGCCGTGCCTTCGGATGATGGCGGCGACCTCGCCCAGCGTGGGCGGTGTCGCCGGTTCCGCCCCGGAGAAGGCGGCCGACAGCTCGGCGAAAAGCCAGGGCCGCCCCAGGCAGCCACGGCCGATCACCACACCGTCGCACCCGGTCGCGGCCATCATGGCCAACGCGTCTCGGGCGTCGAAGATATCACCGTTGCCGAGTACCGGAATGTCGCGGACGTGGGCCTTCAGCGCGGCGATCTGCTCCCAGTCGGCCTGCCCGGAGTACCGCTGGGCCGCGGTACGCGCGTGCAGCGCCACCGCTGCGGCACCCTCCTCGGCCGCGATGCGCCCGGCGTCGAGGTGGGTCCGGTGCTCGTCGTCGATCCCGATGCGGAACTTGACCGTGACGGGGATGTCGGTGCCTTCGGTGGCGCGGACCGCGGCCGCGACGATCTGCCCGAACAGCCGGCGCTTGTACGGCAGCGCGGCACCGCCGCCGCGGCGGGTGACCTTGGGCACCGGGCACCCGAAGTTCATGTCGATGTGGTCGGCCATGTCCTCGTCGACGATCATCTTGGCCGCGGCATAGGTGGTGGCCGGGTCGACGGTGTAGAGCTGCAGGGAGCGCGGCTGCTCATCGGGGGCGAACGTCGTCATGTGCATGGTCACCGGGTGCCGCTCGACCAGCGCGCGGGCCGTGACCATCTCGCAGACGTACAGCCCACTGACCGTGCCGGCGCGGCTCAACTCGAGCTCCCGGCACAACGTCCGGAATGCGACGTTCGTCACACCGGCCATCGGGGCCAGCACGACCGGGCTGCGCAATGCGATCGGCCCGATCCGCAGTGCAGATCGGGCCGGCCGCGGCGCGTCGACGCTGGTGGTCACGGTGCTGCGGAAGTCCCTACGAGCTGGGCCTTGGCGGCCTTCTTCTCGGCCATCTGGGCCAACCGCGCCTCTCGGCGTTGCTTGGCGACCTCGAACTTGTCGACGGCCTCCTGCAGCTCCTCGACCAGCAGGCCCAGGTCGTCCCGCATGCGGGCGCTCTCGCCGTTGAAGTCCTCGCGCTCGAAGATCCGCCACTTCTTGAGCACCGGCATGACGATGTCGTCGAGGTGGATCTTCGGGTCGTACACCCCGCCGGAGGCGATGGTCACCGCGCGACGGCGGAAGTCGGGGATCGTGTAGCCGGGCATCTTGAAGTTGCGCAGCACCTTGTGCAGCGACTTCATCGCCTGGTCGGGGGCGATCTCGAAGCCCGCCTCGGACACGTCCCGGTAGAAGATCATGTGCAGGTTCTCGTCGGCCGACACCCGCTGCAGCAGCTGGTCGGCGATCGGGTCGTCGCACGCCTTGCCGGTGTTGCGGTGCGAGACGCGGGTGGCGAGCTCCTGGAACGTCACGTAGATCACCGAATCGAAGAGGCTCTCGGCGAACAGCTCGATCCCGCCCTGCTGGTTCTGGCCGGGGGAGAAGCCGCGGGTCATCTGCTCGATGCGCAGCATCTCCAGCTCGACCGGATCGACGTTGCGGGTGACGACGAGGTAGTCGCGCAGGGCGATACCGTGCCGGTTCTCCTCGGCGGTCCAGCGGTTGACCCAGAAGCCCCACGGTCCGTCCATGCTGAAGTTCATCGCGATCTCGCGGTGGTACGAGGGCAGGTTGTCCTCGGTCAGCAGGTTGGTCAGCATCGCGACGCGGGCCACCTCGGAGAGCTTGGACTGCTCGATGTCCCAGTCCTGGCCGCCGAGGGCGTAGTAGTTCTTGCCGTCCGACCACGGGATGAAGTCGTGCGGGTTCCAGTCCTTCTTCATCCGCATATGCCGATTGACCAGGGGCTCGACGACGGGCTCGAGCTCCTTCAGCAATTGCAGGTCGGTCAGGTCTTTCGACACGACGCCTCCCAGTTATCTGTACCTGTTAGTTGCAGTCAATATATCTGTGTCTCTCGGTGACATTCAAGCCACCGCGCCGCAGCTCACATGCAGGTGGTAAGCGTTATCAAGTCGTTGCTCCGCTGAGCAGTAGCTCAACACAGTGGTCGATGAACTGCTCTCGTGAGGCTCCCAGCCTGCCGTCGAGGTAGGCGGTGAACAAGGCAGTGAGTGCCCCGATCAGGCCGGTGGCAATCATCGCCTGGACCGTGGGATCGGTGATGCGCGTCAGCTTGTGCTGCAGCAGCGCGATGAAGTTCGGCATCCAGCGCGCTCCGGAACGCGCCAGAACCGGTTCGGCCTCGGGGGCCAGCAGCAGCACCCGCCCGCGGGTGGGGTCGTCGACCATCAGCGAGACGAATTGTTCGACCGCTTCGCGCGGGGTCTCGGCCTGGCGCAGGGCCGACATCGCGGCGGTACACACCTCGTCGTAGACGGCGGCGACGAAATCGTCTCTGTCGGTGAAGCTCTCGTAGAAGTAGCGCTCGGTCAGTCCGGCTGCGCGGCACACCGCCCGCACGGTGAGGCCCGGACGGTCGGGATTGCCCAGGGCGGCGATCCCGGCGGTGATCAACTCGTCGCGACGCAGGGCCTGGCGATCCGACAAGGGGACGCCGGACCATCTGCCGCGTCGTTGACCTGACCGCACGACCCTCCTAAGCTCGAATGACAACGTGTGTAGTCAAAAGTTTGTGACGCGTCGACAGGAAGAGCGCCCGTGACTCAAGATACGTCTGCAGTGTGCCCGGCCAACAGCAATCCGGAGCCGGCCGACAGCGATCCGGGACCGGCCGTCGCCGCCGGATGCCCGGTCACCGGCGGCGGATACGACGACCTGCCGATGCCGCTCGGACCGGACTCTCTGACCTGGAAGTACTTCGGCCAGTGGACCGGTCTGTTCCAGGGCACCTGGGCCGGGTCGATGCAGAACATGCACCCCCAGCTCGGCGCGGCCGTCAAAGACCACTCGATCTTCTTCCTGGAACGCATCCCGCGGCTGCTGCGCTCCATCTATCCCATCGGCGGCGTGGTGTTCGACGGCGACCGCGCGCCCAGGACCGGTGCCGAGGTGCGCGACTATCACATCGGCATCAAAGGCGTCGACGAACAGGGTCGCCGCTACAGCGCGCTGAACCCGGAGGTCTTTTACTGGGCGCACGCGACCTTCTTCAAGTCCGTGCTGCTGGCCGCGGAGAAGTTCGGCGGAGGGATCACCGAAGCCGAGAAGCGCCAGCTGTTCGACGAACACATCACCTGGTACCGCATGTACGGCATGAGCATGCGCCCGGTCCCCAAGACCTGGGAGGAGTTCGAGGAGTACTGGGACCACATGTGCAACAACGTGTTGGAGAACAACTGGGCCGCCCGCGAGGTGATGGATCTGTCCACCATGCCGAAACATCCGTCGCTGGAATGGGTTCCGGATCCGCTGTGGAAACTCAACCTCAAGGTCATGCAGCGCTTCCTCGACTTCATGACCGTCGCGCTCTACGACCCGCCGGTGCGCGAGCTGATGGGCTACACCTGGTCGCCCCGCCAGGAATTCCTGCACCAGCGGTTCTGTGAGGTGGTGACCTTCGCGGGAAAGGTCCTGCCGAAACGTTGGCTCATGCACCCGCGCAAGCGTTCCGCGCTGGACCGGGCCACGGGCCGGCTGCCCGCCGACGCACCGCTGGTCGAGACGCCGGCCCGTAACCTGCCGCCGCTCGAATACCGCGGACAACCGCAGTTCTATTGCCCGAACGTGTGACCGTCGTCGCGTCGTCGCGTTTGCTTTCGGGCGGTACCGGCTAGCTTGAAGGACATGCAGGCGCCAGAGGTTCTGGGCGGCCGCTATGAACTCCGTGGCGTTCTGGGCCGCGGCGGCATGGCGGAGGTGCGTGACGCCTGGGACATGCGACTGGGCCGTCCGGTCGCGATCAAGATGCTCCATCCCTCGGTCAGCGCCCAACCGGACACCCGTCGCCGTTTCATGACCGAGGCGCGCGCGGCCGCGCTTCTCAACCACCCGCATGTGGTCGCGGTCCACGATCAGGGCGTCGACCGGGGACGCGACTACATCGTGTTGGAGCGTCTCCCCGGACAGACCCTCGCCGATGTCCTGGCTTCCTACGGTCCGCTACCGGGGGACCGGGTCCGAGCGATCCTCACCGACGTGCTCTCGGCGCTGGCTGCCGCGCACGCCCGCGGTGTCCTGCACCGGGACGTCAAACCCGCGAACCTGCTGTTCACACCCTCGGGAGGGGTGAAGATCACCGACTTCGGTGTGGCCAAGAGCGCCGACTCACCGCAGACACTGACCAACCGCGTCTTCGGGACCATGGCCTACCTGCCGGCCGACCGCATCGCCGGGCGCCCGGCGATGCCGAGCGACGACCTGTATGCGCTGGGTGTGGTGGCCTACGAGGCGCTGACGGGTCGCCGCGCCTATCCCCAGGACAACCTCGCGGCGTTGGCCGACGCGATCTACCGCGGTCAGGTGGTGCCGCTGCGCGCCCTGCGGCCCGGCGTCGATCCGGCGGTGGCCCTCACGATCGAGCGCGCGATGTCGCCCGATCCGCGATGGCGGTTCGCGACCGCGGAGGCCATGCTCGCCAACCTCGACGCGCCCATGCCGCGCCCGCAGGGTGCCCGCGGGATGGTCGCCGCCGCCGCGGTTCTGGCGGTACTGGCGGTGGCGGCGCTGCTCGTCGTGGTGTAGCGGCTGACCTGCGACGACAGTCACGATGACGCTTCGCTGACGGGACGATCCCGGTCCGGTAACGATCAGCGCGCCGCCTTCTGGTTCGCACCCCGATGCTGTACATTGCCGGACTTTTCCGTATCTTGCTTGTGTGGGTCGGCACTCGAAGCCCCAAGAGCGGCGAACTCCCTCGGTCTATCTCGGCGCCCTTCTCGCCCCGGCGGCGGTCCTCCTCGTCGCCAAGGCGGACGGCGGTCAACTCCGCGACGTCGCCGACGTCGCGCCCGTCGCCCAGCAGGCACCGGAACCCGCGGCCGCGCCTGAGCGGCCCTGTTGCGCCGAGATCGTCGCGGCGCCCGGCGCGCCCACGGCCCATCTGACAGCCGAAGTACCGGCGGCGGCGGACGCGCCGGTGGAGCTCGCCTCGGCCTCGCGGTGGCGCGTCGTCAGCCGCACGCTGCCCGCGGGGGTGGCCTCCGAGCGCGGACTGCAGGTCCGCACCATCCTGACCGCACGCAGCATCAGCGCGATGTTCCCGGAGATCAACGACATCGGCGGCGTCCGTTCCGACGCACTGCGTTGGCATCCCAACGGTCTGGCGCTGGACGTGATGATCCCGAACCCGATGTCGGCCGCCGGGATCGCGCTGGGCGACGCGATCGTGTCCTATGTGCTGCAGAACGCGCAGCGGTTCGGCATCCAGGATGCGATCTGGCGGGGTGTGTACTACACGCCCGGCGGCGCGCGCTCCGGCGGCTACGGCCACTACGACCATGTGCACATCACCACCACCGGCGGCGGTTATCCCACCGGCGACGAGTTGTATCTGCGCTGAGTGCCCCCACCAGGGCTCGAACCTGGGACCTGCGGATTAAAAGTCCGTAGCTCTACCAACTGAGCTATAGGGGCGTTTGCACCCAAAAGGATAGCGGTGGGGTGCCGGTTTGAGGATTTGGGTGTCGGTACCCTAAGCTATCGAAGCTCCCAACGACTGAAGCGTTGCGAGTACCCCGGAGAGATTCGGCTGGGCCCCCTTCGTCTAGCGGCCTAGGACGCCGCCCTTTCAAGGCGGTAGCGCGGGTTCGAATCCCGTAGGGGGTACGCGTGACGACCACGGAAGTGGGAGACACACAGTAAGGCCCTGTGGCGCAGTTGGTTAGCGCGCCGCCCTGTCACGGCGGAGGTCGCGGGTTCGAGTCCCGTCAGGGTCGCCATCACGGCGAGGCACTTGTTGCACAGTGATCGGTGCCGTCCGGCCAGGTAGCTCAGTTGGTACGAGCGTCCGCCTGAAAAGCGGAAGGTCGCCGGTTCGATCCCGGCCCTGGCCACCATGTCTGTCTCAGTCCGGCACACCGCGGCCTGGGCCGCGGTGTGCGCGGTCCTGGCCCTGCTGGTCGCCCCTGTCGCCGCCGCGCAACCCCACAGCACCCTGACCGACCTGGTGGACGCCACCGCCCGCCGGCTCGAGGTCGCCGACCCGGTGGCGCTGTCGAAGTTCCACTCGGGGCAACCGGTCAAGGATCCCCGGCGCGAACAACAGGTCATCGACGCCGCCGTCGCCGAAGCGACCACCCTCGGCGTCGACCCCGCTCAAGTCACCGCGGTGTTCCGCGACCAGATCGACGCGTCGGTCGGCATCCAGTACGCGCGGCTGTCGCAGTGGACGCTGGACCCGGCGTCCGCGCCGGCGCCTGCGGAGGATCTGGCCGCGTCGCGGGCGGTGTTGGATGCGGTCAACCGCGAACTCGTCACGCTGCTGGCCGATCGACGTGAGGCGTTGTCATCGCCGATGTGCCGGATGGAACTGGGCCGGGCCGAGGACGCCGTGGCCACCGGGCGCGGCTTCGATGACCTCCACCGTCGGGCGCTGACCGCCGCCACCCGCAACTACTGCCGCTGACGTGCGATCATGTCCTCCGACATGACACGCAACGGATTCCGACAGCGGCTGCTCGACGCGCTCGAGGAGTCCATCGCCGAGCAGGGCTACGCCAAGACCACCGTCGCCGACATCGTGCGTCGGGCCCGGACCTCCCGCCGGACCTTCTATGAGCACTTCGACAGCCGCGAGGCGTGCTTCATCGAACTGCTGTCCGACGCCAACGCCCAACAGGTGCGGCAGATATCCGAGGCCGTCGACGTCAGCGCCCCGTGGCAGAAGCAGGTGCGGCAGGCCGTCGAGGCGTGGATCGCCACCGGCGAGGACAGATCGGCGCTGATGCTGAGCTGGATCCGTGACGTGCCGTCTCTGGGCGCGGCGGCCCGCGGTCTGCAGCGCGAGGCGCTGGAGGCGTTCATCGGCATGGTCGACGCGATCTCGGCCACCGACGAGTTCCGCTCCGCCGGTGTCAGCCCGATCTCGCGTCAGCGGATCATCATGCTGCTGGGCGGCCTGCGCGAGCTGACGGCCATCACCGTCGAAGAGGGCGGCGAGCTCGGCGACGTGACCGACGAAGCGGTCGAGGCATCGATCGCATTACTGAGCCACCACGGTCGGTAGGCGGTTATCGTCTCGGGATGGCAACCCGAGACTCCCGCGAAGTCGTGATCGAAGCCACGCCCGAGCAGATCCTGGACGTGATCGCCGACGTGGAATCCACGCCGTCGTGGTCCCCCCAGTACCAGCAGGCCGAAGTGCTCGAGCGGTTCGACGACGGCCGGCCCAAGAAGGTCAAGATGAAGGTCAAGGCGGCCGGGCTGACCGACGAGCAGGTGCTCGAGTACACCTGGGGGCCGAACTCGGTGACCTGGACCCTGGTGTCGGCGGGCCAGCTGAAGGCCCAGGACGCCGGCTACACGCTGACACCCGAGGGAGACGCCACCCGCGTGCGGTTCGACATGGCCCTGGACCTGTCGGTGCCGATGCCCGGTTTCGTGCTCAAGCGGGCCCTCAAGGGTGGGATGGAGACGGCCACCGACGGCCTGCGCAAGCAGGTGCTCAAAGTCGCCAAACAGTGATCAGACCGGTACGCAGAATTAGCTGAGCAAACTTCTGCAAGAGGCAGGTCTCGGGACTATCATTTGCCGGTATGGCGGTTCGGGCAAGCAGTGAGACGGTCATCGAGGCCCCGCCACGCGTGATCCTGGAAGCGCTCGCCGACGTCGAGGAGATGTCGGAGTGGTCGCCGCTGCACAAGGACGCCGAGGTGCTCGACCGGCATCCCGACGGCCGGCCCCACCGGGTCAGGACCACGGTGAAGATCATGGGGATCACCGACCGGGAGATCCTGGAGTACCACTGGGGCGACGACTGGATGGTCTGGGATGCCGCGAGCACCAAGACACAGCGGGGCCAGCACGGTGAATACAACTTGACGCCGGTGGGCGAGGACCAGACTCGCGTGCGATTCGACCTGATCCTCGACCTCGCCGCTCCGGTGCCGGACTTCCTGCTCAAGCGCGCCCGGCGGATGGTGCTCGACGTCGCGCTCGAGGACCTCAAGCGCCGGGTGCTCAGTTCGTCGAAACGCTAGCGCAGCGCCTGCAGTCGTCGGATTCCCTCGTCGAGGGTGTCCTCGCGCTTGCAGAACCCGAACCGCACCAGGTGTTTCCACTGATCGGCGTGCGGGGCGGCGGGATCGCAGAACGCCGTCATCGGGATGGCGGCCACGCCGATGCGTTCGGGGAGGTCGGCGCAGAACTGCGCGCTGTCGTCGTAGCCCAGCGGGCGCGGGTCCGCGCACAGGAAGTACGTACCGGCGCTGTCGTGCACGTCGAAGCCGATGTCACTCAACGCTGCTGCCAACGTGTTCCGTCGCGACTCCAGCGAGGCCCGTTGCGCCTCCACCCACGCATCCTCGGTGGCCAGTGCCTGCGCGACCGCGGGCTGGAACGCAGACCCCCCGACGTAGGTCAGGTACTGCTTGGCGGCTCGCACCCCCGCGACGAGATCGCTCGGGCCACACACCCACCCGATCTTCCAGCCGGTGACGTTGAACATCTTGGCCGCACTGGAGACGGTCACGGTGCGTTCGGCCATCCCCGGGTACCGGGCCAGCGGATGGTGGGTGTGCCCGTCGAAGACCAGGTGCTCGTACACCTCGTCGGTGATCACCAGCAGGTCCGCGGCCACCGCGAGCTCGGCGATCGCGCGTAACTCGTCCTCGCTTGCCACCATGCCGGTCGGGTTGTGCGGGGAGTTCACGATCAGCGCCCCGGTGTTAGGCGTGACGGCAGCGCGCAGTGCGTCGACGTCGACGGTGAACCCGCGTCCCGCGGGTACCAGCGGAACCGCACGACGGTGGCAGCCGGCCATGGCGATCACCGGCGAGTAGGAGTCGTAGAACGGCTCGATCAACAGGATCTCCGACCCGGGTTCGACCAGGCCGAGCACCGCCGCCGCGATGCCCTCGGTGGCGCCGACGGTCACCAGGATCTCGGTGTCCGGGTCGTAGTCGACGCCGTACCGGCGTTTGCGCTGCTCGGCGATGGCCTGACGGAGCTCCGGGATACCCAGTCCGGGTGGGTACTGGTTGACCCCGTCGGTGATCGCTTGACGTGCGGCGTCCAGCATGGCGGCCGGACCGTCCTCGTCGGGGAAGCCCTGTCCCAGGTTGACCGCGCCGACCTCGGCGGCGCGCGCTGACATCTCGGCGAAAATGGTCACCGCGTACGGCCGTAACCGTGGAACCGTCACGACTTCGGAGCCTAGCGCCGTGCCCGGTAGGTGTGTGGACACCGTCGGAGGGGAACAGGACCGGCATGGCTACTTACCGAGTTCTCAATCCCAAGGGTGAAGTCGTCGAGACCAAGGACATCGAAAGCGCCGACGACGCCCATGCCTGGTTCGTGGACCAGAAGGCGGAGTACGACGAACTGGGGTGGCGTATGGAGGTCGAACACGACGGCGAGTGGTCGTTCTTCGACAGCAGCGAAGGTTCACCCGACTAGCCGTCCGGGAGTTCTCCAACGGTCCCGACCAACGGGTTGGGCGAGGCTGTTAGCATCGCGCGAAGAGGCTCTGCCTCTCCGCGCGGGTGTCACGCCCGCGAAAACCCTGAACAGGACCTGGAGAACACATGTCCGAAGAAGCCTTCATCTATGAAGCCATCCGCACCCCGCGCGGCAAGCAGCGCGGCGGCGCCCTGAACGAGATCAAGCCCGTCAACCTCGTCGTCGGACTGATCGACGAGATGCGCACCCGTTTCCCCGACCTCGACGAGAACCTGATCAGCGACCTGATCCTCGGTGTCGTCTCCCCGGTCGGCGACCAGGGCGGGTGTATCGCCCGCACCGCCGGCCTGGTGGCCGGCCTGCCCGAGACCACCGGCGGCGTGCAGCTCAACCGGTTCTGCGCCTCGGGTCTGGAAGCCGTCAACATGGCCGCCCAGAAGGTGCGCTCCGGTTGGGACGATCTGGTGCTCGCCGGCGGCGTCGAGTCCATGAGCCGCGTGCCCATGGGCTCCGACGGGGGCGCCTGGGCGTCGGACCCGGAGACCAACTACCGCATCGGCTTCGTGCCCCAGGGCATCGGCGCCGACCTGATCGCCACCATCGAGGGCTTCTCCCGCGAGGACGTCGACGCCTACGCCGCGCGGTCGCAGGAACGTGCGGCTGCGGCGTGGTCCGGTGGCTACTTCGCCAAGTCCGTGGTGCCGGTGCGCGACCAGAACGGTCTGGTCGTCCTCGACCATGACGAGCACATCCGGCCCGGCAGCACCGTGGAGAGCCTGGGCAAGCTCAAGCCCGCGTTCGACACTGTCGGCGCGATGGGCGGGTTCGACGACGTGGCGCTGCAGAAGTACCACTTCGTCGAGAAGATCAACCACGTCCACACCGGCGGCAACAGCTCGGGCATCGTCGACGGTGCCGCACTGGTGCTGATCGGCTCGGAGAAGGCCGGCACGTCGCAGGGACTTACCCCGCGCGCCCGCATCGTCGCGACCGCCACCAGTGGCGCCGACCCGGTCATCATGCTCACCGGGCCCACCCCGGCCACGAAGAAGGTGCTCGACCGCGCCGGCCTGACGGTCGACGACATCGACCTGTTCGAGCTCAACGAGGCGTTCGCGTCGGTGGTGCTGAAGTTCCAGAAGGACCTGAACATTCCCGACGAGAAGCTCAACGTCAACGGTGGTGCGATCGCGATGGGCCACCCGCTGGGCGCCACCGGCGCCATGATCACCGGCACCATGGTCGACGAGCTCGAGCGCCGCGGCGCTCGCCGTGCGCTGATCACGCTGTGCGTCGGCGGCGGCATGGGCGTGGCCACCATCATCGAGCGCGTCTGAGCGCGAGTCGGAACAAGGGACTGAAAAATCATGGCTGAGAACACCATCAAGTGGGACAAGGATGCCGACGGCATCGTCACCCTGACGCTCGACGACCCGACCGGCTCGGCGAACGTGATGAACGAGCACTACAAGGAATCCATGCACAATGCCGTGGATAAACTTGTGGCAGAAAAGGATTCGATTACCGGCGTGGTGATCGCCAGCGCGAAGAAGACGTTCTTCGCCGGCGGTGACCTCAAGGGCATGATGAACGTCGGGCCCGACAACGCGGCCGAGTCGTTCGCCGAGGTCGAGTTCATCAAGGCCGACCTGCGCAAGCTCGAGACCCTCGGTGTGCCCGTTGTGGCCGCCATCAACGGCGCCGCGCTCGGTGGCGGCCTGGAGATCGCGCTGGCCTGTCACCACCGCATCGCCGCCGACGTCAAGGGGGTCGTCATCGGGCTGCCCGAGGTCACGCTGGGTCTGCTGCCCGGTGGCGGCGGCGTCGCCCGCACCGTGCGCATGTTCGGCATCCAGAAGGCCTTCATGGAGGTACTGAGCCAGGGCACCCGCTTCAAGCCGGGCAAGGCCAAGGAGATCGGGCTGGTCGACGAATTGGTCGGCAGCGTCGAGGAATTGGTTCCCGCCGCCAAGGCCTGGATCAAGGCCAATCCGGAGGCACACACCCAGCCGTGGGATGCGAAGGGCTACAAGATGCCCGGCGGCACCCCGACCTCGCCGGCACTGGCATCGATCCTGCCGTCGTTCCCGGCCCTGCTGAAGAAGCAGCTCAAGGGCGCACCGATGCCGGCACCCCGGGCCATCCTCAACGCGGCCGTCGAGGGCGCGCAGGTCGACTTCGAGACCGCATGCCGCATCGAGAGCCGCTACTTCACCACGCTGGTCACCGGTCAGACCGCGAAGAACATGATCCAGGCGTTCTTCCTGGACATGCAGGCCATCAACGGCGGCGCCTCACGGCCCGACGGCATCGCCAAGCAGGAGATCAAGAAGATCGGTGTGCTGGGCGCGGGCATGATGGGCGCCGGTATCGCCTACGTGTCGGCCAAGGCCGGCTTCGACGTCGTGCTCAAGGACGTCTCGCAGGAAGCCGCCGACAAGGGCAAGGGCTACTCCGAGAAGCTCGAAGCCAAGGCGCTCGAGCGAGGGCGAACCACCAAGGAGCGCTCCGACGCGCTGCTGGCCCGGATCACCCCGACCGCCGATGCCGCCGACCTCAAGGGCGTCGACTTCGTGATCGAGGCCGTCTTCGAGAACCAGGAACTCAAGCACAAGGTGTTCCAGGAGATCGAGGACATCGTCGAACCGAACGCGCTGCTGGGATCGAACACCTCGACGCTGCCGATCACCGGTCTGGCGACCGGCGTGAAGCGCCAGGAGGACTTCATCGGCATCCACTTCTTCTCGCCCGTCGACAAGATGCCGCTGGTGGAGATCATCAAGGGGGAGAAGACCTCCGACGAGGCGCTGGCCCGCGTGTTCGACTACACGCTGGCCATCGGCAAGACCCCGATCGTGGTCAACGACAGCCGTGGCTTCTTCACCTCGCGTGTCATCGGGACCTTCGTCAACGAGGCGCTGGCGATGCTCGGTGAGGGCGTGCCCGCGGCCAGCATCGAGCAGGCCGGTTCGCAGGCCGGCTACCCGGCGGCTCCGCTGCAGCTGTCCGACGAGCTCAACCTCGAGCTGATGCAGAAGATCGCCACCGAAACCCGCAAGGCGACCGAGGCCGCCGGCGGCACCCACGTGGCGCACCCGGCCGAGGCGGTCGTCAACAAGATGATCGAGATCGGTCGTCCGTCGCGGCTCAAGGGTGCGGGCTTCTACGAGTACGTCGACGGCAAGCGGGTCGGCCTGTGGCCCGGCCTGGCCGAGACGTTCAACTCGGGCAGCTCGGACATCCCCCTGCAGGACATGATCGACCGCATGTTGTTCGCCGAGGCGCTCGAGACGCAGAAGTGCCTCGACGAGGGCGTGCTCACCTCGACCGCCGATGCGAACATCGGCTCGATCATGGGCATCGGCTTCCCGCCGTACACGGGCGGCAGCGCGCAGTTCATCGTGGGCTACCAGGGTGAGCTCGGTGTCGGCAAGGAGGCGTTCGTGGCGCGGGCCAAGCAGTTGGCCGAGCGCTACGGCGAGCGCTTCAACCCGCCTGCCTCGCTGACGACGTAAGACTCGTAAGACGCCTGTTAGACGCGAAGCCCCTGCTCCGGCAGGGGCTTTCGCGTTTCACGAGGGGGTCAGGCGCGGGTGCGTGAGTGCTCGGGCGGGAAAACGCCGTGGGCGAGGCCGTTGGCGATGTGGATGCCGGCGGCGAAGGCACGCAGCGCGCCGAGGTTGCTCGTGAGTGCCCACTTGATGCGCGGCCGGGGTGAGGGTCGTGTGACGGACATGCCCACAGGATGCCGCATCGCCGCGAGCCGACGACAGTCGCTCGGGTGCCGGGTGACGAAAAGATGCAGACAATGGCGGCCGTGCACCCGGCACAATGACGCCGTGCCCGAGAATTTCACCGACAGGTTCGCCGCAGGTCTGGCTTCATACGGCGACGCACCGTGTATCGAGTTCGAGGGCCGTTGGTATTCGGGCCGCGAGGTCAGTGCCTTTGGCGCCGCGGTCGAGGCGGTGCTCGACCGCGCAGGGGTGCCGCGTCGTGCGCCGGTCGGTCTGGTGGTGCGTAACCGACTGCAGCACGCCGCGACGATCGTGGGCTGTCTCGCAGCGGGTCGCCCGGTGTCGATGATCTATTCGTTCCAGTCGGACCGGGCAATCGCCGACGACATCGACCAACTCGCGTTGGCGGCGATCATCGCGGATGCCCACGACTGGTCGCAGGAGATGCGCGCGGCGGTCGCGCGTACCGGCAGCGCCGCTGTCGCGATCGATCGGTCGGATCCGATCGTCAGCCAGGTGAGACCCCGCGATCCCGGTCGCGCGCACACCCTGGCCGAGCCCGACGTCGCTCTGCAGATCCTCACCAGCGGGACCACCGGCCCACCGAAACGGCAGTCGATCAAGGTGGCCGTGCTCGAGCGCACGGTGTTCAGCGTGACCAGTGGTGAGAAGGCGCCGACCGACGCGCCACCGGAACTCGCGTACTGGCAGTTCGGCGGCATCGGCGTCTGCCAGTTGATCGCCGGCATTTACAACGGCCGGCGCATCGTGATGCTCGAACGGTTCAGCGTGGATGGGTACGTCCGCGCGATCAAGACCTACCGCATCACCCGATCCGGCGTGCAACCTGCCGTCATCCGGATGTTGCTCGACGCCGACGTCGCGAAGGAGGACCTGGCGTCCCTGGAGTTCCTGATCAGCGCGTCGGGCCCCCTGGATCCCGAAACCCGCGACGAGTTCGAGGACCGATATGGCATACCGATCCGGTTGGCCTACGGGGCAACCGAATTCGCGGGCTCACTGTGCGCATGGACCCCGGAGATGATCGCCGAGTTCGGCAGTTCCAAACGGCACAGCGTGGGCCGGGCCCTACCCGACACCGAACTGCGCATCGTCGACCCCGAGACCGGAGCGGAACTGCCGGCCGGAGAGCAGGGACTGCTGGAGGCCAAGGTCGCGCCCATCAGCCCCGACTGGATCCGCACGACCGACATCGCCAGCGTCGACGCGGACGGGTTCGTCACGTTGCACGGGCGCGCGGACGGCGCCATCAACCGCGGAGGCTTCAAGGTGCTTCCCGAGGCCGTGCGGCGCGTGTTGATCTCCCACCCGGACGTGCGCGACGCGTGCGTCGTCGGCGTGCCGGACGCGCGGCTGGGACAGGTGCCCTTCGCCGCGGTGGAAGTCACGCCGGGTGTGACTGCACCCTCGAGCGAGGAGCTCGAAAACCTGGTCCGCCAACGACTTCCCGTCTACAACGTGCCGGTCGGCTTCGTCGTCGTCGACGAGTTGCCCCGCAACCCGGCGCTGAAGGTGAGTCTGCCGGCCGTCGCGGCGATGTATCGCGGCTGACCTCTAGAACGACCCGAGGTCGGCCGACAGCCAGTGCTCCGGTTCGACGAACACCGCGATGCTCTCGCCGTGTTCGCGCCGTGCGTATTCGAGGTAATCCTCGACCTTGTCCGGGGGAAGGTAGCGCCGGGTCATCTCCACCAGCTGTTCGTCGGTGCCGGGTTCGATGCGGAGCACCGGGCCGTCGACGGCGACGTAGCGCACCGTCGGTTCGACGCGGTCGACCATCAGCGACACGTAGCCGGCCGCCTCGATCAGCCGGTGTTTGCGGGAACCGGCGCCGGTGCTGAACCACAGCTGACCACCGGGTCGGTACTGGTACCAGATGGGCACCGTCAACGGGCCGCGACGAGTTCCGGCGTGGACGGACAGCGCGGCCACATGCGGTTCGGCGAGGAAAGCCTCGCGTTCGGGTGGGGAAAGAGCCATGGGGTGAACGTACTGAGATGCCACGACATCGACACGACTTTCGCGGGCGGTCTGCCGGTGGCGCGTTCGGACACCTAGAGTCGGGCACTATGCGCTTTGGACTGTTCATTCCGCAGGGCTGGCGACTGGATCTGGTCGACATCGACCCCGCGCAGCGGCTCTGTTGCAAAGATTGGCGGCAGTCAGAGGTAGGCTGTCGCTCTGCGCCGATCAGGCGGCTGCTGCGAAATGGTGG